>UQMW01000032.1 GCA_900542275.1 uncultured Collinsella sp.
AGGTCAATGCCGCCTCGTTTCAAGGCACCTTGCTCGCTCTGGCGGGCTTTCGCTGACATTGCCAAAACATCGGGGTAGCCATTGTGGTCATTGGGGACAGACTTAAATGACTACCTATAAAACGAGCGTGGATAATCTCCCGTTTTTGGCTTGGTGACGGGCCCAAAGTGGGAGATTATCCACGCTCATCCGGAAAGTGTCCAAAAATCCACGCTCGTTCCCTTCGGATTGCATCGCCCGTGGCCGGTAGCCGTGCGGCACCGGTCCGCGTGGCGGCGTATAATCGGCGGCAGATGACTTGGACGTTAGGAAACCATGACCGAAAGCATGCAGCAGATGGCGCTCGACACGCTCGGCGCCTATTTTGGCTACACCTCGTTTCGCCCGGGGCAGGACCGCATGGTCGATGCGATCCTTGCCGGCCGCGATGCACTCGGCGTTATGCCCACAGGTGCCGGCAAGTCCATTTGCTACCAGGTGCCCGCGCTCATGCTGCCCGGCATCACCTTTGTGGTGAGTCCGTTGCTCTCCCTTATGGAGGACCAGACCCGTGCGTTGCTCGCGGCGGGCGCGCGACCCAGCTATCTCAACTCCAGCCTTACTCCGGCCCAGCAAAACACCGTGCTCAAGCGGGCACGCGAGGGCCGCTACCAGCTTATGTACGTGGCGCCCGAGCGCCTGCTCGAGCCGCGCTTTTTGGCCTTTGCGCAGGAAGCTGCGGCCGAAGGCGGCATCGGCGTGCCGCTCGTGGCCATTGACGAGGCCCACTGCGTGAGCCAGTGGGGCCAGGATTTCCGCCCCGCCTATCTGCAGATTCGCGAGTTCATCGATTCCCTGCCGCAGCGACCCATCGTGGCGGCCTTTACCGCCACGGCGACCGAGCGCGTGCGTGCGGACATTCAGCAGATGCTCGGCCTGCAAAATCCCGCGACCGTGGTGACGGGCTTCGATCGCAAGAACCTCTACTTTGGCTGTGAGGAGATGGGCGACAAGGCTAAGACCACGTGGGTGCGCGACTATGTGATCGCGCATTCGAGCGAGAGCGGCATCGTGTATTGCTCGACCCGCAAGACGGTCGATGCGCTGGCAGGCGATCTTGCCGAAGCGCTGGGCCCCAGCGGCATTCGCGTTGGCCGCTACCATGCCGGCATGGGCAATGACGCCCGCCGCCAAAGCCAGCGCGCCTTTATCGACGACGATATCCAGGTGATGGTTGCCACCAACGCCTTTGGCATGGGCATCGACAAGCCCAACGTGCGCTACGTGATTCACAACAACGTGCCCGAGAGCATCGAGGCCTACTACCAGGAGGCGGGCCGCGCCGGCCGCGATGGCGATCCGGCAAGCTGCCACCTGCTGTGGAACGGCAACGATTTCCGTATGCGCCGCTTTTTGATCGACCGCGGTGATGCTGCCGACGAGGCGCTCGACGACGAGCAGCGCGCGTGGGCGCTCCAGAACCGTTACCGCCTGCTCAGCCAGATGGAAGGCTACTGCAACACCACCGGCTGCCTGCGCGAATACATGCTGCGCTACTTTGGCGACGAGGCCGCGGCCGAGCATGCGACAGCCGCCGCGGGCGGCACCGCCACGGACGAAGCCGAGGGCTGCGGCAACTGCAGCAACTGCCTCACGCAGTTCGAGGTCGAGGACGTCACCGATATGGCCCGCGCTGCCGTGCGCTATGTGGCCACGCGACCCATGCGCTTTGGCAAGTCGCTCATTGCCGATGTGCTTCACGGCGGCAACACCGAGCGCATTCGCCAGATGCATCTGGACGAGGACCGCGGCTACGGTGAGCTGTCGAGCGAATCGGTCGGGCGCATCAAGGACATCATCGGCCAGCTGTGCGGCCGCGGTTATTTGGCCACCTCGCAGGGGCAATACCCGGTCGTGGGTCTGGGACCGCGTGCCGGCGAGGTCGAGGACGAGGCGTTTGCCTTTACCGTTAAGCGCCGCGCGTCCAAGCGCAAGGCCTCGGCACGCGCCCGCCGTGCGGTGGATCTGCTGCGCGAGGAGGCCGAGCTGGATCAGCGCCCGCGCGTTGGCGACGATGCCGAGCTGTTCGAGCGCCTGCGCGCCCTGCGCAAGGAAATCTCGACCGAGCTCGAGATGGCGCCGTACATGGTCTTTTCCGACAAGGCCCTGCGCGGCCTGTGCCGCCTGCGCCCGCAGACGCGCGACGAGCTTATCCAGGTCAACGGCATCGGCGAGAAAAAGGCCGACGCCTTTGGCGAGCAGTTTATGGCGGCGATTGAAGAGTTTGAGTCCGAGCATGCGCGGGATGGAGCGTAACGATGGCAACCGACGATAAAACCGACCGCGCTGGCGTATCCGCCGTGCCGCTGTACCAGCAGGTCATGGACGACCTGAAGGGCGAGATCGCGCGCGGCGTGTACGCGGCCGGCTCGCGCATTCCTTCCGAGATGGAGCTCGCGAAGTCCTACGGCGTGGGGCGCATCACCGTACGCCGTGCCATCGAGGAGCTGTCGCGCGCGGGCTACCTCAACCGCCAGCAGGGGAGGGGCACCTTTGTATGCGCTCCCAAGCTCAAGCGCAAGATTCGCCAGAAGGGCGACGTCCAGAGCTTTACTGAGGGTTGTGCTGCCAACGACATGGTGCCCGGAGCGCGCCTGGTATCGCGCACGGTGGTCGCGGCGACGCACGAGGATGCGGCGTTCTTTGGCGTGGAGCCCGGCTGCGAGCTTATCGTGGTCGAGCGCGTGCGCACGGCCGACGGCATCCCCGTCATGCTTGAGAACAACGCCTTTGTGCTCGCCGACCATCCCTACTTGCAGACGCTGGCCGATAAGGACCTCACCGATAACTCAATCTTTGCGCTCGTTGCCGAGCACTCGGGCCGCGCGCCGCTCAAGTCCGACCCCTGCACCGTGGAGATTGCGCTTGCCGATGCTCAGGCGGCCCCGCTGCTGGAGGTGCCGGTCGGCGAGCCGCTCTTCTATATGGAGGCGTACTTTACCGATGCGGACGAGCAGCCCTTGCTGCTCGGGCGCCAGAAGATAGTGGGCTCGCGCTACGTCTTCGACATCTAACGTCCACAGATAGAACAACATAGAACAAATTTGCTGAGATGCCTTCACGGGCGTTGTTACACGTGCTATAAATAGAACAACATAGAACGACCGCAGGTACGGGCTGTCGCCGTTCAAAGCCGCCCCACAAGGAGGAACATCAGGATGAACGCACATGATCTGATTCAGGAAATTATCGAGCGCAAGGGCAAGATTGAGAACGTCTTTTGGATCGCCTGCGGCGGTTCGATGATCGACCTGATGCCGGCCAACGAGCTGCTCAAGCGCGAGGCCACCACGTTTACCTCGACGGTCTACACGGCGCGCGAGTTTTGCCTGATGGCCCCCAAGAGCCTAGGGCCGAAGTCGCTCGTTATTGCCTGCAGCCACAGCGGCAGCACGCAGGAGGTCGTCGACGGCTGCGAGATGGCACTGGCCGCCGGCGCCGAGGTCGTCGCCCTCACCGACTGCGAGGGCTCCAAGATCGATAACGGCAAGTGGACTACCTGGGTCTACCCCTGGGGCGAGGGCGTGTCGCAGGCCGAGGTGCCGCAGGGCATCGGCGCCCTGATCGCCGCCGAGCTGCTCGACCAGCAGGAAGGCTACGAGGCGCTCGCCGACATGTACGAGGGCCTTAAGCAGATGGACGCGCTGCTGCCCGCCGCCCGCGAGAAGGTCAACGCCGAGCTGGGCGCCCGCTTTGCCGAGCTCTGCCAGCAGCACAAGTTCTTCTATATCCTGGGGTCCGGCCCCAACTTTAGCCAGACCTACGCCATGGCCATCTGCTCGCTCATGGAGATGCAATGGCAGCACTGCTGCTACATCCACTCCGGCGAGTACTTCCACGGCCCGTTCGAGGCCACCGAGCCCGGCGTGTTCTACTTTGTGCAGCTCGGATCGGGTGAGTGCCGCCCCATGGAGGAGCGCGCCCTTGCGTTCCTCAACACGCACACCGACACGATTATGGTGCTCGATGCGCTCGAGTACGGCGTGGGCGAGGTACCTGCCAGCGTGCGTTCGTTCCTAGAGCCGATCTTCTTCTACGCGATGAGCTGCGAGCTGCGTGCCGCCCGCGGCAAGGTGTTCGACCACAGCCCCGAGTTCCGCCGCTACATGGGCATCGAGCAGTACTAAGTACCGGGAATTATCTTTTTTGACGGGGTCTGCGCTGCGCGCGGGCCCCTTTTTGCGTTGTGGCGGCCGGATTCGTGTCAACGCGAAAACGAAGGTGAATACTTTTCCGCGAAGTGAACGACCTATTTTGGACCCCCGAAGCATCCACACTTTTTGGTGCCAAAACCGCAGGAAAAACTCGGCGAAACCGCAGGAAACGGCGTCTTAAAAGTGTCGATGCTTCGGGGGCTCGTTTTTGCTCGTTCACTTCGCGGAAAAGTATTCACCTTCGATTCGCAAGGGCACTGCGTGAGTCAAAAAAGCGGGCCGCACCGGGGATTTCCGGCGCGGCCCGCTTAGTATCGCGTTTAGATTCGCAAGGTTGCGGCAGCCTACGGCCTACTTTGCGTCGTAGGCCTCGGCATCCCACCAGTCGAGCTGGGCGATGTTGTCGCGGATGTGCTGGCAGCTCTTGTGGAAGCCCTCGAGCTCGTACTCGGACAGGTCGAGCGTGTAGACCTCCTCGACGCCCTCGGCGCCGATCACGCACGGCAGGGATGTGAAGATGCCCTCCTCACCATACTGGCCGGTCATGAGCGTGGAGGCGGAAAGCACGGCGTGCTCGTTGTGTAGCACGGCGGCGCAGACGCGCGCGGCGGAGTTGGCGACGGCGTACTCGGTGCACTGCTTGCCCTGGTAGGTCACATAGCCGCCCTTGCGCGCGAGCTCCTCGACCTCCATGTGGTCAAAAGTGTACTTGTCGGGGTTCTCGGCCTGAAGCTCGTTGAGGCTCTTGCCGGCGATGGTCGCGGCCTTAAAGGCGGCCAGCTGGCTAAAGCCGTGCTCGCCGATCATGTAGGCGTCGATGGACTTGGGGCTCACGCCGACCTTCTTGGAGATCTCGGTGCGCAGGCGGGCGGAATCCAGACCGCAGCCCGAGCCGATGATCTTCTTGGGATCGTAGCCGGTCAGGTGCCACAGCTCGGTGCACACGACGTCGCAGGGGTTGGAGATGCTCACAAAGATGCCGTCGAAGCCGGCGTCGACGATGCGCTTGGCAAAGGTGCGGGCGGCGTCGGTGGTAAAGAACAACTCACCGTCGCGGTTGCCAGCGGCCAGCGCGACCTTGCCGGCGGCGTTGACGATGACGTCGCAGCAAGCTAGCTCCTCGTAGTGGTCGTAGCAGTTGACGATTTTGGTGTTATACGGGACAAACGAAAGGGAGTCGCGCAGGTCCTGGACCTCGGACGTCACCTTGGCCTCGTTGATATCGCACAGGTACAGCTCATCGGCAATGCCCTGCATAAGCAGGCTGTTGGCGACATGTGCTCCTACGTGGCCCTGGCCGACCACACCGATCTTACGCGTCTGGTACATATATGTATCCTTTCGGCCGAGTTTTTCGCGTCGAACCATTGTAGCGTCCTGCTGCCACTTTGCTAGGCTAAAGCGCCGTAGATTTTTGGGACATGCCTTAATCTCTATTTTTGGAGTGATTCGGGCCGCTGACGGCATCGCTGAGCGATGTGCTCGCGCGGATGGGGCCGCTCGTTGTACCATAGCTACAACTGACTCGTAAGGAGCATCCATGCCCATTCGCATTCCCGACGCCCTCCCTGCCGCCGCGCAGCTCGAGAGCGAGAACATCTTTGTCATGACCGAGTACCGCGCGCTGCACCAGGACATCCGTCCGCTGCGCGTGCTCATCCTCAACCTCATGCCCACCAAGATCGCCACCGAGACGCAGATCATGCGCAAGCTCTCCAACACGCCGCTGCAGGTGGAGGTGGACCTGCTGCGCACCAAAACGCACGAGGCAACCCACGTGAGCGCCGGCCACCTGGAGACGTTTTACCGCACGTTCGACGACATCCGCGACATCCACTACGACGGCCTGATCATCACGGGCGCGCCGGTGGAGCAGATGCCGTTCGAGGAGGTCGACTACTGGCCCGAGCTCTGCCAGATCATGGATTGGTCCACCACACACGTGCACTCTACGCTGCACATTTGTTGGGGCGCGCAGGCGGGGCTCTACCATCATTACGGTATCCAGAAGTACGACCTGCCGGCAAAGGCGAGCGGCGTGTTCGAGCATTATCTAGTGAAGCCGCAAAGCCCGCTGGTCCGCGGCTTCGACGACCGTTTCTATGCCGTGCATTCACGCAACACCGATGTGCGCCGCGAGGACGTGGAGGCCGAGCCGCAGCTTGAGGTCGTGGCCGTGTCCGACGAGGTGGGCCTGTACATCGTCAAGTCGACCGACAGCCGTCGCTTCTTTGTCTTTGGCCACCCCGAGTACGATACCGACACGTTGCGCCTGGAGTACGAGCGCGACGTGAAGCGCGGGCTTAATCCAGGGGTTCCAGCGCATTACTTCCCGGGCGACGACCCCACCGCCGAGCCGCGTAACGTCTGGCGCAGCCAGGCTCAGCTGTTCTACACCAACTGGCTCAACTACTACGTCTACCAGACCACGCCCTACGACCTGGCCCGCGCCGGCGAGGAGCACTAGACTGCGATGGTGCTGCTGTAGCCGTGGCTGATGTGGCGGCGATTAGGCGCTGATGATGTTGGGCAGCGACAGGTCGTGGGCATCGGTGGGAACGTGGTCGACACGCTGCTCGTCAAAGGCGATGCCGATGATTTGGCATGCGGGCGAGAGCATGGGCAGGTAGCGGTCATAGCAGCCGCCGCCGTAGCCTAGGCGCGTGCCGGTGCGGTCGAATGCTACGAGCGGCACGACGATCATGTCGAGAGCTTCGGCAGGCACGATAGGGAAGCGGCTGCTGTCGATGTCCGTGGCCGCAAAGGCCCGCGTGGGGTGGGCGATAAACGTAGCCGCGTCCGCGTCGCCGGCAGCAACTGCCCGCATACACATGCGCTGGCCACAAGCTGCGGCGTCTGTTGCCGAGAGCATGCACGGATAGGCCACGCGCCAGCCACGTTTGGAGGCAGCTGCGGCAAACGCGGCTGAGTCGACTTCGGAACCCATCGCGGCATAGACGGCAACGGTGTGCGGCGCCGCGGCATCCAAGCGGCCCAGCAGCTCAACCAGCCGCGCACAGATATCAGCAGACTTCGCCGCCCGCAAGTCCAAATCAAGAGCATCGCGCCGAGCAATCACCGCCCGCCGCAACTCAGCCTTGTCCATCCCGGCTTCCTCTCCCAAACCTACCAAAAAGGGACAGGTTTATTTTGGCAGGTTTTATCTGGGCAAATGTCGAAACCACCACAAAGGTGCCTGTCCCCTTTGTGGTGGTTTTGGCCCATGCGTTAACGCTATAACGCCGCGGCGATTGCTTCGGTCACAAACTTATTGAGTGACTCGCCCTTCTTTGCCGCCGCCAGTGCTGCCTGCTTGTGAAGCTCGGAGCCTGTTCTCACATTGAACGAGCCCTTAAAAGCCCGCTCTGGTTCCTTGCCCTTTTCGGCACAAAACTCAAGGTAATCGTCGACGGCGTCGTGGAAGCATTGCTCCACTTCTTCAGCCTTGGAGCCTTCAAATACAATTGCGTCCCTAATGCCGGCGACCATACCTGTTAGTACATGCTGCTCGGCATCGAACTCGACTGGGGCGAAATAGCCCTTGTATGCCAAAACGTTACTCATGACTGCCTCCGACATCCTGCAGAAATCGAACGATGTTTCGAATTGTCCCCGCTGTCAATTCGTCAGATGGATGAGGCGCGTGCATCACGAACATCCTGCCATCTGAGGGCCTGTAGAAGCGAATGCGCGATCCGGATGTCTTGCCTTTGCTGTCCATTTCAAAGCCATATGAGGCCATGACTTTTAAAAAATCGGCATACCGATACGTCGAAGGGCAGCTAAACAGTTGGGCGATGAGTTTATCGGCTCGAGTCATCCCGCCTCACATTCTGCAACTATATTCTAGTTGCAATTTTGATCCGATGCAATCACCCATACTATAGAACATGTGTACGTATAGAACAAGTGTTCGAACCACTACAAAGGGGCCTGTCCCCTTTGTAGTGGTTTTGCTTGCTGTGGTTAGCCCATCAGGTCGACTATGTTGAAGTTGGCGTTGCTCTTGGCGATGACGTCTCGGCCGCCAAAGACGCAGGTCGGCGACTCAGCTGCGATGCGCGTCACGTCGGCGCCGAGCGAGCGCAGCTCACCGGGCGTGGCGGCGAGCATCTGGGCGCGGCGCTCCTCGCGGGCGTGCGGATCGAGCCCGGCCAGGTAGGTCGTGTTGCGGCGCTTGGTGAGCGCGTAGGGCTTCACCGGCGCGTCCATGCCGCTCACACAGCTCACGATAAAGCCCTCAAAGGCGGCCTCGTCGGGCTCAAAGCTGCCGAGCCATGCGCCTGCGCGTTCCACGCGCTCAATCGAGGGGTCGATTGCCGGGTCGCGGTAGGTGTAGAACGCCGCCTGGCGCTCGCCGGCCGCGCGGAATCCGCAACCGTATGCGCCGCCCTTCACACGGATCTCGTTCCACAGGTAGTCGTAGGAGAGCGCGTTGGCGGCAACCGCCCAGGCGCCCGTCACGCCGAGCCCCAAGCGACGCGGGTCGCACGCGCTTGCCGCAAAGCAAATGTCGCTGGGGATGACGAAAGCCTCGTGACGGTCGCGCGGCGTCGGCACCACGAGCACGTTGCGGCCGGCATCGGCGCCGTCGCCTGCGCCAAGCCCCAGGTCGCCCGCGGCATCCCAGTACGCGTCAAAGTCCTCATCGCTGCCGGTAAAGCTCGCCAGGCAGCCGTCGGCCACAAAGATGCGGTCTGCCAGCTCGGCAAGCTTGGCGCGCAGATTGTCCAGTCGCTCGTCAAAGTGCTCGAGCAGATCGCGCAGGAACAGGTAGAAGTCCACGCCCGAAAGCTGCTCGCGTACCACGGCCGAAGGCGAGCTGTAGCTCATCGCGCGGCCCAACGCCGCCGAATGTCCATTGTTGATAAAGCCCTGCTCAAGCCCAATGCGAATCTGCGTGAGTACGTCGCGCACGCGGTCGGCGTCGGCCTCGAGCAACAGGCTCTGCGACCACACCTCGCGCGGCAGGCTCGCCAGCGCGTCGATCTTCTCGGACAGGGCGCCGGCGCTCACCAGCAGGTAGGGGCGCGCGCCGTCCACGTCGGGCTGCGTCATGACCTCGGTCGTAAAGCTCAAAAAGCCCAGCTTGCCGGCGATAAGGTTGTCGAGTTCCTCGGCCGAATGCTCGCGCGTGGGCAGCTGCTTGAGCAGGCGGCAGAGCAGCGTCACATAGGGCAAGTCCTCAAACGCGACGCAGCTTAGGTCGAAATACTGCATGGCGTAGGCCAGACGGTTGGTGGGGATGCCGTGGCACAGACAGGGGATGGGCGTGGTCGTGTCCACAACGAGCGGCGGCTCGGGGCGTGCCTCGCCAATGTCGGATACACGCAGGCGCGGCAGCGTGGCCTTGTCCTCGGGCGTGTCCTCTGCCTCCTGCGCGGCACGCAGCGCGGCTGTGCGCTCGACCACATCGGCAAGCTCGGCATCGGTCATGGCGTCGCGCTTGGCGGCAAGCTCTGCCGCCTCGGCGCCTTCCGATCCGGCACCGGCGTCCACCGGCACCAGCTCGACCAGCGCCATGTGGTTGTTCTCCAGCACCAGCTCGCGCAGCAGGTCCTCAAAGTAGCTGCCGTCCAGCTCGCCGCGCAGCTCCTCGTACACCGGGCCATACTTGAGCGCCAGCGTCGCGGCGTCGTCATCGTAGAGCCAGGTGCTCAGCGCGTCGCACGCAATGGCCACGCCATCGGCGATGCCGTAGTCGCGCTGGCGCAGGTCGTATTCGTTGCTGCTGATGATAGCTTCCAGGCGCTCGCGCGGAACGCCGTGCTCACACAGGTCGCGGCAGGCGTCCTGGAACACGCGGCGCAGCTCGCGTGCCACACCGGGCTGCGCGTTTTGCAGCATGATGAGCTCGTAGGGCTGCAGGCACTCGGCCGCGGTGTAGCTCACCACGTTGCCGCCCAGGCCGGCGGCCAGAATGGCCTTCTTAACAGGCGCCTCGTTGGAGCCAAGCAGCGCCTCGAACAGGATGTCCGCTGCGATCGTGCGCTTGCGGTCGAGCGCGCTACCCAGCACAAGGCCCAGGCCCACCAGGGCGTTCTCGGGCGTGGTGGCCATCTCGACGCGCTTGTACTCGCAGGTCACGGGCGTCTGCACGCCCAGCGGATTGGGTGCCAGCGCGGACGGGTCCTCGCCGGCGGCAACGGCAGCGTCCATGCGGCGGCTCGCAGCGCTCGGCTGCGACAGATAACGCTCGTCCAAAAACGCCAGCGCGCGGTCCACATCTAGGTCGCCGTAGAGCGTTATATAAGAGTTGGAAGGATTGTAGTGGCGCGCGTGCGTATCCAGGAACTGCTCGTAGGTGAGCGCGGGAATCGCGCGTGGGTCGCCGCCGCTCTCGTGCGCATAGGCGGTGTCGGGATAGAGCGCGGCGTTGACGGCGTCGTCCAGCACGCTCATGGGGTCGGACAGCGCGCCCTTCATCTCGTTGAACACTACACCGTTATAGCGCAGCGTGCCCTCGCGCAGGCTGGCGGCGCTGCCGTCGCCGCCAGCGCCCTCCGGCAGGTCCAGCTCGTAGTGCCAGCCCTCCTGCTCAAAAATGGTGGGCTTGGTATAGATGGCCGGGTTGAACACCGCGTCCAGGTACACGTCCATCAGGTTGTACAGGTCCTGCTCGTTGGTGGTGGCAACGGGGTAGATAGTCTTGTCGGGGTAGGTCATGGCGTTGAGGAACGTCTGCATGGAGCTCTTGATCAGGTCCACGAACGGCTCCTTGACGGGGAACTTGGCCGATCCGCACAGCACCGAGTGCTCAAGAATATGGAACACGCCGGTGGAATCGGCCGGCGGCGTCTTAAAGCCAATGGCAAAGGCCTTGTTTTCGTCGTCGCACGCTAGGTGCAGCAGGCGAGCGCCCGAGGCGGTGTGGCGCAGCACGTAAGCGTCTGCGTCGAGCTCGGGCACGGTCTCGCGGCGTTCGACGGTAAAGCCGTGGCAGGTGGTTCCGGACACCAGCAGCGCGGCGGCAGCGGCGCGCGGGTCGGTTGAGGTAGTGGACATATGCAGTCTCCTTTGACGCCCCAACGGGGGCGAATCGAGTCGAATCTCCGAGAGTATACCCATATGGGGCCTTCGACCAATCTGCCGGATGAGCGTGGATTTTCTGGCACACGAGCGTGGAAATTCGGACGTCTGCCGCACGAGCGTGGATTTTCGGACGAAATCGGCCGCCAAAAGCCCAAAAACCGTCCAAATATCCACGCTCGCGCGTCAAGTACGTATCTCTCACCTCACATTCATCTCTACGACGAGGGATGAATGTGAGACAGGTATAAGATAAAAATCAATCGGCTTATCGGATGCATATACCGCCATCAGATTGAAGCTGTATGCGGAAATGGATGGACTCTACACCGCTTACGCAAAATAACCCCTCGTTTGCTAAAACATTATAGGAAATGGCGTGGAGTGCTAAAAAGTTCTAATACAATATAAGTCATTTATCTATAGGCTGCTGATTCCTTGTAAAGGTATGGTTGATATGGTTGAGGCAAATAGCGTTATCCCCCTGTACAAACAGATTGTTCGTGCGCTTTCTGATTCAATCGCCAACGGCACGTACCGCCCGGGAGATAAGCTTCCGACCGAGGCGGAGCTTATCGAGCAATTTGGCGTGAGCCGAATAACGGTTCGCTCCGCAATTAAAGAAATGGAAGATGCTGGGCTTGTTGAGAGGGCCCGCGGCAAGGGCACGTTCGTTTCGTCGGACACGCAGATGTATGCCGCGGACGACCGTGAGAGCTTTACCCATTCGTGCCAGCTTGCGGGCAAACAGGCGTCTACCAGGGTTCTCGAAATGGGCTGGGACTTCCCAAGTCTGCGAGACGCGAAGTTCCTGGGCGTAGACGATACCCAAAAGGTATTGCGTAGCCGTCGTCTGCGCCTTGTGGATGGCAAGCCCACGATGCTGGAAACCAATAGCTATTCCGCTGCGCTTTCTTTTTTGGAGCATGAGTCCCTCGATGATTCGCTGATGGCGGTACTCGATCGCCAGGGGATCAAGATGGGTCCCAACACGCGTACGCTCGAGGTCTGCTATGCGAGCGAGCTCGAGGCGGCATACCTTAACGTGGAGCTGGACTCTTCGCTGCTTCTGTTTGTCGATAGACGTTATGCCCCAAGTGGCGAGCCGCTTTTCATCTCCCGTCAGGTGTACTGCACCGAGCGACTGAAGTTCTATTTGTAAATTAGCGATAGATTGGTCGATTTACCGACCAATTGTTACCGTTCGCGGATTTGGAAAATAGACACACCACGTAGGGTAGATTGCTAATATACTTTGTTATGACAATATAGTACGTCCTATTGGTATTGGAGAACTATGAATAAGATATTGCTAGCGAGTCATGGTTATCTCGCCCAAGGCATGAAAAGCTCTCTGGAGATTCTGATGGGCACCAACGACCGAATCGAGTGCCTGTGCGCCTATGTCGATGACGATTCAAGGGACGTCGCGGCGTTGATTGATGCATGGATGGAGACGAGGGACCCTGCCGACTCTTGGTTTGTCGTGACTGACATCTTTGGCGGCTCTGTAAACAACGAATTCATTCAGAGGCAGACCGACGGATCGTTTACGTTAATCGCTGGAATGAACTTGCCGCTGCTGGTGGAAATGGTTACACAGATGGACTCCCTGGATGCGGACAAGGCCAAAGCCGCGGTCGAGGGATCGCGTTCGTTTATTCAGCTTTGCGAGGCGGCGGACATGCTTGCCGGCGCCGAGGAAGAAGAGTTCTAGTTAGTTCTGGTTCGAGCCCTAGCTAGGGGCCACACCTGTCATTCCCTTTATCACGTGCGGAGATGATAACGATGATTAAGCTTACGAGAGTTGATTACCGACTGATTCACGGCCAAGTTGCCATGTCCTGGACTCACGCTTTGGATGTAGATTGCATCTTGCTTGCCAGCGATGCTGTGGCAAAAGACGACATGAGGAAGGCGGCCTTGAGGCTCGCCCGCCCCAACGGCGTTAAACTCGTCATCAAGGATGTTGACGCTGCTATCGAGGCGCTCAACAGCGGCGTTACCGACAAGTATTCGCTGTTTATCATCACTGAGACGATTGAAGATGTCTATCGTCTCGCTAAGGGTTGCAAAGACATCAAAGAGATCAATCTGGGCGGAACCCGAAAGACCCCTGAGACCACGCTTCATCCGACCCCTGCGATCTTTGCGACCGAGAAAGATGCCGAGCATATCCAAGAGCTCCTGGGCGATGGCGTGGCCATCGAAATCCGTCAGGTCCCCAATGACGCTAAGGTGTTTGCCAAGGACGTTTTCTAGCCGGAAACACGTTGATGCTCGGCATTTATTGAACCAATGCTCTATGCCTATGCCCGTCGATCATTTGATCGGCGGGCTTTTTATTAAAGAAAAATCAAAAAAAATCTGAAATAGTTCTTGCATAGTTAGTTATATAAAGTATTATAACGTCATGGGATGAATGAAGGGTTCATCCAAGTGAGTTAGGAGTAAGGGATGTTCAATTTCGATGAGCCTCGTTACGAGAAGGTTGTGAGCGATGCCCTCGCTCTCCGTCCTCAGATTGAGGCTGCCGTGGACGAGGTCTGCGAGCAGGGTTATTCCAACATCTTCTTCATCGGCTGCGGCGGCACCTGGGCCCACACGCTCCCGATGAAGTATTGGGTCGAGACCACCACGGCCGACGTCGATGTCCACTGCGAGATCGCCGCAGAGTTCCTCACCTGCCCGCCCAAGACCTTCAACAAGGATTCTGTCTGCGTCTTCTCCACCCGTACCGGCACCACCCCCGAGATCATTGAGGCTGCCAAGTTCTGCCAGGAGCAGGGCGCCCGCACGCTGATGTATGTCTCCAACGACAACACCCCGGCCACCGAGTACGCCGATTACAAGTTCTTCAGCTTCGCCGAGGACGACGTTCTGTGCGAGGCCATCTACACCTACCAGATCACGCTGGTCGCCCGCTTCCTCAAGAACGCCGGCGCCTTCCCCAAGTACGACACCTTCATGGAAGAGTTCGGCAACATCGCTCCGTACCTCATCAAGGCCAAGGACGCTCAGGACGAGCGCTGCGCCGCCATGGCCGAGGACTTCAAGGACACCGATTACCACATGGTGATTGGCTCCGGCATGCTCTGGGGTGAGGCCTACGACTACGCCATGTGCATCCTCGAGGAGATGCAGTGGATCAAGACCAAGTCCATCCACGCCGCCGAGTTCTTCCACGGCACCATCGAGCTGTGCGAGGAAGGCACGAGCCTCATCATGCTCTACGGCGAGGATGACACCCGTAAGCTCATGGACCGCGTGGACAACTTCACTCACATGCTCGCCGACGAGAAGGGCGTCAACGTCCGCGTGAACAAGTTTGACACCGCCGAGGTCGAGCTGCCGTTCAGCGACCCCGAGTTCCGCAAGATCGTTTCCCCGATGGTCACCTACACCATCACCGAGCGTCTGAGCTGCCATCTCGAGCACGTCCGTAACCACCCGCTCACCACGCGTCGTTACTATCACCAGATGAACTACTAATCCTCTCAAATTGCTGCGGTTGTCTGCAGGCGAGCTGCGCAGAATGCCTCGCCTGCAGACCTGTTTCTGGGGTTGATCGAAATGGTTGTCCAGTATCTTCTAGTTGCACTGGTCGCATTTATTGCGTCCATGGACGAGCAATTATTTGGCATTACGATGCTTGGTCGTCCGCTGTTTACGAGCCTGTTTGTCGGCTTGATTCTTGGCGATGTCCAGCAGGGCGTTATCGTCGGCGCTGCTTTGGAGTCCATGTTCATGGGCGCCATCATGGTCGGCGCGGCGGTTCCTCCCGAGGTCTATGCCTCCGGCGTGCTTGGCTGCGCGTTTGCCGTCATTACGGGTACGGGCACGGCAACTGCCGTCGCGCTCGCCCTTCCCGTCTCCGTCTTCCTTCAGGTGTGGCGCAACTTCTGCTACGCCGTTCCGGGTGCCTTTGCCTGCAAGAAGATTGAGACCGCTCTGGCAAATCGCGATCTTGCCAAGGCGAATCTGTACCATCTGACCATCGTGCCGCTGTCGATTGGCATTCCGTCTGCACTGCTGGTGTTTGGCTCGCTGTTCTTTGGTGCCGACCTTATCAACAATGCGCTCAGCGCGATTCCGCAGTTTGTGATGGACGGCCTCAACGTTGCGTCCGGCGTCATGGTCTGCATCGGCTTCGCTCTTCTTATCAGGACCATGGGCGATAACAAGCTCCTTCCCTGGCTGTTCCTGGGCTTCATTATGGTCATCTACCTCAAGATGGACGTGGTCGGCGTCGCCGCAGCTGCCATTTGCGTCGCGCTGCTCCTGGCCTTCCGCGAGGGCTCGTCCGGTCCGCAGACGGTTGCTGCAGATGAAGAGGAGGACTTCTAATGGCTATCCAGAACACCGACCTCAAAGAGGCCAAGAAGGACGCGATTATGACTCCCGATATGTATCGGAGCATGTTCCTTCGCCAGTTTACGAGCCAGTGCTCGCAGTCGTACGACAAGATGATGGCAATGGGCTTCATGTACACCATTCAGAAGCCCCTGCGAAAGATCTATCCCAACGACGACGATTACTATGCGGCGCTCGATCGCCATACCGAGTTCTTTAACATCACGCCTCATGTGCTTCCGTTTGTAGCCGGCCTAACGGTTTCGATGGAAGAGCAGGCGGCTGCCGATAAGAACTTCGACACGTCCTCGATTAACGCCATGAAGGTCGGCCTTATGGGACCGCTTTCCGGCATCGGCGATTCGTTCTACTGGGGTACGTTCCGCGTGGTTGCCGCCGGCATTGGTATTGGCATCGCTTCGACGGGCAACCCGCTCGGCCCCATCGTGTACGCGCTTATCTACTCCGTGATTAACTTTGCAACGCGTATCGTCGCCGCCCATCTGGGTTACGACTTGGGAACCAAGTTTTTGCAGCAGTCCGAAGAGAGCAACCTTATGTCTCGCATGACGCATGCTGCCGGTGTTCTCGGAATGACCGTTATCGGCGCCATGATTGCGGCACAGGTCTCGCTGTCCACGGCTTTGACCTTTGACGTGGGTGGTTCGGAGATTGTCCTGCAGGATCTGTTCGATTCGATCTTCCCCGGTCTGCTGCCCTTGCTGGCAACGTTCGCTTGCGTTGCCCTCTATAAAAAGGGCGTCAAGACCATTTGGATCATCTTGGGCATCTTCGCAATCTGCATCATCGGAACGGGCTTGGGAGTGTTCGCGGCGGCGTAATGTTGACTGCTATGCTCGCGCGTTGGATAACTAACTGACCGTTTGAAAACGGGGCTCGGCGTAAGGCCGGCCCCGTTTTTTATTTGAGGGATTTTCCGACCGTCCAAAAAATCACACTCGTCCATCACTCACGCATCTCTCATCTCTCATTCGTCACTAACACGAGAGATAGCTGAAAGACGAGAGATAAATATGAGAGATAACAATGCTGCAAGGTGGCTAGGGATCGAGTCAAAGTTCCCGTATACATGAGTTTACCTGCGCGAACGTGATTTGCTTGAACCGATAACGGCATTTTTGTCTCTCATCTCTCACTCATCTCTAAGCTGAGAGATAAATGAGAGATGGCTGAGAGATAGACAGACGGACTGTCGGGGGCATGCATCGCTGTCAGATTAATGCCGCGCGCGGAGCAGCTGCGCGTTCACCCGCGCCCTGCATCCCGCCATTTCACGCGCTGCACATCGAAACCTGCGGCAAAGCAGGTACAATAGCCCAATGTGCATCGCGCACGACGATGATATCGGCGCCCGCGACTGGGGGAGACAACATGGCAGAGCAACAGATAACGCCGGGGACCAAGCTTCAGGTGGCATTCGACGTGCCCATGGGCCAAAAAACCGACTTCAACATGCTCGCCACGTACAAAGAGAACCTGGACGACGCGTACTTCCTTATGAGCGCGCCCATGCTCGCCGGCAAGCCGCTCATCATGGACGAAAACCAAAAGCTGCTGCTGCAATACAAAGTGGGCGAGGAGACGTTCGTGCTCGCCGGCTATCCCGAGGCAGTCGAGAAAAAAGGCATCCGCACCTACTGGAAAATGCGCAAAGTCGCCGAGCAGCGCACCTTTGTCAAGCGCCGCAACGAGCGTTTTAAGGTCGCCATGCGCCTTACCTACCAGCGCGACAACGCGGCCGCCTCCGAGCCCGAGGACGCCATGACCATCGACGTCTCGGCCGGCGGCCTGGCCGTCTACCTCAACGATTATCCCGACGTGGGCGAGGCCCTGGCCGTGCAAATGCCCACGATCCGCCTGCAGGGCGAGCGCCACGAGCTGCCCGAGCAGCTGGGCATCGTGTGCTGGGTGCGCCGCGCGCCCAAGGGCAGCCTGTACCGCAACGTCTGCGGCCTGCAGTTCCGCTACGCCGACGACATGGAGCGCGAGCTCGTCAAAGAATACGTCGGCTACATTCGCACGAAATATAAGATCTGATCGCCATGGCTCTGTTCAAGCGTAACGACAACAAAGATCAAGCTGCCGAGGATTTGGCCGAGGGTTTGACCGAGGACCAAGCCGAGGACGCGCTACAGGACGCTCCCGGCGCCAACGCCGAGGACGCGCCCGGCGAGGACTCCGCGCCCGACCAGCCCCCGCCTCCCGCAAGCGCTTCGGCAAGCCCAAGTCCAAGCCCAAACCCAAACCCAAGCGCAAGCCCAAGCGCGACTTGCGCGGCGTGGTGCGCATCGAGGAGCTGGAGCAGGCGCTGGCCGACCAGGACCTCGACGACATCGACCCCGACGCGGTCGTGTCCATGTACATGCCCAAGCGCCGCATGGAGCGCATCGGCACGGCGCTGCTGCGCATGGACAAGCTACAAAAAGCCCTCGTGGTGCTGGCGCTTGCCTTTGGCGTGCTGTTTGCCCTGTCGTTTATGCAGGAAAACATGGGTAACTTCACCATCAACCTCAACCGCCTGGAGCTGTTCCGCCGCGGCGTGGCCATTGCCGACAACGGCGACTTTAACAACGCCACCGCGCGCCTGGCGGCCGACGCCGTGGACAACGGCACCAATATCGCTGCCGACGACCTGCCCGACAACCTGGATAACATCGACGGCAGCCACAACGGCAAGAACTATGTGGCGTACACCTTCTATATCCGCAACGCCGGCAAGACCGATCTGGGCTACAGCGCCAAGCTCAAGGTGGTCAGCGCCAGCAAGGGCGTGGAGAAGGCGGCGCGCGTGCGGGTGTACCGCAACGGCGAGCCCACCACCTATGCGGCGGCAACGGCCGACGGCAGCCCCGAGCCCAACACCGAGCCGTTTGCGTCCAAGGACGTGGTGACGACCATTAGCCACAAGAACTTTCGCGTGGGCGATGTGGACAAGTACACCGTGGTCATTTGGCTGGACGGCGACGACCCGGAGTGCGTGGACAAGATCATCGGCGGTGCGGTGGAGTTTGGCTTTGACTTTGATTCGTCCGAGACCGACGACTCGAGCCTGTTCATTAAATTCGTGCAGGATATTGCCGACACCCTGACCGGCAACGACCCCATTAGCGCGAGCGGCAACGAGGCGCCCGATTACTACAAGGAACACAACGTGACCTGGAGTAACCGTCGCAACCAAAAGAACTCGCCCGCGGGGGACGGGGACAAGTAGAACGAAGAAGCGCCGGGCCGGGAGTGATTTCCCGACCCGGCGCTTTTGTTATGCGGAGGCGTTGTCGGCGGAGGTAGCGCCGTTGCCAGCGGCGTCGTCCAGCAAGAACAACCGCAACGCGAGCTTGATCGCGTAGCCCGGTTTGACCTGCACCGGATCTCTCATGCGCTCGCCCAGGTCGCCGCAGTAGGCATAGATGTCGCGGATCAGATCCGCGCCCGAGAGCGTGAACATGTAGCCCGCGTCCGAAAGCGCGTTGGGCGCTGCGGGCAGCCCCGCGGCCGCACAAAAGCTCGCGAGGTCGGAGCCCATGACGGCCTTGTAGTCGATCGCGGCGCCACGGTCCCGGGCGGTCTGCTCCTGCTCGCGGGCATATGACAACGCCGCCGCCAGCACAAAGCTGGGTGTGGGCGCGTTGACGTCGTCGGTGGTGGCGACGAGCTTACCGGCCGCTTGCGTGACCAGCCAGGCAACTTCGCGCTGACAACGAACGGCTTTGCGCGTCACCGGCTTGATCGATCCGGTAGAAACGCTTCCCTTGGGTTGATTGGCGGCAGCCATAGAGTCCTCCCGGCAAATAGCCCGCATAAGCAGGCAGAAATTACACGTGCTACATCAGTATAGCGGGTGGGGAAGGGCTAGGGCGAAGCTCGGCGGAGGGCGAATGTGTGCGTTGGCATGGCGCTGCGGTCGCAAGGCTTAAGAGGGGCTTATGACTGCGCGGGAGAGAGATCAAATAAGGTAAACGATGTTCATGTAGCACCGCATATAACCAGAGGTAGACCTATGAATCTGCCGGAATGTAGGCTGCCGAAAACTCATAAGGAAATCGTAAGAATTATGGTATTCTCAATTCCATGTCTAAAGGATGGGCAAGCAACATCCAACACGAAAGCGCGGGCTCCCCTTCCGGGCTTCTCGAGGGTCATCTGGGATGAATGGGGAAAGAAAGGGGTCCGTATGGATACCAAGGCATTAAAGAAGCAGATGGGCGCCGCCATCGCCATGGTGCTGGTAGCAGCCGTAGCACTGGGCTCTGCCACGTTCGCATGGTTTGTGAGCAACAACAAGGTCGACGCAACGACCAGTAAGATTTCTGCTCAGTCGAACTCTGCGTTCATGTATATTCGTGATGAGAATGAACCGTCTAAGGATCTTCGCACGGATGATTCTTCTGTTGCGAACACGCCGCTTTATCCGGCTCATTGGGCAAATGGCGCCGACACGACTCCGTACGATACGCTGGCTAACTTCTATACGGCATTCGGTACCAGTGCGACTGATGGCTTGAAGGTCGACAATACCGTCAAGCTTGTTCCTGCTCAGGGCGCCGACGCTGCCGGCACGCCTGCCGCCGCGGTTACTGGAAAGTATGCCGTAAAGAACACCTTTTATGTTGGCTCAAAGGGCGCTGAGCTCACCAATCTTGTAGTTGATTCGGCCAAAATTACGGGTGCCACAGGCGATAATGATAAATTTGATTCTGCGCTTCGCGTGCTGGTCATGAGCGGGACGAACTGGGTGCTTTGCAATAAGGACGGCATTGTCTCCTCTTCTGACACCACGCATAAGCTTGCCGATAAGATTGGCGAGGATGAGACAACCGTTGAAATGTATGTCTTCTACGATGGTGACGATGCTCAGGTCTTTACGAACAATCTTGAGAATCTGAAGACGGCTTCCAAGCGCATTAACGTTGTCTTCACTGCTACCTCTACTCAGACCGATAAGAACTAGCGGGATAAGCAGCTAAACAAGGCGGGGGAGAGGTGTCCCCCGCCTTTTTCTTTAGAGAGGAGGATTTCCGTTGAGCGTTAAGCAGATGAAAAAGCAGCTTGCGATCGCAGCCTTGTCAGTCGTTATGGCAGCGGTTGCGCTTGGCTCTGCAACGTATGCCTGGTTCGTTTCAAACACAAAGGTTGACGGCACCACCAGTACCGTTAGCGCCCAGGCAAACGGCATGGTCCTCCAAATTGCGTCCGGCCCAAATGCCATTCATGACGGTAGCGATCATCAGACGACCGCCGCAAGCACTGGCCATGAGATCAGTCCGTCTTCCACGGACGATGCCCATAGCTGGTTTGTACCAAAATCATGGAATGGTACAGATGTGAGTGGTTACCAGAAGGCAACGATTTCTAAGCAGCTTGAGGGTTCCTATACGCTCAAGGGAGATACCGAGACTTATTACGCCTATACGATGGCGGAATATACGCTCTACACGATTAACCAGACTGGCGAGGCTGACGTCTATCTCGACAACAGCAGCTCGAACGGTCCCGTTGTTGTGACTGCGTCGGAAGGCGCTTCGAAAGATTGGTTTGACAAAATCAAAGGCAGCCTTCGTGTTGGTCTGCTGATTAATGACGAGCTCAAGGTTGTTTATGCTCCGGTCCTTCCGACAGGCAAGGGAAACGATGTTTCTGCTACCGAAGGCTGGAGTTGCGTGAATCCCGACAGCCTCTCGGTGACCATGGCGCCGTCCTATGCCCATGTGTGCGGTGGCAATATGATTGACCAGAACAGTAAAAACTGGGGAGCAACTGGAAGCGGTGACTCCTACGTAAAGCCGACGGGCGACGCTCAGATGCTCGCTCATGTTGGTTACAGCGGGACAAACTTCAAGGTTGTCATTTGGATGGAAGGCACTGACAGCGATTGTCAGAACATGTCCGGCCTCGATGTTGGTGAAGGAAGTCCGACCTTCGATGTAACGGTTAGCCTGGTCGGCATCGTGCCTGACTCTAAGTAGAGGCAAGACAACAATTAAACTGCCTAAAGGGGGCGGCTCGATTGAAGCGGCCCCTTTTTTTGTGGCTGTCCGCTGGAAGCACTTTGTCGCATATCGCTCGGGGTCGGCGATAATGTGAAGAACTGTTCTTCCTGGAGGTTCCTTATGGACGGCATTGCTTCTAGTGTTCCGCTGATTGCTCGGCCGAGTTTCGACCGCGCTTGCAGCGTTGTGCCGTCCGAATATGTTCAGGCTTGGGAATGGTTCTTGCGCGAGGAGCAGCGTGGCGGCCTATGGGACAAACTCCCGCATCGCACCAATGCCGATAGCCCTCAATATCCCTTTCGCCTGACGATTGATTCTGAGCTCTTTCCGGTGTCGCGCGATTCGGGCATCTTTTGGCCTGGTCGCGGGCGCGTTAATCAGCCGCGCGAAAAGACCTTCGCCCTTTCGGTGCACAATTCCAAGCGCGGCGCCTACCCCGATGTTCCGCCGCTCTATCTTGAGGACGGCACGTGGGTGCTCAAGTACTCGTCGCAAAGTGCTTCGGTCGAAAACTGGCGCGACCAGGACTACAACCAAAAGATGATCAACTGCATGGAGTGCGGCGTTCCCGTTGGCGTGTTCTTTGCAACGAGCGCCGGCTACAAAGTGCTGGGCCTAGCGTTCGTTGAGCGTTACGAGCCCGAGAACAGCTGGTTTGTGCTGCACGGTCCCGTCCACAAGGGCGGACCCGATGCGCGTTTCTTCCCTGATATGAGCTACATGAAGGACGCTCCGGTCGCGGCGGAGTTTTCCGGCACTCCAGCGAGCGACGATGAAAAGGTCCGTTATGCGTTGCGTCGCGAGCGAATCGGCCAGCAGCGTTTTCGCAATCAGCTTTTTGAGGCTTATACCGGTCGATGTGCCGTCTCGGGCTGCAATGTGGATGAAGCTCTCGAGGCCGCGCATATCGAGAACTACTCGGGTCCCAAGTCGCAAGTTGTCAGCAACGGTATTCTGCTGCGCCGTGACTTGCACTCGCTGTTCGATGCTCATTTGATTTCGTTTGAGCTGGTGCGTGGCGACTATCAACTTTGCGGGTCGTATCTTCTGCGGCATACGGACTATGCGGCGTTTGCAGGGTCGGTGTTGCGTGAGCCGGACGAACATCGCCTGCGTCCCAACGCTCGATTCCTCGAGGCTCATCGTGCCGAGTTTGATTTCTCGGAATCGCGGCGCCGGGCGGAAGCCGTTGCTCCGTATTAGCTGGGCGTGGCCCGTCGCAACCCAATCATGTCGATTGATCGGATCGCGTCGCGCCGCAACGAGAGCCGCACGATCCTGCCATCCTCTTCTCAACAGGTAAAACAGGAAAGGGGAGACCATGGGATGGCGAAGCGATATCGCGCGCGGCGCATACGGTAACTTACCGCGCGTTTTGATGGATCGGAGCTTATTTCCGCTCATCGAGGCCAGCTGCAGCCAAATCTGTCTGCCCTGTCCTTGCTGCGGTACAGACCTTCCGTGCCTAGACATCACCTTCATCGATGCCCGCGATAAGCACGCCACCGACCCGCGGGTTCGAACGGGCCTGCGCCTCCCGGTCTATCCTCAGCAATGCCCGACCTGTGGATGCGCCATTACCTATGACGATGCGGACACCTAATTGCCTGATGGCGAGCGAGGATTTTTGGACGATCGAAAACCGAGCGTGGATAATCTCCCGTTTTTGGGCTGAAGGGCTGTCAAAAACGGGAGATTTTCCACGCTCAGCCGTTTCTGCCTTATAAGATGCCCTACAGGTAAATCCCCTCGTACAAGGTCTTGTGGAACTGGGTGTGGTGGTCGCGTGCCCAGGTGAAGAGCGCCTGGTCAAAGTTGTCCTGGCTGGCGGGGATGCCGTAGACGCCGGCGACTTCCACGCGCACGAACTCCAGCGCGGGCAGCTTGTTGATGGCCGTGAGTGCAAACGGCGACGTGGGCTCCTCGAACAGGTAATGGCTGCCTTGCAGCGCGCCGCAGCCGGTGCAGGTGCTGGCGAGCGATACGGTCTTGGTGGTGCGCGACGTTACGGGCTTGTAGCCGCAGCGCTCGCGCAGGTAGTCGCGGATCTCGGCCGGCACGCAGCCCAGCGTGGGGACGATGGCCACGGCGTTGGCGCAGGCGGTGTCGATCACGATGTGGCCCGCGTCGTCCATGGCGGGCGCGCCGCCGGGCGCGGCCTTGCTGCCCGAGTCCTCGGCCGCCCAATACGGAATGCCAAAGGCCGCGACCGTCGTCTGCTCGTGGCACTTCCAACATTCGCGCTTGCCCAGCACCAGGTAGATGTAGGGCGCGCTGGGGTCGGAGCGATCCACGCCGGGCAGCCACGCGGCAAAGGGCTCGGGGTTGACGCCATCGGGCACGTACCAGATCTTCTTGGCCCGGTCCCACTTGGCGCCCAGGGCCTTGGCCTTGTCTTTGTGCGAAAAGGGAACATCGAGCTCGGTGCGCATGGCGGCTCCTTTGTGCGGCTTGCGGTGCATGTGCTCCAAGGATACCCCAGCGGCGAGTGTGTGGTCGCTAAACGAGCACTTCGACCGCCCGAGAAGCCGCGGAGCATTTTGGCGAGGGTGCACCGTCAAGTAAATGGGCAAGCAAATGGTCAGCTTTTGGTCAGTTGAGCGGCAACCTTGCCAAAAGCTTGACGGATTTGCATTTAGACGTCGACGAATGAACACTTTGGTTGCGCCGCGGCAAAAAACTGCTGGTCGTTTGCCGAAAACTCGCCAGGACCGCCAGCGGCCGCCGACGCGCGTGCTATCTTCGCGCCATGGGTTACTTTATCGTTTCACATAACGCTGCGTTGGCGCTTTTGGCGCACCTGCCGAACCCTCGTTTTGGGGATTCGGAACCAGAGGTCGTGTCGATTGCAGGTGCCTGTGCGCTGTTGGACCAAGAGGCGCAGGATTTTATCGATCGCTATGATCTGGGGATCCAAACGCTGGATTTGCTGGTGCCATCGCGTGCCGACCGTCGGCAGAGCAAGCATGTTAAGACGCACCTGTGCACCAACGAGCTCCCGGCGGGCTCGTTTATCTCGCTGGGCCACTGGATGGGCGGCCTGGATGCGTATGTGTGCTCCCCCGAGCTGGCGTTTGTGCAGGTTGCGCACGACAGCTCTGCGGCCGAGGCCATCTATGCCGGCTATGCCATGACATCGAACTACCGGTTGGATAACCTTGCTCCCGGTGGGGTGACAAGCAGGGATGGGGGCATGCGCGATGGCAGGCTCACGACGAAGGAGCTCATTGCGGCGTGTATCGAGGCGTCCCCAAAGGTAAGGGGTCTCGCGAAGGCAAAGGCGCTGCTTGCGTATGTGATCGAGGGATCGCGCTCTCCGAGGGAGTCGGGGCTGTGCATGTTTATGTCGCTGCCTGCGCGCTGCGGCGGGTATGCATTGGGCAAGGCCGAACTCAACAAGAAGGCTTTCATTCGCGATGGACTCAACGATGGGCGCGAGCGCAAACTGCGCGTGTTGGAGCGCACGCCCGACATTACGCTTACGGCTAAAGTCGAGGTGGGCAGGGATAAAGTAAAGGCCGGGCTGCTGCCAGAGGTGCTGACCGCGATGGTCGACTACGACAGCGATGCCATTCATGATGGAAGCGAGAAGATCCACAAGGATGCCGAGCGCCGCAACGAGTTGGAACTGCTTGAGGGAGTAGCGTATTTTACGGTGACAACCGACCAAGCAATTGACTACGACAAGCTCGTTCGGCTGTGCGAACGCATCCGACGGAAGCTGCATCGGAATAAGCGCCCCATCTTTAACAAGGCGATGAGTGCAGAACAGCGATATTTTGCCCATGCGCGTGCCGAAACGAAGCGATTTTGGCTCTGGCAAGCCGTTATCGATGCGCATCAGTATTGGTAGGGGCGGTAACAGGGGGTTAGAATTAGCGGCCATATATCCAGGTCTAATACTTTTCCCGAGAAGTGAACGAGCCAGAATGGACCCCCGAAACATCGACACTTTTAGGGGCCCGTTTCCTGCGGTTTTGCTGCTGGAATCCTGCGGTTTTGACGTCAAAAAGTGTGGATGCTCCAGGGGTCCAAATAAGCTCGTTCACTTCTCGGGAAAAGTATTAGACCTCAATTTATAGGGGGTTATTTATATATGGCTGCGAGACCCATCCGCGCCTGATCGGGGCAATCACCGGGGCTGTTTGGGCG
>UQMW01000033.1 GCA_900542275.1 uncultured Collinsella sp.
CGCACGGCGAGGGACCCTATGTTGCGGAACTGGTCGACCACGACGAGCGTGCCGGCGGGCGCGGAGGAGAACAGCGCGTCTAGAGCGCCCTCCCGGTTGCGGACGGGGGCGCTGGCCAGCACCTCCCCGCCGCGGTCGATAAGGCAGGCCCAGTGGGAGGACTTGCCGACGTCCAGGCCGAGCACGGCCGCGGGCCTGGTGGATGGCGCTTTCACGGTGGTATCCTTCCGGTAGTCGTTCGACCGGATGGCCTCCCCCTCGGCACTCACATTACCAGCCGCGGCCTCTGCCCGGCACTTTCCTATCAGCCGTCGGGGGCGGCGCGTCCCGCGCCGGCAGCACCCAACGGGCCCTCTCGGGGGCAGGGACGTTCGGCCGTGCGCGGGCGCCCGGTCGGCGGACCGTTCTGGGCGCGCCTCAATCGTAGCCCGAGACGGTCCCGGGCTGACAATTTCGACTGTAATGGACGTTCTTAAACGACTAGTCATTAAAGAACGTCCCCAATGACTATTCTTTTTTGACGGTTTGCTAGGGCATAACTAACGAAATTAGTCAAGTCACGTCTGTTTAAACAAAATATCGAAGAGTAAAGCAGGTTCTTATCCGATTTAAATCGGTATTAATGAATGCTGTGCTTGTATCTGTTTTCTAAGATGGTCAAACTAATTATGTTTAGCGAGGAATAGCTGAAAACCAGCGATGTAACCAATTTGTAACAAAGCAGGACGTTTAAACAAATAATCCAACCGTTCACATTTTTTCCTATAATTTTGCCACGCTTGCGGCTATACTCTTTTTTGTCGTGTAGGAAATACGTAGACAAAAAGGAGGTTATGTGATGGTAAGTATTGTTCTTGCTAGCCATGGTGACTTGGCGGCTGGAATCAAGCAGACGGGCTCGATGGTCTTTGGCGATCAGCCGTCTGTTGCCGTGGTCTCGCTCGAGCCGAGCATGGGCCCCGACGACTTCCGTGCCAAGGTCGAGGAGGCAATCGCTTCCTTCGAGGACCAGGAGCAGGTGCTCTTCCTCGTTGATCTGTGGGGCGGCACGCCGTTCAACCAGATCAGCGGGCTCATCGAGGGCCACGATTCCTGGGCTATCGTCACCGGTGTCAACCTGCCTATGCTCATCGAGGCATATTCGCAGCGCTTTGACGCAAAGAACACTGCACATGCGATCGCAAAACATCTCGTGACTGAGGCTAAGGCCGGCGTGCGCGTCAAGCCCGAGTCTCTGGAGCCCGAGGAGAAGAAGCCGGCTGCGGCCGCCGCTGCTCCTGCGGGTGCCATTCCTCCGGGAACGGTGATCGGCGACGGGCACATCAAGATCGCCCACGTCCGTATCGACACGCGCCTGCTGCATGGTCAGGTGGCCACCACGTGGACCAAGCAGATCAACCCCAACCGCATCATCGTGGTCTCCGACGGCGTTGCTCACGACGAGCTCCGCAAGACCATGATCGAGCAGGCTGCCCCTCCGGGAGTCCACGCCAACGTCGTGCCTATCAAGAAGATGGCCGAGGTCGTCAAGGACACGCGCTTTGGCGACACCAAGGCGATGCTGCTGTTCGAGAACCCGCAGGATCTGCTCAGGGCCATCGAGGCCGGCGTCGACATCAAGGAAGCCAACATCGGTTCCATGGCCCACTCCAAGGGCAAGGTCGTCGTCACTAACGCTGTCGCTATGGGCGATGACGATGTCAAGACCATCGAGGCTCTCAAGGCCAAGGGCGTCAAGTTCGAGGTCCGCAAGGTTCCTTCGGATTCCTCCGAGGATCTCGACGCCATGTTGAAGAAAGCTAAGGCCGAACTGGCCGCTCAAGCATAGTAAAGGAGGGTCCGATACATGTCTGCAATCACTATTCTGCTTGTTGCGATTGTCGCGTTGCTTGCCGGTATGGAAGGCATTCTGGATGAGTTCCAGTTCCATCAGCCGCTCGTGGCATGCACGCTTATCGGTCTCGTAACCGGTCACCTTCAGGAGGGCATCCTCCTGGGCGGTTCGCTCCAGATGATGGCCCTTGGCTGGGCTAACGTCGGCGCCGCCGTCGCGCCTGACGCCGCTCTGGCCTCGGTCGCTTCTTCGATCATCATGGTGCTCGCCCTCAACGGTGGCGCCACCGATTCGGCCAAGGCCGTTACCGCCGCCATCGCCGTCGCCGTCCCGCTGTCGGTCGCTGGTCTGTTCCTGACCATGATCTGCCGTACCCTGGCTACCGCTATGGTTCACGGCATGGACGCCTGCGCCGAGAAGGGCGACTTCGCCGGCATCGAGCGTTGGCAGTACGCCGGCATCCTCATGCAGGGTGTTCGTATCGCCATCCCGGCAGTACTTCTGTGCATCATCCCGGCCGAGGCCGTTACCAACGCGCTTAACGCTATGCCCGATTGGCTGTCCGGCGGCATGGCCGTCGGCGGCGGCATGGTCGCTTCCGTCGGTTACGCCATGGTCATCAACATGATGGCCACCAAGGAGACCTGGCCGTTCTTCATCCTCGGCTTTGTCCTTGCTGCCATCCCTCAGCTCACGCTGATCGCCCTTGGCCTCATCGGCATCTCCCTTGCCCTCATCTACCTTGGCCTTAAGGATCTGGCCAAGCAGGGTGGCGGCATGGGCGGTGGCTCCGGCGATCCGCTCGGCGACATTCTGAACGATTACGAGTAGGAGGGGAGTGATACATATGGCAGAGAACAAGATTCAGCTCACCAAGGCTGACCGTAAGAAGGTTTGCTTCCGTCATCAGTTCCTTCAGGGCTCGTGGAACTACGAGCGTATGCAGAACGGCGGCTGGTGCTTCGCAATGATCCCTGCGATCAAGAAGCTCTACACCAGCAAGGATGACCAGATTGCCGCTCTTAAGCGCCACCTGGAGTTCTATAACACCCACCCTTATGTTTCCGCCCCCGTCATTGGCGTTACCCTCGCTCTCGAGGAGGAGCGCGCCAACGGTGCTCCGATTGACGACGTCGCCATTCAGGGCGTTAAGGTCGGTATGATGGGCCCGCTCGCCGGCGTCGGCGACCCCGCCTTCTGGTTCACCCTTCGCCCGATTCTGGGCGCACTGGGCGCTTCCCTGGCCCTGTCCGGCAGCATCGCCGGTCCGCTGCTGTTCTTCTTCGCGTGGAACATCATCCGTTACGCCTTCCTGTGGTACACGCAGGAGTTTGGCTACAAGGTCGGCTCCTCCATCGCCAAGGACCTCTCCGGCGGTCTGATGGGCAAGGTCACCGAGGGTGCTTCCATCCTGGGTATGTTCATCATCGGCGCCCTGGTCGAGCGCTGGGTGTCCATCTCCTTCACCCCGGTCGTCTCCAAGGTCACGCAGTCCGCTGGCGCCTATATCGACTGGGCCAACCTGCCCGCCGGTTCTGAGGGCATCAAGCAGGCATTGACGATGTACAGCTCTGTCGGTGCCAACGCACTCGACCCGGTGAAGGTCACCACGCTTCAGGCCAACCTCGATCAGCTCATCCCCGGCCTTGCCGCCGTGTGCCTGACCCTTCTGGTCTGCAAGCTCCTCAAGAAGAAGGTCAGCCCGATCGTCATCATCCTGGCTCTCTTCGCCGTCGGCATCATCGGTCGCGTCTGCGGCTTCATGTAAGCACGCTTCGGCTTAAGACCGAGAGTTGCTAGGCAAGGGCTTTTGAGCCATTGAAACGGACCGCACCCGGTGGGTACACTGGATGCGGTCCGATTGTTTTTATTGGAGGGCGAGGCGCGTATGGCGCAATCTCAGAACAGCACGGTCGATCTGGCAACGCCGGCAACCTGCCTGATGGGGCTTACCAGTCACGGTAACGTGATGGTGGGCAATAAGGCGTTTGAGTACTATAACGAGCGTAATCCCGAGGATTATATCCAAATCCCGTGGGACGAGGTCGACTATATTGCCGCCGAGGTTTTGCGCGGCACCAAGAAGATTACGCGTTTTGCCATCTTCACCAAGGACAATGGTCACTTTACGTTTTCGACGCGCGATGACAAAGAGACACTTCGTGCGGTCCGCAAGTACGTTGACGAGGATAAGCTCGTGCGTTCGCCTGACTTTATCGATGTGACGGCTAAGGGCGCCAAGAGCATCCCCTCCGTTATCAAAAACCTCTTCCACAAAGGCAACTAGTCATTAAAGAGCGCCCCCTCAAAGTGGGGCGCAGTCTCCCATGTGGCTCGATCGGGAAAGTGCATCCCAGTTCGAGCGTCGATTCCGGGATGTAGTTTCCGGAACGGGGTCGTTTGGGAAACCGTGTCCCGTTTCGAGCCGAAATTCTGGGTCACTGTTTCCCAGCGAGGTCTCATGGGGAAAGTCTGACCCAGAATTTGCCTGGATAGTGGGACGCACTTTCCGGAGGGCTGTTCCACCGCAACTTCGAAGAGTGGGTATACGCTGCATTACAGCGGCGTAAATCTGCTACACTAATACAACATGCCTCCGTAGCTCAGGGGATAGAGCACCGCTCTCCTAAAGCGGGTGTCGACGGTTCGAATCCGCCCGGGGGCACCAGAAAAATCGCAGGTCAGGAGTTAATTTTGCTTCTGACCTGTTCTGGTTTTAGGGTTAAGAACTGCTTTTGTTTGTAAATCTGGTAAGTAAATAATTTAACTTACCGAGTTTTCCACTGAAAACAGGAAATCACCATTTTGGGGATAAAAAGTTTTCAACAGCCGTTAGTCGGTTCCATTTTGGTGAAGCGCTTCCTCAATTTGGGTAAAAAATTTCACCATTTTGATGATTCGGCTGCTTTGAGTTTTTGATAAAAACGCCTGTTCAGAAGCTTGCGCAATACCCATTTTGGTGAAACCAATTAATAGAGAAATATACTATAAAGATATAGGGACGGCGATGCCGTCCTCTTCGCTCGCGAAGCTCGCTGCGCGGCCACGTACCGTGTCCTTGCCGCCGACTAAGCCGTCGATAAAGATAGGGACAGCGATGCTGTCCCCCTTCGCTCGGCGAAGCTCGCTGCGCGGCCACGTACCGTGTCCTTGCCGCCGGCTACGCCGCCGATTTATTCGCTCACTTCGTTCGCTGATTGATGGACTAATCCGATTTATCGCTGACACCAGTCATAAGTGCAGCAATTGATATGTTGAATCCATTGGCAATTTTAGAGAGGTTAGAAAGACTGACATTTCTTCGTCCGACCTCAATGCTCGCGTAGTAGGAACGATCCATCTCAATCAAATTGGCGAACTGCTCCTGGCTGTACCCGAGTCCAGCGCGGAGCTCTTTGCATCTCATGCCGAATGATTTCTGAAGCGTCTTCGTATCCATGACAAAAAGAGTCATGGATTGTTGTATTTATGCCAACGGACTATATACAACAATCCCTGTTAAGGCGCATAATTACCTTTATTGGAAAGAGTTCTGATGCCTAGTCGGACATGGCATGGAAAAGGAATGGAATAGCAATGACTCAGGGAAAGCACTTTGCTGCCGGCGGCGATCACTTCGCCGCACTGCCAAGCAAAAAGATTCACGCCCCGAAGGGGATCGCACGTCTGACCGTCACCGCGGCGACCATGGCCGCCATGACCGGGTCGAGCCTCATCTCACCGTTCGCGGCATTCGCCCAGACCGGTGACGGGGGCACGCAGCACCCCGCCGTGATGTCGCCGATCGCCGCCCACGCCGGCTCGGCATCCGGTACCGGCGCGAAATCCGCCGCACAGACCATCGCGGACCTGCAGAAGGCGGTCGACGAGGCGAAGGCGAAGGAGGACGCCGCCAAGGCATCCTACGATGAGGCCGCCGGCCCCTACAACGAGGTTGCTTCCGCCCGCGACCAGGCCAAGGCATCCTACGATTCGGCAGTCAGCGCCGGCACGGCAGCCGACCGAGCGGCAATGGACGAGTACGCCCGTCAGGTCGCAGAGGGCAAGGACGCCGCCGATGCCGCTGGCAAGGACCTCGAGCAGGCGAAGGCGGGTCTCGCAGACGCTAAGGCGGATGCGTCCGAGAAGGACGAAGCGTACCAGTCCGCCCTCAAGGCGGCTCAGGATGCCAAGGATGCCCTCGATAAAGCCAAGGCAGATGCTGTAAGCGCCACCCCGGAGGCAATCAGTGCCGCCGAGCAGGCCGTGCGCGACGCCCAGGCTGCCGTGGACAGGGCACAGGCCGAACTGGACAACGCCAACGCGACGCTTGCCGATGCCCAGTTCAAGCTGGTTGCGGCCCAGTCTGCAAAGGATGCCGCCGATTCTGTCCTCGCTGCAGCCAGGCAGAACAAGGACGCGGCGGATGCGAAGGCCGCAGCCGCCAGCGCCGCCTACGAGAAGGCGAAAGCAGACCTCGCCGCAGCGGAGGCAGGCGCCAGCGGTCCTGAGTACGATGCGGCAAAACAGAAAGTCGCGGACGCGGAGGCAGCCCTCGCTGCCGCACGAGCGGCACAGTCCCAGTGCGAGTCCGAGCTCGAGCAGGCGCAGTCCGCTGCGGCAACGGCGCAGACCGAGCTGAATGATGCCCAGGCGTCCCTCTCCGCGAAGCAGCAGGCTGCGGCCGATGCCAAATCCGGCGTGAACGCCGCCCAGTCCGCACTCGATGCCGCGAACGCCGACCTCGATGCGGCCAAGCAGGCGAATGCCGACGCCATCTCCAAGCTGGATGCAGCGAAGCAGGCTGTCAAGGACGCTGAGTCCGCAAAGGCAGCCGCCGACGTAGAGCTCGCGAACGCCAAGGCGGCGAAGGATACCGCAGACGCTGCCGTGGCCGCCGCCCAGCAGAAGGTCGACGAGGCACAAACGAAGGTGGATCTCGCAGACGCGCAGCTCAAGCAGGGAGCCATCGGTTTCTTCAAGGCCATGGGTGCCGATTCAGCCATCGAGATCATCCAGAACTGCACGTACAAAGACTACACCGAAATCGGAAACAGTCTCGACGCAACGGGCCTTGAAAACATGCTTTCGTCCATCACGGTCATGAAGAACGTGAACGCCTACCGTAAGTCCGTCGGCCTTTCCGAGCTTGAGGTAAGCTATAAGCTCATTGCGGCAGCGATTGCAGATGCAAACTATTCGACGAAAAATGTAGAGCATGCCCAGCAGTTCGATGTCGGTGAAAACCTTGCCTGGAGCTATCGCGACCCCTGCAAGGCCTGGATCTATCAGGAAAAGGATCTGTTTGACAAGACTGCAGCATCCCTTGGTGCGACGAATCTTTCCGGAAAGGACGCCTACGACTTCTGGTACGCCAACCAGGACAAGTTCGATTACTACCGTATCGGTCATTACATGAACATCATCAACCCTGACTATGCTGTCATGGGATGCGGTCTGAACGATGACACCCGTTTGACGTTCTCGCTCACGCTGCAATACGGCGGTTGGGCCGGTTCGGGCTGGAATACCGGAGCCATCTCCGTCGACGAGTACGAGCAGAAGCTGATCTCCTACATCAACGGCCTGAAGAACGCCAAGAGCGCACTCGACGCAGCCAAGGCCGATCTCGCATCCAAGCAGCAGGCAGCCGCCGGCGCCGCTGAAACCGTCCAGCAGAAGCAGGACGCAGCGGATTCCGCACAGGCAGATGTCGATGCCGCGAAGCAGGACGTCACCGATGCCCAGCGTGCCGTCGATGCCGCCAAGGCTGATCTCGCATCCAAGCAGCAGGGCGTCACGGATGCCCAGACCGAGCTTGATGCGGCGAAATCGGACCTCGATGCCGCCAACGCGGCAGTCGATACGGCAAAATCGACCGTCCAGCAGAAGCAGGTCGCCTTTGATGCCGCCAATGCGGTCGTAACGGGCGCACAGATCAAGCTGGACTCCGCCAAGGCGGACACCGAGGCCAAGCAGCAGGACGTCATGGATGCGAACGCCGATCTCGCGAAGTTCTTCCAGGACGTCGCCGACGCCAAGAAGGCGCTCGATACAGCAAAGAGCGTCCATGACGCGGCGGCAGCCGATCAGGTCGAGAAGGCGACCGTCCTCGCCGCCGCCGAGCAAAAGGCGGACGCCACCGCACGCGCCCTCGCGGATGCCCAGCGTGCCGTCGATGCCGCAAAGGCCGACACCGGCGTTGCCGCCGACAAGCTTACCGGCTCCCAGACTGATCTCGAGGACGCACAGTCGAACCTCGACATCCTCACCGGCCTTGCCGCGAAGCTCGCAGAGGCACAGCAGCGCGAGCAGGATGCAGTAAAGGCCGTCAATGACACCAAGGCCGCCCTCGATGCCGCGAAGGCGGATACCATCGCCGCCGAGTCCCTGGTCTCCGCCGCCGAGCAGGCAAAGGCGCAGGCAGACGCCAAGCTGTCGAAGCTGAACTCCATCGATGCCGGCGCGGCGATCGCTTCCGGCCATGATGTGAACGCGGATGACGCCCTCAACGCGCTTTTCGCCGCAGCAGTCGAGGCACGTGCCAAGGTCGCGCCCGCCAAGGCCATCCTGGACGAGAAGCAGGCCGCGGTGGACGAGCTCCAGCCCGGCTACGATGCGGCACTCGCCGCCTACGAGTCGGCGGAGTCCGACCGCATCGCAGCGGAGCAGAAGCTTTCCGATGAGATCGCACGACAGGAGGCAGAGGAGGTCGCAAAGCAGCAGGCCGCAAAGCGGCAGGCCGCAAAGCAGCATGCGGCATACACCCCGAAGCACCTCGCCGGCACGGATACCGCCCAGCCCGGCAGCCTCGCCCAGACCGGCGACCGCGCGGGACTCATCGGCGAGACGTTCGTCATCGGCGGTACCGTCCTCGTGGCGGCCGGCGTCTTCCTCGACCGGAAGAAGCGCCGCGAGCAGATGTAAAAGCGAGTCGGGCGTTGGATATCGGCTGGTGTCCAACGCCCGGTTTCATGGGCAGGGAGATCGGTGTGAGAACAAGGGCCATTATCGTTGCGCTTCTGGTGTGCCTTTCGGCACCTCAACTTGGATGTGCCAGCGTTGCAAAGCAAGGAAGCGGCTCTACGGAAAGGGCCGCCACAGCGGTAAAGAATAAAGACAAAAAGAAGCCAAGCGAAGAAAAGGCGACGCAAACCTCTGGAACCAAGTCCGAGGAGAAGAAAGAATCCGACGACAAGGACCAGAAGTCCGATGACTCCAAGAAGGAGGATAACAAGTCTTCCGACTCGTCGAAGTCGGACAACAAGGGCGATTCCTCCCAGTCCAAGCAGAATTCCGGCAATTCGCAGAGTTCCGGCAGCAACAATTCCTCTTCCAACGGCGGCAGCCAGAAGAAGTGGGTTGCCGAGCAGGGCCACTGGGAGACCGATTACAGTCAGGTCTGGGTGCCGAATGTAGTGTATACGCGCCATCCTCGTTTCTGGGTCAACCATGGTGGTACTATGGTAGGACCCTTCGATTCCGAAGATGCCGCCTATTCGTGGAGTGAAAATGATGCGTTTTCAGGTGGCATCGGCGGATCAATTGTCGACGATTCGTATACCACCTCTGAGGACCAGGGGCATTATGAGCAGCAGGCTACGGGACAGCATTGGGTTGTCGACGTCGCCGGTCACTGGGAGTAATGTACATCGTTCCTCTCCTCTTACATTCGGTAAATGTTTTTTTATTTGTGGGCGGCCGGTTCGGCCGCCTTTTTTAGACGCCCAGTCTGGGAGCAAACGATAGGAAAGCAATCAAACGAGAGACCGTTCCAAAAGAATCCGGCGTTGCCGGATGCTTCGGGCAAAACCTTCCGCAAATCGGTAAGGTCTTCCATCAACTTGCTCCAGCCCTCGCCCAGATTCCGCTGCGCGGTAATGCAAACACTCGGCATCCCTCGCATTCGCATTACCGCTCCGCTCTCGCTACAGCGAATCTCTAACACTCAGCATCCTTCGCGTTAAAAATTCGCTTCCGCTCACGGTCTTCGCTGACACTACGACACCGCGAAGCCTTTCGCTCGAAACGAGGCCTCTCATTTCGTGTCTACGCTACGCTCCGCCCAATCGCCGTTCCGGTGATTGCAAGATTGGTGTTGGGCTAGATAAATGGGGCCATACTCGCCCCCTTTATCTGCCAACACATCTTGATTATCGCCTCCCACGGCGATAAAGTTAGAAATGAAATTCGCCTTCATTTCTAAGGGAAGTGACGGCGTCACTTCAAAAAATCGGCGCGACGTCAGTCGCTCCCAAAAAAGGAAAGCAATCTCATATTGGTTTTGAATCGGTGGCCTCACCGATTCGCTCTGCTTTCCTGGGGGCATGATGAGTTGCAAGCGTCCACACACCGTTAAGGCGACACTCACTTCTGAAGAATACGAAACGTTTTCCGCTTTGGCGGACAAGGCAGGCATGACGAAAGCCGAACTCATTCGCTATGCCTTGAGTCATCGGAGTGAATCACTCGATGATCTAGTCATTTCTAAAAATGATGACGGTGGCCGCAGTAAAAAGCTGCAACCCGTTTCAGGCGATTTGCATGAAACGCGTTCGAAGGCCATTTACGTTAAGGTCACCGATGGGGAGCACGAAGCGATCCGCAGACGAGCGGATGTACTTGGTGCGACCGTTAGTGCGTATGCCCGCCGCGTGATGCTTGCCGGGAAAATCGAGAAGATCGATTTCGATATGAGCCAGGTCGCAAAAATCTATCACGAGCTGTATCGCGAGGGGACGAACCTCAACCAGCTGATGTACTTCGTGAATGCGCAAGGTCTTCCGGCCTACAACGAGAAGGCAGTTTTCCGAACGCTTGAAAAGGTTTACCAGAACGCCCGCAAAGTCACTCTCTTTATCGAAGAACTCGAACAGCGCTATTTCGTCGGCGGTGATCAAAATGACCGTCGTTAAGCAGAAAGGTGTTTCGTCCGAGCGCTATGCGAAGAACGTGCGCAAGTACATTAACGGAAAGTACGCTTTGGCCCGCGGCGGCTGGAACCTCGCGAACCGAAAGTACTGGTTTTCCGAGATGGCTATGACGCGGAAGATGTTTCATCACGACAGGCCTGCGCGCGTCGGCGCGAAGAACATAACGATGCTTCATCAGGTTCTTGCGTTTCTTCCCGAGGAGTGCAGCTGCAACGGAGGCAAGATGACCCCCGATGCATGTATGGCCTACGCGGAGCAATGGCTTGCGAAACACTATCCGCATCAACAAGTGATTGTCGCCTTGCATGAGGAAAGCGATAAGGCGGGAAAACGTTACGCGGTCCATATGGCGATTAACCGCACGGATCTTTTGACGGGTAAGCGTTGCGAGACGGGTGGGCGTCGCGGAAAGTACGAACGCGCTGCGTGGGTTCGTGAAATGGACGAGGCCTGGAATCTCGCTCAGCTCGAAAAGGGAAAGAAGAACTCGAAGATTCGAGATCGACAGCCGCGCGACATTGAAAAGGTGATCGTCGATCGGGGAGAGTACAGTTATAAAAACAATCTGCGCGAGCTGATCCATATTGCGATTGACGAAGGTCGCGTAAAGAATATGGAGCAGTTCAAGAAATTACTTGCCTCATGGGGCGTAGACATTTTCATCAAGAACAATCGTGTCTATGCGACAGATCTCGATATCAAAGAGGCCGGCAACCCGAAGTGCACTTTCAACCTGACCCGTCTTGACGGGCGGTTCGCGATCAAGCAGCTCGAGGCGGCCTTCAAAAATAACGTGCTGGAAGCAGAGCGAGCCCTTCCATACGAGAAGCGCTGTGAGATTTACATCCAACGGCTTAAGAAGGCGTATTCGGCGTGGGTCGAGCAGGCGAAGGCGAGCAAGGGCGTCGCCTACAACCTGTTTCCGAAGTTCATCGCACCGAAGTGTGACGAAGATCTGCTCGAAGATCCGGCGGTTCGCGATGAGCTTCTTGCGCGTCGCGGTTACGCAAGGGAGATTCGCAACCGCTACGCCGGCGCCGTTCCCGATGCCGGTGACGACCGCGTTCGCGCCGCGGGCCAGGCGCACGGCGGCGGTGCTGTGTCGAGGCAGCTGGACGACCGCGTCGTCGACCGCGCTGACTACTCGCGCGGAGACACGCCTCGCTAGTTTTGGAAAGCCTATCGTCGGTGCCCTAGCGCGCTGCCATCCAGTGCCGATTCTTTCATGCTCGCAATTCGGCGAGGGTGAGGAGTATGAATTGATCTGCGGGAGTCAGCCGCTCTGATAGAATCGTCCTTGCTGGCGGCAGCCCTCGTGCCGGGCAGAGCCCTCCATCCGATGGGAGGTGATGCCCATGACCGATTTCACCGAGCTCGTGAAGCTCCTGACCTCTACGGTCTCGCTCCTCACGGCCCTTGTCGGCCTTTCCAAGGCACTCAAGCAGGGTTCGAAGCCCAAAAAGAAAGGCCACCGTCGCTAAGACGATGACCTAACTCTATTAAGCAACGGCTCTGCCCAGCTCACTACAACTTGGGCTGCCGTCGGCACCATTCTACCCTCCTGACGAGGAATTCGTCCATATTTCAAAAATCAAATCCAGTTCGCGCGTGGGCGCGTGGGCGTAAACTTTTAGTTGGGCAAACCCGACAGATTGGAGCTTGAAACATGAGGGATATGCACCTCATGTCGCTCATAAAACGTCTCCTGACCTCGAAGGAGAACGTTTTTTAGCGACAGAAGGAGACATAAATATGATCTGGTTTACCAGCGACACCCACTTCGGGCATGAGAACGTGCTGAAGTTCACCGACCGCCCGTGGGAGACGATTTGGCAGATGAACGACGCCATCGTCGACAGCATCAACGGCAGGGTTGCCGTGGACGACGAGCTCTACATCCTGGGGGATTTCTCATTCAAGATGACCGCCCAGGACGCCTACGGGCTGCGCAAGCGGATTGCCTGCAGGCGCATCCACCTCGTCCCGGGAAACCACGACAAGGACTGGACCCAGCCGGCGGTCGCGGGCGCCTTCACCGTGGAGCCGCCGATCTGCGTGCTCAAGATCGACGGGCAGAAGATCGTCCTGAGCCATTACCCCATGGCGGACTGGCAGGGCATGAGCCATGGATCGTGGCACCTCCACGGGCACATCCACAGCAGCGGCGGCGCGTACAACGAGTTCAACCGCAAGCAGGGCCTTCTGCGCTACGACGTCGGTTGCGATGCCAACGGGCACTCCCCGGTGAGCCTCGACGAGCTGAGGGAATGGTTCGCCGGGGTCGACGAGCCGTGCGGCCGGGTGAAATGGCCCTGGTGGGTCAACGAGACCGGCGACAGGCAGGTCGAGCGCGAGTTGGCGGCGTACAAGAGGGAAGAGGTGATTCGATGACGGTCTATGTGACGGGCGACATCCACGGTGGGCTCGACATGCAAAAGCTCCGCGACTGGGGGCTTGGCGATAGTCTTACCAGCGACGACTATCTCATCGTTACCGGCGACTTTGGCTTTCCGTGGGACTTCTCTGCCGAGGAATGCGCCGACATCGCCTGGCTGGAGTCGCGCCCCTACACGGTACTGTTCGTCGACGGCAACCACGAGCGCTTCGATCACTGGGAGGAGCGCCCCATGGAGTTATGGCACGGCGGGCTGACACAGCGCCTGTCGGACACCTCGCCCATTCGGCGCCTGACGCGCGGCGAGGTCTTTGAGCTCGACGGCTCGACGGTCTTCACCATGGGCGGTGCCACGAGCGTGGACAGGGAATACCGCGTGCCGTATTCCAGCTGGTGGCCTCAGGAGCTCCCGGACGAGCGCGATTTCGACACCGCGCGGGCAAAGCTCGACGAGGTCGGCTGGAAGATCGGCTGCGTCATCACTCATACCTGCTCGACGCGCATGCTCTCGCCGACGCTCTACCCGGACCCAGGCTGGGAACGCCCTGATGTGGACCGGCTGACCGGATTCCTCGACGAGCTCGAGGACCGCCTGGACTATAAACATTGGTATTACGGCCATTTTCACCGAGACGGCAACCCGGACGAACGACACACGGTGCTGTATGACCGGATCGTGAGGCTTGGGGACAAACTCCTGCCGTGGGGTGCGTACTGATGGCTATCTATGTGACGGGCGACGTGCACGGCAGGGCCGAGTACGGGTCCAGCAGGTTTGCCTTCAAGAATTGGCCGCTGGGCCGGACCCTGACGCGCGATGACATGGTGATCGTGGCCGGCGACTTCGGCTTTGTCTGGGATGGATCAAACGCCGAGAAATACTGGCTCGATTGGTTTGAGTCAAAGCCATGGACCACGTGTTTCGTAGACGGCAACCACGAGAACCACCACGCCCTGACAGAACTGCCGGTGCGGGAGTGGAGTGGCGGTCTCGTCCATGAGGTACGACCGCACGTGCTGCACCTCATGCGCGGAGGGGTATTCGACATCGCGGGAACCACGGTTCTTACCATGGGCGGAGCCGCGAGCAACGACAGGCAGTATCGCAAGGAGGGGAGGAGCTGGTGGCCCGAGGAGATGCCGAGCGAGGAGGAGATGGACCACTGCCGCGCCTCGCTCAACCGCGTAGGCTGGAGGGTCGATTGCGTTGTGACTCACGAGGCCCCTGCTGCCCTTGCTGAGGTGCTGTGCCGCGAGCATGGACGCGGGTACCGTGGGGATCAACTGCAAACCTTCCTGGGCGAGCTCGACGGGCGGCTCGACTATCGCGTCTGGTTCTTCGGCCACTACCACGGCGACAGATGGTGCGACGTCAAGCATCGCCTGATCTACCGAGACATCGTGCCGATTGAAGATGCCGCGCTCGGTTCTAGAGACCTCCTAGAAGCGTTCTAGGAGGTCTCTAGAAATCAGCCGCCTGATAGGAGAAGCGCGGGGCTACTCGCCCTTCATCTGGGTCATGACCTCGATCTTGGCCTCGGCCACGGCCGCACGCTGCTCGGAGGCGGCAAGGCGGTCCTTGAGGGCGGCGACCTCGGCCATCAGGTCGCGCTGGGCCAGGAGTGCGTCGTTCAACTCGGCTTGGGCTTTCAACGCGGCGTCACGCTCGACGCGCAGGCGCTCGATCTCGTCGACCATGGCCACGGCCTCGGCATGGAGCTGGACGACCTGCCTGCCGAGCTCCCTGGCACGGGAGAGGTACCTGACGCCCGCGGCGTGGAGCTCGTTGTTCTCGAGTTCGAGACTCGCGGTATCGAGTTCGAACTTCTCCTCTATAAAGGCAATCCGCTCATTGCAGTCGGCCTCAATTTTTTCATTCCGAACCGTCGCCTCGGCGAGCTTGCGGTTGAATTCGTCGATCTGAGCCCTGAGCAGCGCGTTCTCGGTCTTGAGATCGGCGGTCTCGCGCAGCAGCTTCTCCCGCCACCTCGCCTCGATTCGCTCGGCGGCCTCATCAAGGACGGACTTTATGCCGTAACCGTAGATCTCCCTGATTTTTCTCGCGTCTGTCATCGTGCGACACTCCAATCAACAATGGGCATGGCTACGCCACGCCGTACGGCTGGGAACAAATACGCGGCCGCTGTTGATTTGTAGTCGTCCTGCGATCGGTGAGTTCTAAAAAGGCGTCTCAAGTCATGCGTTCACGCAGGTTTTCGATTGGAGAAATACCGCACGTTTTCATGGTATCACGTGCCTTAAAGAACATGAATGGGCGGTCATATCGATTCGTTGAAAATAGCACCTACGACGTGCTGGTGGCGGGAGAGTGATGGCGTTAAAGATGTCGAGAATGATTATGGGAGTATTTTAGATGCAGGTATGAGAAAGGGTCGAATCGAAGTGTCTGGCCGGACGCCAATTGTCCGGGAACTGTTTCGGTTCGACCCTGCTTCATTTTACATCCGCGGCATGCTCTTATAGACGCCCGGCGATTACCGACCTTCACGACCTCGATAGTCGGGCTATGGACTTAAGATTTCTTGGGCTCCCAGCCGTTTTCGATTGCGGCGGGGTAGACTGCGGCGTAATTAAGCATCCAGCTGCCATCGCCCGCTTTTTGAATAAACCCCTTATTTTTCAAAGAGGTATAGGCCCGGGAGATCGTGTTCTTACTTAGGTGGTAGCGCTCCTCAATCCATTTGCTTTTTGCGTAAAAGCCCATGGCTCGTTTGTTTTTGGAAGGATTTCCAAGCTTCCATACTGGGCCGAGGATGAGGCGCTCGGCAGCGACAGTGGTGGCACAACACGCCCAGTCGGGCACCGAAATAAAATTCGCGTTATCCATTTTCCTTCTAATCTCTCGTTGCTCAGTAACATCATCGGAAAATTTGTCGGAAATTGACGGTAGCTCGCTCATGTTTACCGCCTAGTCAAGGTGGGCGGTACGACCTTCAAGCTGCTTGAAAAGTTCGTAGAACGAGCTTTCTAACATGTAATTCGAGCGATGAATCTGGATGAGCTTGCCGGACTCGCGCATAAACTTGCGCGCGGTGTTTTCGCTCCAGCCGGTGAGTTCGCGGATATCGTTAACGCGGAGCAACCGATCGCACTGAGCGGCACCAGGGGGGAAGTCGGTGTGGACGTCTGAGTGCTAATCTGTGGAGTAGCCATGATGAGCTATCCTTTCAATGAGGGCCCTCCCTGTGCTTGTAAGACTTACCAGGTTCATAAGCACTTGGGGGGCCGGTTTTTATGACTACATGCGTAGCCATCTGTCAGTTTTAGAATCTATTAAAACTCATTAGATGTCAATCAAATAAAGCGTCTACCTGCGGAAATAGTAGTATAGTACCGTAATATTATTGATGAAACGATGAATGAATAACATGCTATTTCTCGCTTTTCTGTATATAGGCGTTGATGAAGTCTTCGTAGCCTTTAACTGCTTTTATTTCTGATTGTTGAACGAGGCTTGTATACGTTTTGAGCGTGATATTGGGGTCCGCGTGGCCAAGAATACCTTGCACGCTTCTAACGTCCGATCCGTTCGCCAGCATAAAAGTGCTTACACAATGCCTGAGCTGATGCGGGCAGATGCCCTTATATAGTTTTCCGCCAGTCGAATTGTTCCGCTCATAGATTCCAAGATTGCAGCTAACTGCGAAATCGCGAAACCAATGGTTGAAGATGTAGTTTTTCATGTGACAGACAGTAGGGACCCCCTGCTTGACAGCAATATCGCTAATGATGGGAGTGCTGCCAGTCTGGGACAGCCCCAGAGAGGCCAGGAGCTCTTTTTGTATGGCTGACCATGATTGAAGACGTTCGGCCAAGGTTTCTCCAACGGGGATTTTGCGTTGGCTTTCTTGTGACTTGGGTGCCCTCAGTTCATGGTCGTTGGTGTACTGCCTGTCAATTTTCAAGGTTTTATTGGCAGGGTCCCAATCGCGCCATTCGAGGCCCAGCATCTCGCCTTTCCGCATACCCGTATACACTAGTACTAGCGTACCAACAGCTTCGGCGGTGAGCTCAATGTGTTGAAGATGTGTGCATAGGGTAGCTACTTGGTCGATTGTCAGTGATTCTCTTTTGTTGCGTGGTCTGCGAACATGAACGGTAGCGCAGGGGTTTCGGTCAATTATTCTCTTTGCGACTGCATTCGACAGAATCTGACGCAGCTTCGAATTGATTCGTACAAGCTCTGATGGTTTGTTTTTTCCCATACGACGAGCTTCGGCATATGCTTCTTCGATTAGATCGGGAGTTAGCCCCTCAATTGTCTGAAACGCACCGAATAGGTCTTCGATATGCCTGCAATCGTACGCTTCTCTTTCATAGCTCGTTGGCGCAAGCTCGGTGTCCCTATTTTCATGAAAGGCCCAGCAGTAGGACGCAAGCAAAGTGGGCTTTTTAGTTTTAGTGATCGTGCCAGAGGAGTTGATTTCAGCCAGCTTGGCCTGCATTGCAGCCTTAGCTTCTGTTTTAGTCTTGCAACGAACCGTATAAGTTGGGGATCGTTTGTAGCGCCCTGTCTTCGGGTCCTTGACTCCAAGGGAAAAATAATAGCGATAGGTGTTAGGTGATCTCTTGTCTTTCCAACACGTGCCTCTTCCGCTAATTAGTGGCTGTTCTGACATCTTTGCACTCCGTTTCTTTGAATAGTTTTCAACAATTCATTGAGTGCAGTTTAGCTAAAGCCGTTAGTAATATGTTTGTAAAAGCATAGGCGCAGCTACCGGAGGCAAAAGACACAAACTGCTATGTTTATCTGCGGTTATATGATGTTCAATGATGCTTGATGAATGGTAGGGGGTAGCATTAAATCATATCTCCTAAAGCGGGTGTCGACGGTTCGAATCCGCCCGGGGGCACCAGAGATTTGTCGAGCCCGGTACACCGCCACGGTGCCGGGCTCTTCTGGTTCATGCCATGTCAAAAACGAAGCGCCCGCTTGCTGGGGGAGCAAGCGGGCGCCTGTGAGCGAATATGTTTGCGGCGAGAGCCGTAATGAGCGGTTGGGTTGCGACTAGTTGGTCGTACCGGAATCGTCGCCCGTGCTCGTGCCTGAACCCGAACCCGAGCCAGAAAGTGCAACCGTCAGCGTAATCGTGCTGTCGGTGGACTGTTTGCCGGTGGGGGAGACGCCCGTAACGGTGGCGTTTTCATTGCCGCTCACGGGGTTGCCGTTCTGATCGCAGAATGCGATGTTGTAGAACCCGGCGTTGTTGAGCGCGGTGACGGCCGCGGAGATGCTCTTGCCGTACAGGTTGCCCGGAACGCTGGCCTTGCCGGACTTCTTGGCAATGACGACGGTAATCGTGGCGCCAGGCTTCTGCTTGCCGCTGGGGTTCCAGCTAATCACGGTGCCCTCGGTAACCGAATCGTTCTCCTGGTAGCTCACGTCGACGCCAAAGCCTGCCATATCGAGGGCGTTGCGCGCCTGGGCCTCGGTCATGTCGGTCAGGTCGGGGACGGACGTGGTATCCGGGCCGCTCGAGACCTTGTACGAGATGGTCGTGCCCTTCTCGACTTCCTTACCGGCTTCGGTGCCCTGCTCAAAGACCTGGCCCTCATCGGCCTCGTTGGCCTCCTCGGAGGCGTTGCCCTTCAGGCCAACGCTTGCCAGCGCGGCTTCTGCCTGGTCCTTGGTCAGGCCGACCAGCCGGGGAACCTCGACCTTCTCGGAGGGCTTGGGGCCCTTGGAGATTACCAGGTTCACCTTAGTGCCCTTGGCCTTCTTGGTGTTGCCGTTGGGCGTCTGCTCGGCGATCTTGCCCTCGTCGACATCGTCGTTGTAGCTTTGGTCGATGGTGCCGACCTCGAGGCCGGCTTCCTTGATCAGCTCGACGGCAGTCTGCTGGTCCTTGCCCAGTACATCGGGAACGGTGACCTGCTCGCCGCCAAAGAGTCCTGTGGCAAAGGCCACCACGATGCCGATGACGGCAACGGCCGCCACCACGGCGGCGATGATCTTGTTCTTGTTGGATTTGGGCTTTTCGACCTCGTAGGAGCCGGTGGAGCCCGAAACCGAGCTACGGGCGGTATTCTGGCCGCTCACGCCCGAGACGGGACGCACCATGGCGCGCGTCTGATCGGAAAGCTCGCGAGTCTTGGTGGCGCCCAACTCACCGGGGGCACCGATGATGCGTGTGGGCTCCGAGATGTTTACGGCACGGCCCGACAGGTAGCTGTTGAGCACCTGACGAAGCTCGTCGGCGGTCTGGAAGCGGTTTGCCGGGTCCTTCTCCATGCACTTGAGGATGATGCGCTCAAGGTCGGCGTCGACACCGGAGTTGATCTGGCTCGGTGGAATAGGCAGCTCGTTGACCTGCTTGAGTGCGACCGAGATAGCGTCGTCACCGTCAAAGGGAACGCGGCCGGTGGCGCACTCATACATCACGACGCCCAGCGAGTAGATATCCGAGGTGGGGCCGAGGTCCTGACCACGGGTCTGCTCGGGGCTGACGTAGTGGGCGGTTCCCAGCACGTTGTTGTCTTGCGTGAGGTGGCTGTTCTTGGCGCGCGCGATGCCAAAGTCCATCACCTTGATGTTGCCGTCGGGCAGCACCATGATGTTCTGCGGCTTAATGTCGCGGTGGATGATCTCATGCTTGTGAGCGACCGAAAGCGCGGAGCTGATCTGCGAGCCGATCTGGGCGACCTTCTTGGGGTCGAGGGCGCCGTGGCTCTTGATGCCGCTCTTAAGGTCGGTACCGCGCAGGTACTCCATGACGATGTAATAGGTGTCGCCGTCCTTGCCCCAATCGTAGACGCCCACGATATAGGGGGAGGAGAGACCGGCTGCTGCCTGGGCCTCCTGCTTAAAGCGCGCGGCGAAGGTTGCGTCACCGGCATACTGCGGCAGCATGATCTTGACGGCTACCGTGCGGTCGAGGACCTGGTCCTGTGCACGGTAGACGGTCGCCATGCCGCCTGTTCCCACCTTATCCTTGAGGAGGTATCTTCCCCCGAGGACCCTCTGTTCCATTCCTGCTCCTAACATAACTATTCGCTCAACGATGTGTGTAGTACCTACGATGTGGCCGCTGGGGCCGTGTGGCGCGTTGCCGCTAACTCTTCGGCCGCGGCGCGCCTCGGGTGTCCGATTCGATCATGGGCATCACGCTCCCTGTGCGGCAAGCGCCGCGGTCAGGACGATGCCGGCGATCTTGGCGGCCTTGACGTCATGCTTGTCGTAATCCTCTAGGGCCACCGAGATAGCGACCGTGGGTGAATCGTAAGGTGCAAAGCCAACGAACATCGAGTTGACGTTGGTGCCGCCGGTTTCGGCCGAGCCGGTCTTGCCGGCGACCTTGACGCCGGGGATTTGGGCATCGGTGCCGGTGCCGGACTGGACGACGGCAAGCATGGCCTGCTTGACCTGGTCGGCCGTGGCGGAGCTGACGGCCTGACCCAGCGAGCGGGACTGCGTGGTCTTGACCACGGTTCCGTCCGGGGCGAGTACCTGGGCTACAAAGTACGGGTCCATGACTACGCCGCTGTTAGCGATGGCGGCGGCAATCACGGCGTTTTGCATGACGGTGGTCTGCGGGCCGGGCGTGTGGTCCATGCCGACAGGCTGGCCGGCGCCGGCCCAGGCGGTCTCCCACTCGGTCATGAGCGACGGGTCGGCCATGATGGAGGCCGCGGAGGTCAGGTCCTGGCCGAGCTTTTGGCCGTAGCCAAAGGCGTTGGCAAACTGCACGAGCGTGTTTGCGCCAACTTCGTTTGCCACTTGGCCAAAGACGACGTTGGAAGACACGGCAAAGGCCTGCTGCAGGCTGATGGTGCCGTAGCTCTCGTTGGCATAGTTGGTGACCGGCGCGTTGCCGATGTCCATGGAGCCGGGCGCCTGGTAGGTGCTGGTAAGGCTGGCGGTGCCGGTCTCGAGTGCCGCGGAAAGCGTAACGACCTTAAACGTGGAGCCCGGCGTGTACAGCGCGTCCATGGCGCGATTGTACATAGAGCCGTCCTCGCCGCCGCCCGCCTGCAGCAGGGCGTCGATGTTGGTGTTGTCGTAGGTGGGCGAGCTGGCACATGCGAGCACCGCGCCGGTACGCGGGTCGATGACCACTACAGCGCCCTTAAAGCCCTTGAGTGCCTGCTCGGCCGCCGTCTGGATGCGCGAGTCGATGGTGAGCTTGGCGGTGTTGCCCGGCTGGGTCTGGCCCGCGAGCGACGCGATGGCGTTGTTCCAGCTGGAGTAGTCCTTAGAACCGGTGAGCGTGTCGTTCATGACACTCTCGATGGCGGTGGTGCCATACTGCTGGCTCACGTAGCCAACCACGTGCGCTGCCAGGTTGCCGTTGGGGTAGGAGCGTACGTAGGTGCCGTCCTCCTGCTGCAGCGACTCGGCCAGCGTCACGCCGTCGGACGTGATGATGGAACCGCGCTGGATGTACTTGGAGCGGGCGATAGTGTGGTTGTTGGTCGGCATATCCTGATAGTCCTTGGCCTTGATGACCTGGACATAGGTGAGGTTGCCGATAAGGATGGCGAACAGCGCCGTAAAGGCGAGCACCGCACGGGTTAGACGGTTGGCGAGCGCAACGCGGCCGAGCACACCGGATTCAGGCGTGTCGAGCAGGCGACGGCGCATGCGCGAGCCGACGGAATGGCTGCCGCTGCCGTAGGAAGACGAGGTGGCAAAGCGCGTGCCCGTCGGGGCGGCGGCAGATGCGACCTGATCATCGGTGATGGCAGCCATGGTGCCGGTGCCGGTAAGCTCGGCCTCGCGTCCGGTCGCCTCGTCACCGGCGCGCAGCAGGAGCGCGACGATGATAAAGCTCGCCAGCAGCGAGGAACCGCCCTGGCTCATAAAGGGCAGGGTGACGCCGGTCAGCGGGATCAGGCGGGTAACGCCGCCCACGATCAAAAAGGCCTGGAAGCTGATGGCGGCCGTAAGGCCCGTGGCGCTAAAGGCGGCGAGGTCGGATTTAGCGCGGGCAGCCGTGGTGAGGCCACGCACGGCAAAGAGCATAAACAGGATGAGCACGGCGCCGCCGCCCAAAAGGCCCATCTCCTCGCCGATGGCAGAGAAGATAAAGTCGGACTCGACGACAGGGATGTTGTTGGCCATGCCGTTGCCGATACCAACACCGACCAGACCGCCATCGGCAAGCGAGAAGAGCGACTGGACGATCTGGTAGCCCTGGCCCTGGGCGTCCTTAAACGGATCGACCCAAACTTGGAAGCGCACCTGAACGTGCGACAGGAACTTGTAGGCGCCCACGGCGCCGACGGCCAAGAGCGCAAGGCCGATAACGACATACGAGAATCGACCCGTGGCAACGTAGAGCATCAGCAAGAAGATGGTGTAGAACAGCACGGCCGAACCCAGGTCGCGTTCGAAGACGACAACGAGTAGGCACACGCCCCACACGGCAAACAGCGGCAGCAGCAGTCGCAGGCGAGGGATCTTAAAGCCTAGGATCTTGCGGTTGGAGATGGAGAGCAGCTCGCGGTTCTCGGCCAGGTACCCGGCCAGGAACAGCACGATAAAGACTTTGGCGAACTCGCCGGGCTGGATGGTAAAGCCCGCGATGCGAATCCACAGCTTGGAGCCCGAGATCGTGGTGCCGATAAAGATAGGCAGCATCAGCAGAATGATGCCGATAATGCCAAAGGTGTACTTGTAGCGCATGACTACGTCGAGGTTCTTAACCAACGCGAGCGTTCCCACCATGAGCGCCACCGAGACAAACAGGATGATGAGCTGTGAGATGGCGAGAGCGGGGGCGAGACGCGTCACGAACGTGATGCCGATGCCCGAAAGCACAAAGACAATGGGCAGGATAGCGGGGTCGGCACCGGGCGCCAAGATGCGCACGGCAATGTGGGCCGCGGCAAAGGCGGCAAAGAGGCCGATCGGTACGGCGAGCGTCTCAAAGGAGATGGCAGCGCCCGCGGTGAGGACGTACATCGCATACAGTAGGATGACGGGGAACGCCGAGGCGATGAGCAAGAGCAGCTCGGTGTTGCGGCGACTCATAAGCGGCACTCCCTTTCTAGTTCTTTTCGGAGGCTTCGGCCTCGGCGGACTGTTCGGCGGTTTTCTCGGAATCTGATTCGGAGGTCGATCCCTGATTGGTGTTGTCGCGAATCGTTTGCGCGTCGATCACCTGGCGGGTCTGCTCCTCGTCGATCTGGTGGCGGTACTTGGATATCGTGTCCTGCGCATCGTCGACACTTGTTTGCGGAATGCCCGCCTTGAGGCGGTTTTGCGTGTCTTCGGGCAGGTCGGACAGCTTAATACTGGTTTCGCTTTCGAGCCAGTGAAGCTTGAGTCCGAGCGGCTTGCCGGGCAGGCCGCGCCAGACGGCGACATTGCCCTGGTGGGTACCCAGGTAGTACGAGCCGGTGACACCCGTGTAGGCCCAGATGCCAGCTGCCAGCACAAAGACGAGGGCCAGGATGGCGGCGATAGTAATGTTGCGGCGACGCACGCGTTGCGCCTCGCGCATAACGCCATCGTCAACCAGGTCAACGACTACTACGGTCACGTTGTCGTGGCCGCCGGCGGCAAGCGCCGCGTCCACTAGGTTGTCGACGCAGATTTGCGCGGTTGAGGACTGCGTGGCGATGTTCTCGATATCGCTATCGGGAATCATGCTCGAAAGGCCGTCAGAGCAAAGGATCAGGCGGTCGCCTTCCTCGATATGCAGAGTGAAGTGGTCGGCATACATGGCGGGGTCCGAGCCCAGCGCACGGGTGATGACCGAGCGGTTGGGGTGGACGCGAGCCTCGTCTGCCGTAATCTCGCCGGCGTCCACGAGCTCCTCCACGTAGGAGTGGTCGCGGGTCACGCGGATGAGCGTGCCCTCGTGGAGCAGGTAGGCGCGAGAGTCACCCACGTGGGCGATGGCGAGCGTGTCGTTTTCGATATAGGCGCAAGTGGCTGTGCAGCCCATGCCGGGCTTGCCCAGGCCGTTCAGGGCCGCCTCGATTACGGCGGCGTTGGCTGCCTCGACGGCTGCGGCCAGGCGTGCTGCGTCGGCGGACTGCGGGGCCGTCTTGGCAATAGTCTCGACGGCAATGGAAGAGGCTACCTCGCCGGCGGCGTGACCGCCCATGCCGTCGCATACGCAAAAGAGCGGCGACTGCACCAGGTAGGAATCCTCATTGTGCGGGCGTACGCAGCCAACGTCAGAGCGGGCGCCCCACATGAGTTGCGTGGTGGTGCCGGCATCATAGGTCGAGTCGGTCTCGATGCGCTCCTCGGTCAGGGGCTCAAAGCTCATGGTCGAGCCGGGGTCTTTGAGCTTGGTCTCAACGGCGGCAACGTCGATCTCGGCTGTGTCACCGGGAGAGACGGTGTCGGTCTCGGCGTTTGATTCGGAATCGCCGGTGTCCGGGGAGCCGGGCTCCTCGGGCGCGCGGGCGGTCGACTCGTCGTCTTGCGGGCTGACGTCTATAGGCTCGGGCGCCGGCGTAGACGCGGGCGCAACCTCGGATGCCGGGGCTATGGGAAACGCCGGCGCGGCGGGTTCGGGTGCCGCAAACACCGCAGCGCTCTCGTTGATTGCCGCGGCGACGGGCTCTGCAAAGTGAGCCGGCGCCGGGGTTGCTTCGGGCGCTGTGGGCTGTTCCGCAGCATGTGCGCCGATGGGCGCCGCTACGGCATCCTCTTCGCCCTCGTTATCGGCGAGATCCGAAATATCATGCGTTACATGCGAAAGAGGCAGGGAGAACACGGTGTCCTCGGGCTCCACGGGTGTGGAGTCCGCCGGAGCGGCGTGGGCCGGTGCAGCTACGGCGGCAGCCGGTGCCTCGGTCATGGTTGCGGACTTGTTCTCCTCGTCGATCATCGACGGTTCACCTTCATGACCACGTCGCCAATCTGGACTTCGTCGCCCTCGCGCAGCGTTGCGGGCTCCACAAGCTGGCGGCCGTTGACGAGCGTGCCGTTAAGCGAGTTGAGGTCCTCGATGATGAGCGCCGGGCCCTGCAGCGAAAAGCGCGCATGCGAGGCCGAGACGAACGGTTCGTTGATGCAGATGTCCGAAGATGGCGAGCGACCGACGATGACGGGGCCGAGCATGTCTACGTGGATGCCGCGGATACCGCGCGGACCCTTGTCCACATCGATCGTCCAGATAGCCGAGTCGCGACGCTGCCCGCGCACAAGTCCCACGCCGGTCTTCATGACGGCGAACAGGAAGATATAGAGCAGGGCGACCAGGACGATGCGGCCTGCAAAAAGGACGATATCGATGTTCATAAGAGACTATCCCCTAAATTCAAAGGTGCTCAGGCCAAACGTCAGCAGATCGCCGTTGCGCAGCGGGCAGCGCGTAATGCGGCGGTTGTTGACGAGCGTGCCGTTGGTGGAATTGAGGTCCTCGATCGACCAATCCGAGCCCGTAAAGGTGAGCTGGGCGTGGCGGCGCGACACGTTGGGGTCGCGCAGGGCAATATCGGAAACTGAGCGCTCGCGACCGATAGTCACCTGTGCGGAGGTGATGCTATGGCTCTCGCCGCTCACGACGTCGACGAGCTGGGCGAGCGGGCGCTGTGGGGCGCGAGTGCTCGCCATGTTGGAGGCAATACCGGCCGCGGCGCCAAGGCCCACGGCGGCGCCGGTCG
>UQMW01000034.1 GCA_900542275.1 uncultured Collinsella sp.
GTTGAAAGGCAGATTGCCGCTCTGGCGGGCTTGTAGCGTCGGCCCGTTCCGCCGTTCGGTAGAACGGCGGAACCAACCCTACATCACCATGACGTAGCGGCTGCCCACGTAGTACTGCTTACCCATCAGGACCGGCTCACCGTTGGGGCCGATAAAGCCGGCGCGCAGGTTGAGCAGCGGGTCGTGCGGGGCAATGCCCAGCTCGGCGGCCTGTTCGGCGTTGGCGCGAACGGCCTCGACCGTGCGGTAGCCAACCGAGACAATCGGCGTTCCGCTAACACGCTCGACCTCGGCAAAAATCGACTTGTCCTCAAGATCGGCCGTCAACAGCTCACGGTAGGCGTCAAACGGCACAAAGATGTTCTCCTCAAAGATGGGCTCGCCGTCGGCAGTACGCACGCGCTTGATATGCAGCAGCAGCGCATCCTTCTGCAGACCAAAGAATTCCATCTCGTTTTGGCGCGCCGGCACAATCTGGCGATCGATCACATGCGCGCCCGCCTTCATGCCGTTATCGGCGCAAAGCTCGGTGAACGTCTGCAGCGTCGAGGCGTGGAACTGGCGGTTGATGTGCGGCGTGGAGACAAAGGTGCCGCGGCCCTGCTGCTTAACCAGATAGCCGTCGGAACACAGTTCCTCGACGGCGCGGCGCACCGTAATGCGGCTCACCTCGTACTGTTCGGCAAGCTCAAGTTCGGACGGAATACGCTCCTTGGGTGCATAAACACCTTTCTCGATCGCATCCTTGATTTCGTCGTAAATCTGCTGGTAAAGCGGTGCATTTTTGGGTGCGGGCATATCTGATCACTCTTATCAAAATAGCGAAATAACTAATACGTATATAACGTCTTTTTATATGTTACCTCACTTTGATAAAACGATACACCGCATACAGCAAATCCTTACTTGCCGTCGTCCTGCTGCAAGCTTTCCTGATCGTGCAGACGGGCCTGCCTGCTCGCCATGCGCGCGGGCTTGTCGGGATCGGGTACGGCCGTGGGCATGGGCTCGTCGACATGACCGCCCCACCAGCCGCCCACAAAGTTGAGCGTGTGGAACACATTGATCACGGCACCGGGATCAATGTCGCACACCAGCTTGATAATGTCCTGGCTCTCGTAGGTCGAGACAACGGCGTGCAGCAGGTACATTTTCTCGCGGCTATATCCGCCGATGACCTCGGCGCAGCTAATACCATGCTGAAAATGGTCAACATAGGCGGTCATGACCTCGTCTGCCTTGCGCGTCGTGATCTGCAGCGTCACGCGATCGTAGCGACGATAGAAGCTGTCGATGGTCTTGGTCGAAATAAACTGGAACACGATGGAGTACGCTGCGTTGTCCCAGCCAAACATAAAACCAAAAATCGCCAGGATAAAGCAGTTGAAACCAAAGATAACGCCCCAGATGGTCTTGCCCGTGTGGTTGGAGACCCACAGCGCGATAAAGTCGGTACCGCCGGTGGATGCGCCGGACTTAAGCGCAATGGCAGCGCCCAGGCCCGAGACCACGCCGCCAAAAATGATGAGCATGATCTTGTCGCCCAAAAACGGTGCGAAGTGAAAGATGTTGAGGAACAGCGACGAGAGCGCAACCTGCATCATCGAGAAGATGACGAAGCGCTTGCTAATGCCGCTCCAGCATAGGAGCGCCACGGGGATGTTGAGCACGAGCATGCCGAGCGAGATGTCGATATGAACGCCGCCAAGCGAGGTAACGCGATCGAGTAGGACCGCGACGCCGGTGAGGCCGCTCGGAAGCAGGTCGGCGGGCTGAATGAACGCCTGGATCAGGAATGTCTGGAGAACGGCGGAAATTGTGACCGCCACGGCGGTGATGGCGCGGCGGACGATGGTGAGGCGGCCGAGCACGAGCACGCGGTCCGTGAGCTGGTCGATGGCGTTCGCCACATAGGCTCCCTTCGAAAGCAGATGTAATTGTGGGGCATGCCGGCGATTGTAGCATGGAGCGACAGAGGGCGCTTCAATTCACCCTCTCTCGACAACCAAAACGGGACCAGCAACTCCTACGACCAAAGGGCAAAAATCTAAGTGAGTAGACTTTTTGCGATCTGCCGAGCACACCCAAAAATAGCCACCTCTGCGACCTGCGGTTTTGCTAAGGCAGATACGCTTTGTGCTCGGCCTGCGCCAAAAAGTCTACTCACTTAGTCTGAGTCGAAGCCAAACGGACCAAATCGAAACCAAATCGAGCCAGTCCACCGCAAAAAACGTTTGAACCCGTGCTTTTTGCGGTGAATCAACGCTACAGAGCGGCCAAAATGTCGGTCAGATTGTCGATAACGGCATCGGCTCGCGATTGATCCAGGTTGACGCCCTTGTGCGGACGCAGCGCCAGGACACGGGCGCCGGAACGCTTGCCGGCCTCGATACCCAAAGGCGAGTCCTCGATAACCAGGCACTCGGCAGGCTCCACCCCCAGTGCCTCCATGGCGCGCAGGTAGATCTCGGGGTCGGGCTTAAACGCGCTGCACTCGTGGCCGCTGATGGTGTAGTCCAGCACGTCGGCGATGCCGGCAATCTCCACCAGCTCGTCGATCAACTCGCGATAGGACGAGCTTGCGATGGCGCACTTCACGCCGCGCTCGTGCAGCTCACGCATCACCGGCTCCGTCTGCTCGTTGAGCAGCTCGGCATACGGAACGGGGTGGACCGGGCTGTAGACCTGCTTGTACTCCACGCGCAGCTGCTCACGCAGCTCGATATCGTCGGGCACCAGCGCCTTCCAAATGGCGGGCTCGTTAGACCCCGAAAGATCGGGGATCTCGTCAAAGTGGAACCCCTTCTCCTCCATAAACGCCACGCGACGACGGTTGTAGAACCACTCGGTATCGACCAGCACGCCATCCATATCAAACAGCACTGCCTTGATCATACGCATCTCCTCCCACCTGCCAAAAAGGGACAGGTTTATTTTGGTAGGTTTTACCTGGGGTTTTGCGGAGCGACAAACACGTCCTCCCCAGAGCAAAAAAGGGGATGGGGCGAAAACCCCATCCCCTCTCAATCAACCCGCAAGGTCTACTTACTTGTGATTAGTAGGAAAGCTTCCACATGTAGCGACGCATGGTCAGCGGGTGCTGACGGGCCTCGGCGATCTGGTTGCCGTACTCGCGCATAACGGCGAGGTGCAGCAGCGGGTTGAAGTAGGTGACGACGCTCGCGGGCACAGCGTCAGCCAGGCCGTAGTCCTTGGAGTCGATCAGAGCGACCTTGGCGCCCATGCGCTCAAGGAAGGTGAGGGCGCGGGCGTCCATCGGACGGGTAGCGCCATCGGACATGAAGAAGACGTAGGGCTTACCCTCGGTGGAAACCTCGAACGGGCCGTGGAAGTACTCGCCGGTGTTGTAGGCGGCGGCGTCGATCCACTGCATCTCGGTGAACAGGAAGGCTGCGTGAGAATAAGCCATCTTCTCGGAGGCACCGGAAGCCATGAAGTAGATCATCTTGTCGTCCTTGAAGTCCTCGGCGAACTTCTTGGCGAGCTTCTTGCAGTGCTGAGCGGCGTTCTCGCAGAGATCGAAGACGTTGGTGAGGCCGGTGATCATGTCCTCGTAGTGGTCATAGCCCTCGGTCTGCTGAAGGATCTCGACAGCAAGAGCGATGGCGTAGCCGGGCTTCTCGCACTTGGCAGCGTAGTTGGCGTGGAAGCCGTGAACGATGACGTGGTCGGCGTCGACGGTCAGAGCGGAGCCAGCCTTGTTGGTGAGGGAGACGACCGGGCAGTTGTGCTTCTTGGCGGTCTTGTTGGCCTCGACGGTCTCGGGCGTGGAGCCACCCAGGGAGCAGGTGATCACGAAGGTGTGCTCGTTGACCCAGGAAGGCGTGTCGTAGTTGAACTCGTTAGCGGTGAAAATCTGAACGTTCAGCTTGTCCGTGTTGTTGGCCAGGAAGTACTTGGCGGGGTAAAGGTCGGACATGGAAGCACCGCAGCCGACGAAAGCGACGCTGTGGATCTCGTGGTTGGACAGGACGTCAGCGACGATCTGCTTAGGGAGGTTAAGGTCGATCTCGTACATCTGACACATTCCTTTCGATTTGTTGCGGCGTCACATTGCCGGACGCTCGCAGGGTTACCGTAGTTAGGACCGAGTCGCCGGCCCGTTGAGGATGTGACAAAGGGACTATCCCTTTGTCACATGTTAGGGATGGAAGCCTGCCTGGGGTATGGGATGCCAGGCAGGCCCCCGGGGGAAGCGCTGGGTCGCGACTAGGCAAGGATGCCGGCCGCGGAGAGGGCGATGCCGCCCACGATGGCGATCACGAGAAGCCAACCGGTGTTGACGTTCTTCTTGATGAGCCAGTACATAAGGCCGGTGAGGCCAAGGGAGATCATCTGAGGCATCATGCCGTCCAGGATGTCCTGGATAACGACGGTGCCCTCAGCGAACTGCAGCGGGGTGGTGGCGCCGATCAGCGTAGCGATCATGCCGCCCACGGACATAAGACCCACGATGCCGCAGACATACATGAGCTTCTCCATGAGGTCGCCGCCCTGGAGCTTGCTCAGGTACTCGTGGCCACCCTGGTAGCCGATCTTGGCGGCGAACCAAGTGATCAGCACGGAGGGGACGATGGAGATGAGCATGGCCAGGATCGGGCCCATGATGGAGCCCTGCTGAGCCAGCTGAACACCCAGACCAAAGGCGATAACGCGGATGGTGCCCTGGAAGAAGGAGTCACCGATGCCGGAAAGCGGACCCATGAGGGAGGTCTTGACCGCGTTGATCGAATCGGGATCGAAGTTCTCGGGATCCTTGGCGTACTCCTCCTCCATGGAGGCGGCGAGGCCCAGGACGAAAGCGCTCGTCTGCGGGGTGCAGTTGTAGAACGCCATGTGACGGTGGTAAGCCTCTTTCTTAGCAGCGAGCTGCTTGGGGTCGGACTCATCCGGATAGAGGCGATCGAGCGTGGGAACCATGCCGTAGAGGAAGCCCATGTTCATCTGACGCTCGTAGTTCCAAGAGGCCTGGATGGCCCAGGAGCGCCAGAAGAACTGGCTGACCTTCTTGTTCAGGGACACGTCCTTGGTTGCGGTTGCCATAGTGTGTTCCTCCTTAGTCTTCGTCGTCTTCGAGCGGATCGTAGTCGGAATCGACACCGGCGGCTGCATGGGAACCGTTGAACTTGAAGCCCATGAAGACGATAGCCAGGCACACACCGATCAGAGCGACCGCGATGACGGACAGGTTGAGGTAGGCGGCGAGCAGGAAGCCGATGAACAGGAACGGAGTCATACCCTTCTTGATCATCATGGTGAGCAGCAGGGCAAGACCGTAGGCGGTCATGATCTTGGTCGAGACATTCAGACCAGTGGACAGCCACTCGGGAACCATGTTGACGATGGCCTGGACCAGGTCGGTACCGACAAAGACGGCCAGGAAGATCGGCAGGAAGTACATGATGGCATACAGACCGGAGCCGGCGCAGATGTGCATACGGTAGGCGGTCTTGAACTTACCGTTATCGATCGCGTTATCGGCCACATGGGTGAGGGCGGCGATGATCGAACGGAACACGATGCCGAGGAGCTGACCCAGGACGGCGACCGGGATGGCGATCGTCATGGCGGTCTCGGCGGAAGCATCGGTCAGGCACGCAAAGGCAGCGGCCACGATGCCGCCCAGGACCATATCGGGCGGAACGGCGGCGCCGACCTGCACCAGGCCCATGGACACGAGCTCGACGGCGGCACCGACGGCAAGGCCGGTGGGCACATCGCCCAGCAGCAGACCGACGAGCGTAGCGCCAACGAGGGGCTGCTCGAAGTTAAGACGACCGAGCAGGCGGGAGTCCCACATGCAGAACACGCCGACCAGGCCGACGAGCACCGCACTGATGAACGTATTCATACCCTTCTCCTTTCAGTCAGGCAAAAGCCTGGTTGATTACAGCTTGGCGTCGATGTCGACGCTCTGATACGTAGGGGTCTGCTGGACGTAGAGCTTGATGCCCATGTCGAGCAGCTGGTTGACGTCGGCCTTCTGGGTGGCGTCGAGGAAGACGGAGCTGTCCTTGCCGCCAATCTGATCGGCACCGTCGTGGTTGGCGGTGGCGCCCAGGTTGATGGCGTCGAGCTTGTAGCCCTGGCAGAACTGCAGCATCTCGGCCGTGTTGCCAAAGACGAACATGACGCGCTCGCCGAGGGTGTTGAGCTTGTCCATCTTGGCGAGGGCACGCTCAACGGTGAAGACGTTCAGGCGCACGCCCTGGGGCTTGGCCAGCTTAAGAGCGCCCTTCTTGATGTCATCGTTGGCGGCAGCGTTGTCGACGACGATGATGCGCTCGGCCTGAACCTTGGTGGTCCAGGTAAAGACGACCTGGCCGTGCAGCAGACGGTAGTCAAGACGTGCGAGGACGATCTTGGCGGGACCGGAGCTGTGACGGGGCGCCTTGGCCTTCTTGGTGGGGGCCGCGGCGGCCTCGACCGGTGCGTTGGGGTTGGTCAGACCGGTGCGGGCCTCGTTGATGAGGGCCGCGAGCTCGGCGCCCTTGACGGGGACGGGGCTCATAGCGAGCGTCAGTGCCAGCGGAATGTTGAAACCGCTGATCACCGTGAATGCCGTACCGTTGCGGGAAAGCTCGACCATGCTGTTGTTGACCGAGCTGCCGAGCATATCGGTCAGCACATAGACGGTGTCGTCCGCGTTGAACGTGGTGATCATGGCGTCCACCTTGTTGGTGATGGGCTCCTTGTCGTCACGAGCAAGCGACACGACGTGGACGTTCGACACGTCGCCGAGAACCATCTCGAGCGTGTCTTTGGCGCCTGCTGCCAGGCCGCCATGAGATGCGAGAATGATCTGATTCATCTTGCCTCCTTTTCGTTATGGTCATTATAACGTATTATACGTTGCGGATATTGTTAATTAGTATAAAGACCGTTCGCGGGTGAAAATCGACCGTTGACGGGTTTAACGTACTTGAAACGTTGGGGCTGGGCAGGCCGGCACTGGCGGGATAACCCCAAGTCGGACCCTGCGCGCAATCCCCTATCGCACGAAGTACCAGGGGCTTTCCTGCACGGTGGGCTCCAGCGCGATGCCGGTGCGCTCCTTAAACAGATCCATGTCCTGCGTTTTCTCCGTCCACCACGCGTTGGGCTTAAAGGTCATGCTCTCAGCGACATGACCGACAAATACACTGTTGCGCAGCTTGGAGAAGTCGGTGTTCATAATCAGGATGGACATGAGCACCAGCACAATACCCAGGACCTTGATCGCGCCGGCGGACTCGGCATAGACACCAATGCCCACCAGTACGGTGACGACCGTCTCGAAAGACATTACGACGGGAACTTTCGATGTCTCGAGCCCCATGGACAGACCCTGCATATATAAGATGTAAGCCACGGCTGTGGGGATGAGTCCAAAGCCAAGGAACAGCAGCAGCAGCTGTGGCGACATTGCCGCGGCGACATCCGGCCACGGAGCCGCGATAGCCGCCATAACCGCACCGCCAAAAACAAGGCCCCAAAACGTGACAGCCAGCGGGTGGACCGTCTTGGTTGCTATCCGGCTAAACACCGCGAGCGACGCCCCGCAAAAGCCTGCAATCACGCCCGACGTGACGCCCCAAACCGAAAAATGGAAACCGGAAAGGTCGCCATTAGTTACTGCAAGTACACAGCCCCCTATGTTAAAAGCGATGGCAACGAGCTTGTTGGGGGTCACGTCCTCGCGATAAAGCACGCGGCCGAGCACGACGCCAAACACCGGCGAGGTATAGAGCAGCACCGAGGCCGTGGACATGCCCACCTCGCCCATACACTCGTAATAGCAAGTGTTGGCGGCGGCCAAACCGACGATACCGACAAGCGCGCAGGAAACAAGCTCTTTAGGGCTTGCCTTGAACAGGGCCAGCGGACCCTGAGCCACGGTAGACCCCTCACCCGAACGGCAGCCCATAAACATCAGGACCGGCGCCAAGATAAGCGCTCCGACCAACAAGCGAAAGGCAGCCATACTCTGGGACGTAACGCCCATGGCCGAGATGCCGTTTACAAAGATTCCGATGCTGCCCCACATAAGCGCGGCGATCAGCACCAGCACATAGCCCAGATTGCTTCTCTTCAACGTGGCCTCCTCGGTATTGTTTCCAATATGTTTCACACTACGTTATAGTCGTTATATACATTTTTCAAGGCACAAATCGGCAACCGGGAAATCTCTAGACAAAGGGAGTGTCCCGCCAGCCACGGTATCGTCGATGTTTTGGCAATGTCAGCGAAAACCCGCCAGAGCGAGCAAGGTGCCTTGAAGTGAGGCGGCATTGACCTTCTGGTCATGCCGCCGAAGCTGAAAGGCAGATCGCCGCTCTGGCGGGTTTGCAGCGTCGAGCGGTTACGGCGTTTGGTAAAACGCCGTAACTAATACTCAAGCTTCCACATGTAGCGGCGCGTCATGTAGTCCTTGTGGGTGACGGCAGAAAGCGCGCGCATATACACGTTGTTGAGGATCGGCGCAAAGATCAGGTGGTTGAAGTATTCGCTCACGCTGTCCTTGATGTCGTTGAGGCCGAGCTCCTTGGCGTCGAGCTGATAGACGCGCTCGCCACCGTACTGGTTGACGAAGCGGATGCCGCGCTCGTCGTTGCAGCGGCTGCGGCCGACGCTGATGAGCTGGAACAGCGAAGTGCGCTTGTCCAGGATCTCGAAGGGACCGTGGAAGAAGTCACAGGTGTTGATGGTGCAGGAGTCGATCTGCAGCATCTCCTGCACGTTGCAGATGCTAAAGACGTAGGCGGCACCAAAGAGCGGACCCTGAGCCATGACGTTGATGCAGGGCTTGTCGGCGTTCTGCTCGGCCCACTTGGCGGCGAGCGGACGGGTGTACTCGACGGCCTTGCGATAGATGGGGTCAACCAGGTCGAAGGCGGCCATAGCGGTCTCGTACTCGGCATAGCCCTCGGTCTGCTGCGTGAGTTCCATGGCGATCATGGTCACGACGGCGGAGTTGGTACGGCCCATGCAGGACTCGTCGACGGCCAGGCTGTCATACTGGATCTTGTAGTCGCAGACCTCGGTGAGGCCGGACTCGTCAACATAGATGGCGATGGTGCTGGCGCCGTGGTCCTTGGCGACCTGGGCGGCGACGATGGTCTCCTTGGTGCCGCGCATGGACACGACGACGGCCAGGGTGTTCTCGTTAACGTAGGCGGGGGTTGCGTGCACGAACTCGTTGCTGGTGTAGCTGGAGCTCACGACCTGCGTGGCCTCGTGCTCCATAAAGTACTGGGCAGGATAGTTGCCGCCGTTGGATCCGCCGGCGCCAATCCACACGACGCGCTTGATGCCGCCCTTGTCTGCCTTGTCAGCCAAAACCTGGGAGACGACATCCTTAACCTGTTCCTGAGTAGTCATCGTGCATCAGCCTTTCTTCTCGTTTGATGCTCTTGATGGCATACAAGTTACATACATGTTTTGGTAATGTCGACTAGTTGTATGCTATATTTGTCTTAGAAATTTTGCTGATGCGGTTTTCGATAACTGACTACCAGCGGTTTTATTGTTGTATTGGATACATGCTTAATTAGATTCGCATACAGGTTAGATACAGGTTGATCGCATGAACGCTTCGTCTAATAAGAAACTGGCCCAATACGAGCGCTTGGCGGGCATGCTGCGCGACCGCATCGCCTCCGGCACCTACGCACGCGAGGACAAGCTGCCGTCCGAGATGGAACTCATGGACGAATCGGGGCTGTCGCGCAGCACCGTGCGCCATGCCCTTAAGGTGCTCGTTGATGAGGGTCTGGTTCGCACCGAGCGCGGACGTGGTGCCTTTGTGGCCGACACGCCGGCACTCCACGAGAACAACCTGGTATTTTCGAGCTATACGGCGCAGGTACAGTGTCGGGGTATGAAGCCCACCACGCGTACGGTGGACTCGGGCTTTACCAAGGCGGCCGGCAGCATAGCTAAGTTCTTTGATGCCGCCGTGGGTAGCAAGCTCGTCAAACTTGTCCGCCTGCGTTATCTGGACGATGCGCCGCTGTGCCTGGAGACCACCTACCTGCCGCCAAGCTTCGAGACGCTCATCGATCGCGATATCAACGGTTCGCTCTACGCCACGCTGCGCCAAGAATTCCATCGCGCGCCGGCACAGGGGCATAAGACCTTTGAAGTGTGCTATGCCTCGCAAAACGAGGCGTTTTTGCTCAACGTTGAGCGCGGGCAGGCGCTGATCTTGATCACCGACTACGTCTACGACACCGACGGCCGCCCGCTCCATGTCTCCAAGCGCATCCAACGCACCGACCGCGCCAAATACACCGAGCCCATCGGCTAACCTGCCAAAATTAACCTGTCCCTAAATGGTAGGTTTGGGGAGGTCGGGGAACCAGGTTGGTTTGGGTTGGTTGGGCGTGCGCTCGGCCAGGACCAGCTCCATCCAGCACATGTCGTACCAGCGGCCGAACTTTTGGGCGCAGCGATCGAAGGCGCCCACCAAACGGTAGCCCATATGGGCATGGAAATCCTGACTGTTGTGCGTCAGATACTCGTCGTCATTGTCGTGCGGCACGGCAATGAGCGCGCACATGTTGGTGATGCCCATCGCGACCAGGCATTGCTTGAGCGCATCGTGCAGCTTGCGGCCCAGCCCGCCGTGGCGCACATCGCGCGCCAGGTAGATCGAGGTCTCGACCGACCAGTCATATGCCTCGCGGCTGTTGAGTGGGCTCACATAGGCATAGCCCACCGGACGCCCGTCCAGCTCCATCACCAGATACGGATAACGCTTGAGCGTGCACTCGATGCGCCCGGCGAACTCCTCAACGCTCGGCACCTCGTATTCGCAGGTAATCGCCGTCTTAAGCACATACGGCTCATAGATGGCAAGCAATGCCGGTGCGTCATCGGGCGTCGCCAGGCGAATCGTCGGCTCGGACATCTCGGTCATACAACCCTTCCCCAAAAACAAAGGCCACCCTGCGCCAAACCCAGCGCAAGGCGGCCCCTCATCATTACATCAGGCTACAGGACAGCCGCCAGCGCGTCGATGTCCTCCTGCGTCGTGGCCCAGCTGGTGCAAAAACGTACCACGGTGTGGGTCTCGTCGTACTTTTCCCAGTACTCGATCGAAGCATGCTCGCGAATGCGGGCCATGTCCTCGTTGGGCAAAATCACAAACTGCTGGTTGGTGGGCGTCTCCAAGAAGAACTGGTAGCCGCGTTCATGCAGCACGCGACGAAGCGCCTGAGCGGTCTCAATCGCCTGGCGGCCAATCTCAAAATATAGGCCATCGGTAAAGAGCGCCTCAAACTGCACACCCGTCAGGCGGCCCTTGGCAAGCAGCGCTCCGTGCTGTTTAATGCGCGGAATGGGGTGCGCCGGGGCGTGCATGCCGCAGAACACCACGGCCTCGCCGCACAGCGCGCCGCACTTGGTGCCGCCGATGTAGAACACATCGCACAGCTGTGCCAGCTCGGGCAGGGTAATGTCGCACTCATCGGCTGCCAGCGCATAGGCCAGGCGGGCGCCATCCACAAACAGCGGAATCTCGCGCTTCTGGCACACTGCGTGAATCGCCGCGAGCTCGGCCTTGGAGTACAGCGTGCCGTACTCGGTCGATAGGCTCACATACACGGCACCCGGGAACACCGTGTGCTCGTAGCTCTCGTTTTCGTAGAACACCTGGATATAGTTCTCGAGGTCCTCAGCGTGCATCTTGCCCTCGTAGCCGGGGATGGTGAGTACCTTGTGGCCGCCAAACTCGATGGCGCCCGCCTCGTGGCAGGCGACGTGGCCAGTCTCGGCAGCAACGACGCCCTCGTACGGCGCGAGCAGCATGTCAATCACCGTCGCGTTGGCCTGCGTGCCGCCTACCAGGAAAAATACATCGGCATCGGGTGCCTGACAGGCCTCACGAATGAACTGCTTGGCACGCTCGGTGTGCGCATCGGTACCGTAGCCGGGCTGCGGCTCCATATTGGTGTCGACGAGCGCCTGCAGCACCGCCGGATGTGCGCCGTGGGAATAGTCGTTGTTAAACGCGAGCATGATAATCCTCTCTAGCCGGGCACGAGCCCGATGATTCAGATGGGGCTATTGTACGCCGCCCGGATAGGCAATGCGCGCGGCAAGACACTCGAGCGCCAGCACCAGGGCAAAGCCGCAGCTCACGTCACTCAAAAAGTGCGCGCCGATCACGATGCGACCAAAGGCGACGAGCGCCGCAACCACAGCGGCGACCCAAAAGACCACGCGGCGGCGCGACGGCTTTTCCTTAAAGGTCGCCGCGGGAAGCCCGGCGAGCATAAGGCCGATCGCCGCGTGCGCGGTGTGCCCGCTTGCAAACGACTTGAAGCCGTCCTTGATCACGCCGGCGGCAATAAAGGCCCACTTGTCGGGGTTACCGATCACCCACCACGGCTGAAAATCGAGCCCCTGCGTCACCTCGATCACGCGCATGCGCGGGCGCGACCACAGCGGCTTGACAATCACGTTGAGGATAATGGCCTGAACGACCCACACGGCAAGTACCATCAACGCCCAGCGCGTGAGCTCGTCGGGCTCGGTCGTGCGCGTGAGGCGATAGACGATAAGGTTGGCAACGATGACCAGCGCAAACGTCAGCACCAACTGAGCCGCGATGAGTTTGCCACCGACACGCAGGGACGAAACGATCTCGTAGCCGGCCAGGCCAACGTTGACAAGGACGCCGAGCACGGCGAGCCATTTGCTCCCTCTGGAATCGGGACGCACCGCGCGCACGAGCATAACGCCCGCAACGCTCGCCGTCAGCTCGAACGGCAGCTCGCCGGCGGCCTCGATAAAGCGACCGTACATGCTGCCGATGTTGAACAGCGCGCTCGAGATCTGATAATCGAAGAAGCTGCCCACGCCCAGACAAAGGCACAGGACAACCGCGATAATGGCGACATCTTTCTTGTAGATGTATCCGAACATGCTTTCCTTTCGATGAGGCTCAAATCAATCTGCGAGATGGCGGGGCAAAGATGACTTCGTCCCGCCACGTCCCCTACTTGTTAGTCATCATCACTAGCACCCAGCTGCTGCAGCAGCATGAGCGCCGCGGCCACGGGGCCGGTGCCGTCGTTGGCATCGAGGCCGCGACCCAGGCCGCTGCCCGCACCGGCGCCCGCCTTGTAGGGTACCGACAGCTTGCGGCTCTTAGGGAAGTTCACCGCGCCATAGCGGGTCTTAAGCTCAAAGGCCACCTTCTTGGGCACGTCTACGCCCAAAAACGTGATGCGGCCGCCGCTGAGCGTAACGCTCTCGAGCCCCAGGCGCTCGCCGCGAATACGGATGCGCGCGCGGTTGAACAGGTTGAGTCCCGCCAACGGCAGCTCGCCGTGCGCGGCCTCAGTCTCTTCCTGCACCTCGTCGATGCTCTCCAGGTCCTCGGCCGCTGCGAGCTTACGGTACACGAGCACGCGCTGGTCCACTGCCGGCAGGTACTCCTCGGACAAGAAGTAGTCGGCCGGCAGGTTAATACCCACGCTCGCCGCCTCCACGCCGGCGTCGTCATCGCCGCGCGCCTCGGCCACTGCCTGGCCCAACATCTGCGTAAACAGGTCAAAGCCCACGCTCGACAGGTTGCCGTGCTGCTCGGCGCCCATGAGCGAGCCGGCGCCGCGGATCTCCAGGTCGCGCATGGCGATGCGCATGCCGCTGCCCAGGTCCTGGAACTCGGACAGTGCAGTCAGGCGCGCCGTTGCCTCCTCGGTGAGCGGCAGCTCGCCCGGGAACATAAAGTATGCGTAGGCCTGCGTGGCAGAGCGACCCACACGGCCCTTGAGCTGGTAGAGCTGCGCCAGACCCAGGCGCTGTGAGTCCTCGATGATCAGCGTGTTGGCGGTCGCGTTGTCGATGCCGCTCTCCACGATGGTCGTGGCGATGAGCACGTCGATCTTTTTGGTCGCGAACTCGATCATCACGTCCTCGACCTCGCGCGGACTCATCTTGCCGTGCGCCACGCCCACGCGCGCCTCGGGCGCGGCCTCGTGCACGCGCGCCACGGCGTCGTCGATGGTCTTGACGCGGTTGGACACGTAGTACACCTGGCCGCCGCGACCCACCTCCAGGCGAATCGCCGCGCTCACCACATCGGGGTCGTACTCCCCCACGTGCACGATCACGGGACGACGCCCAGTCGGCGGCGTGGTGATCAGGCTCATGTCGCGCACACCGCTCGTGGCCATCTGCATAGTACGCGGGATGGGCGTAGCCGAAAGCGTGAGCACGTCAATCTGCTCGCGCAGGTTCTTGAGCTGTTCCTTGTGTTGCACGCCAAAGCGCTGCTCTTCGTCGATGATCACCAGGCCCAGGTTCTTGGGGTTCACATCGGCCGAAAGCAGGCGGTGCGTGCCGATGAGCACATCGATCGTGCCCTCGGCAAACGCCTTGAGTGCGCGCTTTTGCTGCGCCGGCGTACGGAAGCGGCTGAGCACCTCGACCTCAAGGCCAAACGGGGCAAAGCGCTCAAAGAATGTCTCGTAGTGCTGCTGGGCCAAAATGGTCGTGGGGCAGAGCACCATGACCTGACGGCCGGAGTCCACACACTTAAACGCCGCACGCAGGGCGACCTCGGTCTTGCCAAAGCCCACGTCGCCGCAGAGCAGGCGGTCCATGGGCTTGGGTGCCTCCATGTCGGCCTTAATGTCGGCAATGGCCTCCAGCTGGTCGCGCGTCTCATCGTAAGGGAAGCTCTGCTCCATCTCGATCTGCTCGGGCGTGTCGGGCGGACAGGCGATACCGGTAATCGACGAGCGGCGCGTATACAGGTCGACCAGGTCAAACGCCAGCTTTTTGGCATTCTTGCGCGCCTTGTTGGTGGCACGCGTCCAGTCGGCGGTGTTGAGCCTGGTCAGGCGCGGCTTGTCGCCGTCGGGACCGACATAGCGCGTGATGCGGTCGACCTGCTCGAGCGGCACGTAGAGCTTGTCACCATCGGCATATTCCAGCAAAAAGTAGTCGCGCTCCTTGCCGCCCACTTCCTGGCGCGCGATCTCGCTAAAGAGCGCGATGCCGTGGGTGGCGTGCACCACGTAATCGCCCGGCTTAAACGGGAAGGTGATCTGCGTAATGTCAACCTTGCGGCGGCTGCGCGCGCGGTTGGCATCCATGCGGGCGTTGAGGTCGGCGATCGAGAACACTGCCAAATTGGCGTCGGGCACCACCACGCCCTGCGGCAAGGCGGCATCGACAAAGGTCACGCGTCCGCGCGAGATGGTGGGCACGGCGGCACCGGCGGCAGCCTGGGCGGCACCTGCCTCGAGCGAGCGGGCGTTGAGCGCGTCGGCCTTGCGCTCGCGAATGGAAGCATGGGCCTCCTGGCGAACAGCACGGTCGGCAGAATCCGCCGCCGCCACGCGCACGCGCTCGCCAATGACGCCAGCGTTTTCGGGGGCGGCCGTCAGTGACTCCTCAAAGGTTATGCCCTCGTCGCCAAAGGTGAGCTCCATCGACTCGCGCGCACCGCGGTCGGGGATGGCAAACACGCAGGCATAGCGCTTGCCCACGACCTCCTGGATGCGCGTCATAAAACGGTTGTCCGAGCCTGCGATGGCCGGCTGCTCAATCTTGAGCTCGGCCGTCACCGCACCGCCGGCACGGATGAGGCTCACGTAGTTCAAACGCTGCTGGGCACCAAAGTCGAGCTGCTGGGCGCGCACGTACAAGCCGTCTAGACGGTCAATCCCCGCCTCGCCGGCACGCGCCTCGATATCCTCGTAGGCGCGCAGGCAATCGTCGAACAGCGAGCGCGGCTCGGACAGAACCACGAGCGCCTTGCCGCCCACGTGCGCCAACGGGCTCACGGTCTGGCCGTACATCACCGGCAAAAAGCGGTCGAGCTCGGGCGTGACGATGCGCGCATCCACCATCTCGAGCAGCGCCGCCAGCTTGCTGTCGTCCTGGCTGGCGCGATAGAGCGCCACATGCATGTTGTGGACGGCCTCGTCGGTAAGCGCCAGCTCGCGGCACGGGAAGATCTCGATACTGTCCTCGTTGCCGATGGTCTGCCCCGTTGAGCTCACCATGCGGCGGATGCGGTCAATCTCGTCGCCAAAGAACTCAATGCGCACGGGCGCTTTCTCTTGTGCGGGGAACACCTCGACGGTGTCGCCGTGAATGCGGAACAGACCGGGCGCATCAGCGGCGCCGGCATTGGTGTAGCCCATGCCCACCAGGCGATGCGGCACCTCGTCAAAAGGAATCTCCTCTCCCACCGCAAAGGTCGTGGACTCCCAGTAGTGGCTCTCGACCGGCGGCACGCAGCGCAGCAGCGCGCGGGCCGAGGCAACCATGATGCAGTTGTCCCCGCGCACGATGCGCCCCAGAGCCTCGCAGCGCTGCGCCACCACGGCATCGTCGGGCGCCTGCTCGCGCCACGGATAGTCCTTGCGCTCGGGAAAACGGCACACGTGCGCCAGGCCCACGTAGGCGGCAAGGCTGCGCGCGGCACGATCGGCCGCATCCTCGCCACTCACGATGTAGACCGTGGGGCGCGGGCGGCGCGCAAACTGAGCGGCGGCCATAAGCGTTCGGCCCGACTGAGACACGGCCAGCGTCACGTCCTCGCCGGCATCGAGTCCGGCCTCGACAGTCTGCAGCGCCTCGGCAGTGTAGAGCTGCGCGGCTATACGGTGAATGAGCATGCTGTTCCTCCGGCATCGCAACGCCAAAAGCCCGCCGGGGCAAGCTCGGCGGGTCGTACGTCAAATACATTGTCTGCCATGGTAGCGCATGGAGAGGACTCCGGCTCAAGGGCAAACCCAGCCCCGCAAAAAACGCCAGACGAAGATGCGTTCCGCCCTACCCCGCTACGCGCACGCTGGGGCACAAATCTGCCAGTGGGCACTCGTCGCACTTGGGTTTGCGGGCGTCGCAAATCTCGCGGCCAAAGGTGATCCACTGGTGGTTGACCGACTCCCAATACTCGTGCGGCAAAATCTTGAGCAGATCCTGCTCGGTCTTGAGCGGCTCCTTGGCGTGCGTCTTGGGGCTCAGCATCAGGCGGTGCGCAATGCGGTTGACGTGTGTATCGACTGCAATGCCCTCCACGATGCCAAACCCCACGTTGAGCACGATGTTTGCCGTCTTGCGCCCCACGCCCGGCAGCTTCACGAGTTCCTTCATGTCGGCCGGCACCTCGCCGCCATAGTCGGCGACGATCATCTGCGCGGCCTCGACGGCATGCTTGGCTTTGCTCTTGTAGAAGCCGAGTGACTTGATAGTATCGGCCACATCGGCCACGCTCGCCTGTGCCATGGCCTCGGGCGTGGGCCACTGGGCAAACAGCCGCGGCGTCACCTTGTTGACCTGCGCATCGGTCGTTTGCGCCGAAAGCAACACCGCGATCAGCAGGCGGAAGGGATTCTCGTGGTCCAAAAAGCACTCGACCGGGCCATAGCGACGGTTGAGGCGCTCACACACCTCGATGGCGCGCTCGCGCTTGGCGGCATTGGTCTCGCGTGGCATAACGACTCCTCGGCTCAACGGCACAATAAACTTATGGGCACAATTGTCCCACGTCCGAGACGTTTACGCCTCCAAGAATGCGCCGGTCTGACGGCTCCACAGGCTCGCGTACTCGCCGCCCGCCTCGACGAGCTGCACATGCGTGCCGTCCTCGACGATCTCGCCATCCGCCAGCACCACGATGCGGTCGAGCGCCGCCACGGTGGACAGGCGATGCGCCACCACAATGGAGGTGCGGCCGCGCATCAGGTTCTCGAGAGCTTCCTGCACCAACGCCTCGGACTCGCTATCGAGGGCAGAGGTCGCCTCGTCGAGCACCAGAATCGGCGCGTCGGTTAGGATGGCGCGGGCGATAGCCACGCGCTGGCGCTGGCCGCCCGAGAGCTTGACGCCGCGCTCGCCCACCATGGTGTCAAAGCCACGGGGCAGGCGGTCGATAAACTCCAGGGCATTGGCCAGGCGCGCGGCCTCGCGAATCTGCTCGTCGGTGGCGTTGGGACGACCGTAGGCAATGTTTTCGCGAATAGAGCGGTGGAACAGCAGCGCCTCCTGCGGCACGTAGGCAACCTGACGGCGCAGGCTCTGCTGCGTACAGCGCGAGACGTCCTGACCGTCCACGAGCACGCGGCCGCCCTGAACATCGTCCAGGCGCAGCAGCAGCTTGGTGAGCGTCGTCTTACCCGAGCCCGATTTACCCACCAGGCCCACGCGCTGGCCCGCCGCCACGTGAAGCGTCAGGTCGTCGAACACGTTCTCGCCCGCCGCGGCGTCACGATATGCAAAGCTCAGGTGCTCAAAATCAATCGCACCTTCGGTCACTTTAAGCTCGGGAGCGTTCTCGTCGTCTGCCACCAGCCGCGGCTCGTCCAGCACGCGCGTCATCTCGGCCGCATCACCGAGCGCGCGGTTGATGCGCTGCATCATGGAGCTTACGTAGTTCAGACGCATGGTGAGGTTATACGTGTAGGTAAAGATCATGACGAGCGAGCCGGCCGAGATGCCAAACCACGCGTTGCCGCCCGCCACGAACACACTCACCACGGCCATGGTGATGACGATAAGGCCCGAGGTCGTAAAGTTGCGCTGCATCATGGCGTGCATCGAGACCGTCTCGGCGTCGCGCGCGGCACGATCGGCGGCGTCGAACAGATCGCGTTCAAAGTCCTCGCGCCCGCAGGTCTTGACGGCCAAGATGTTCGTGACCGCGTCGGACAGCACGCCCGAGAGCTTATTCTGCGCGGCGGACGTCGCGGCCGAAAGCGGCATGATGCGCTTGTACATAAGCCAGACAAACGCAATGTAGACGACCATGATGCCCACCAGGATCACGGTAAATGTGGGCACCACCGGGGCGAGTGCCGCCACCGTGCAGACGACCGAGGTGATGGTGGGAATGAGCGAATACACCGTCACGTCCACCAGTCCCGTATAGCCGCTCATAAAACGGCTCGTCTGGCTAACGAGCGATCCGCCAAAACGGCTGGTGTGAAATGTCATGGATTGGTTGGAGAGCGTGTCGAAGCACAGACGCGCCAGGTGATAGTTGCCTGCGATTTCGAGCTTGTAGACGGTGTAGTCCTGTAGCTTGGAGAGGATCTGACCCACCAGGTTAACGAGTACGAGCGCCAGGATATAGGGGCCGAAGACCTCAAACACCTGGTCACCCGCCACGGGACCGGCTTGAACGCGGTCGACAATGAGGGCCATCACATAGGTATTGGCAAACGTCAGCAAAAAGATGTAGCCCGCCGACGAGAACACCGAGAGAAAGACAATCAGCGGCTGCGTGCGTGTGACGTCCCAAAAACGCTGTAGCGTGCGGCGCACGGTGGAGCGTTTCAGCGGACTGGTGCTTCTCTGAGACATGGGCTTCCTTTCGCGTCTGATAGGGCGAAACGCCATTGTTGCACATTGAAGCGCACTTCAGGCAAGCACGATGCGAAAAGCAGCGGGGCATCCGCGTTTGCGCCGGTGCCCCGCCGTCTTGTTGCAATTAGTCCTCATCTTCTTGGTCTGTGGGAAGGCCCGCGGGCGTGAGCCCCAAGATCTCATCGGCTTGGTCGGCGTCTTCCAGCGCGTCGATGTCCTTGAGCTTGCGCTCCATGACGTTGGTGCGCGTGGTGATGATACCCTCGACCGTTTTGCCCGCGGTCTCGATCTGCTGCTGGGCGCGGCGCAGCGCCTTTTGATAGCGCGGCAGCTCGGCCTTGACGGCGGAGAGCACGCGCAGCACGTCGTCGGTACGTTTTTGCAACTTAAACGTCTGATAGCTCATCTGCAGACTGTTGAGGATGGCCGCCATGGTGCTGGGACCGGCAACGTTGACGTGATAGTCGCGGCCCAGGGTCTCGATAAGCCCGGGGCGGCTGACGACCTCGGCGTACAGTCCCTCAAACGGAACGAACATAATGCCAAAGTTGGTCGTTGCCGGCACACTCAGGTACTTTTCGCAGATGTCCTTGGCCTCGCGCTTGACCATAGTGTCGAGCGTCTTGCGCGCAGCCGCCACGGTCTCCGCATCGCCCGACTCCTGCGCGTCGAGCAAGTGCTCGTACGCGTCGCCCGGAAACTTGGAGTCAATCGGCAGCAGCACGGGATCGCCCTCGTCCACCGGCAGCTTGACGGCAAACTCAACACGCTCCGAGGCTCCGGGCCTGGTGGCAACGTTTTCCAGATACTGGTCGGGTGTGAGGATGTCCGTCAGGATCGCACCCAGCTGCACCTCGCCCAAAATACCGCGCGCCTTCACATTGCCCAGCACACGCTTGAGGTCGCCTACGCCGGTGGCGATAGATTGCATGTCGCCCAGGCCCTTGTACACGGCCTCGAGCTGGTCGCTCACCTGCTTAAACGATGCAGACAGACGGTCGTTGAGCGTACGGGAGAGCTTCTCGTCCACCGTCGCGCGCATCTGGTCGAGCTGCACGTTGTTGTCCTTGCGGATGGCGCCCAGCTGGGCATCAACCGTCTCGCGAACCTTGTCCAGGCGGTGCTCGATGCCCTCGCGGTTGGCGCCAAGCTGTTGGGCCGTCTCACGGCGCAGGTCATCCATCCGGTCACCAGCTTGCGAGAACTCGCGTGCGATGGCCAGGTAACGTTGCTGCTCCACGGCCGCATCGGTCGTCTGCTGCTGCGCGATGGCATTGGCCGTGCGGCGTGTTTCGGCCAGCGCGACGTTCAGGGCATCGAGCGCGTTGTTGGCCTGCTCGAGTGCTGCCAGCGTTTCCGCGCTACTGTCGCCACGCTCCCGCAACTCGGCACGAAGGTCCTTAAGCTGCAGGGCGCAAACCGCAGCAACTCCCACCGCCACTAAGGCGATTACAACAAGCACAACATCAATAGCAGACATAAACTCCGCCCAACAAACCCAATCGAGCACCAATCAAAACCGCGATCAATCTTACCCCGCCATACACACGGATCACTCACTGCCTTGCAGACAAATTTCTCTTAGAGCCGTGGGCGCTAAAACGCTAGCTCTCCCAGCCGGTGCGGATGGTTGTTATGACGTCGCCTAGGCGCTGGCCCAGGGCCGCTAGATGCTGGAGCACCTCGTTGGGCGATGCGCCGTTGAGAATGCACGTGAGGGCATACGACGCCAGAAAGATGGCCGCAAGCCCCAGCGGGATGAGCACGATCATCGCCAATGTGCGCAGGCGCTGGCCCAAACGGCGGCGGCGCGCGCGGCGTTTGTCGAACGCGAGCTCCTGCGCATATGAATCTTGCTGTACGGAATAGGCCTCTGGTGCCGATTCGCCCGCAGGCGTGGCATTTTGCGCAGGCGGCTGAGCGGCTACCCCTTGCATTTGCATCTCCATGAGTCGTTGCTGCTGACGCAGCATGCGCTCAGCTTGTTGCTGCGGAGTCTCAAGAAACAGATCCATGCTGGCCTCCAAAATCGGGGCATTCGACGCTTACGACCAGCATCCCGCACCGCCATGACCGCGACAACGCAATCGCCGGCAATAGCCACAAAGTTTCTTTTGCTCAAAAGCTGTCGAAAAGCTCAACAACTCCCCTACCAGCACTTTCTCTGAGCTTTTTTCGCCAACAATCTTTTGGCCTTCCACCCTTACGCCAGCTGACCAAAATCTAACCAAAAGCTTGACGAAAATTGTGGAGACCGGGACCTCAAGTAAAACGTGACAGCCCCAAGCGAAGCAGCCTGGACAGTTAGTTCAGATATGTATAAATCAGACCCCCTAACGAAGCGTTCAGACGCTTAGTTAAGTGTTATTTGGTCCTCAAAACGGGCATTTAAAGCCCAAAATCAAGCGCTTCAGGTCGTCTAAAGGCGTCCGAAGGCGCCAAACCCAGCTATTAAGCAGCTCGATTTATACGTATCTGAACTAACTGTCCACCCACACAAAAAGTGCCGCCCCAAAGGGGCGGCACACAAACCATTCTATGAGCCAAAACTCGTTGGCAAGCCCGCGTCGTCAGGCCCGCGGCGTATGCCTTTGCCTCGCGCGACCCTGCGCAGCCGTGAGCGAGAGGGAAAGGGATACGCCGCGGGTCTGACGCCCAGAGCGGTAAAGCCAGCAGTTGCCCCGCGCTCCGCAGCCGGTGAAAGCAGATTACATGCCCGCGAGACCTCGAGCTGCGGTGGCACACATAAACGCTAGGACTAGGATCACGAGTGAGCCCGCGATGTCGACCAGCACGCCCATTACGCGACGCTCAAACAGCCAGCTCTCAAAGTGCGGGGCGACGTTGCGCCAGACACGCCACAGCAAGATGCCCATACCGATGACGCCCGGGATATTGAGCAGTAGGATCTCGGAGCACAAAAGACCGATCAGGTTGCCGGCGACGAAACCAGCGTCGCCCTCGCAGTATTTGCGGTAGACCATATACAGCATGTACGCCACAAACGGCTGCAAGCACGCAGAAATAAACGTGACCACCATCGAGGGCTCCTGCGAAAAGACCTCGGTGAGCTTATCCACGCTCGTGGCGTCCTTCGAGGCCAAGAACAAACCGATAACCACCACGGGCACCACACCCAAGATGACCTCGACCATAGTGAACAGCTTGGCAGTCAAGTCCTCACTCGCCGAATTCAGATGAGGCGCCCAGTCGGGATGAGCGTGTGCACCAACCTTCTTGTCCTTCTCGGCACGATCGACCTTTTTACCCTCGGCAACCCGACGACCAGGATCCTTGCGAGTTCCCGCCGCAGCAACCCGAGCCCGAGACTTCTTACCCATAACCAACACCTCACAAGAGGAAACGAATAGCCAACGCTACCCAATGTACCCTCTAAGCAACGTCACCGCCCCAACCGGCCCCCACAAAAACGTGCCGCCCCATAAGGGGCGGCACACAAACTTCTTATCAGCTTTTCTGTAACGAGCACGCGACGACCCAACGCCGGAGCGCAGGGCGGGAGGCCGGATCGCCTTCCCTCAACGCGACCCTGCGAAGCCGTGAGCGAGGAGGGAAGGTAGTCCGGCCCTCCCGGCCCAGCTCACGCCAGCGCCACGCGCTAGTAGTTCACCACCCGCTCCTCAAAGTACGCCTTCGGGTGGTTGCACACCGGGCACACCTCAGGCGCCTCGGCACCAACGTGCAGGTGCCCGCAGTTCAGGCACTTCCACACCTTCACGCCCTCACGCTCAAACACCTCGCCCGACTCGATGCGCTCGACGAGTTTGTTGTAGCGCTCCTCGTGGGCCTTCTCGACGGCGGCGACGCCACGGAACTTCTCGGCGATCTCGGCAAAACCCTCCTCCTCGGCGGTCTTGGCGAACTCGTCGTACATCGTGGTCCACTCGTAGTTCTCGCCCGCAGCGGCATCACGCAGATTGTCCAGGGTATCGGGGACGGCGCCGTCGTGCAGATACTTAAACCACAGCTTGGCGTGCTCGGACTCGTTGCCCGCCGTCTCGGCAAAGATATTCGAGATCTGAACGTAGCCGTCCTTTTTGGCCTTGGAGGCATAGTAGCGATACTTGGTGTGTGCCTGGGACTCACCGGCAAGAGCGGTCTCGAGGTTCTTCTTGGTTTGGGAATTCTCAAAATCCATAGGTGTACTTCCCTTCAACGCATGCCGCCCGTAGGCTTCGAGCGGCCTCGTCTTTAGGATGCCCTCATGCCGAGAATTTAAACCTTACAATCCCGTTCTTCAGATTTGAGCGGGCTACACGCTCAACCAACGATCGTCCTCGGCTCGGCAAAAGCCCTCGCGCTCCAAGTCAGCTAGAATGCCCGCGATCAAGTCGCACTCGACCGGCCCGCGACCGGCTGCCGTCTCCATCTCGTTAACGCCTGCAACGGCTTCATCGAGCGTAATGCCTGCCGGCTGCCCATCGCGCGCCGCCAGCAGCATGCGCACAATGTGGGCGCGCTTTTGGCGACGCGAGCCCTCAAACTTTGATTGACGGCTATAGCCCGCCGAGCGCCTGGACGGATTGGGCAACGTCTTTTTTAGATATGCGCCGTAATCTAGCAACGCGTAATACCACGCGCGCGGCGTGTCGGCATCATCGAGCGGCACGGCAAAGGGTGCGATCTCGTCCGCCGCCGTGCCGGGGGCTGCCGGACAGGCGGCCTGAATCAGCGGCACCAGCTCGCGATCGGGGACAGCCGGCACATCGGGAAAGAAATGATGCAGAAAGACCGTGCGCACGTTGGTCTCCAGATACACACCCGGAAGATCAAACGCAAACGCACGGATGCCCTGCGCCGTCGCCGGGCCAATACCGGGCAGCGCGACCAGATCGCGCGTCTCGCGCGGAAACTCCCCATCCCAGTCCTCCACAACGCACTGCGCGGCCCTATGGAGCGCCAGAGCGCGTCGGTTGTAGCCCATCCCCTGCCAAGCGTCCAAAACATCGGAAGGAGCGGCCTGAGCGAGCGCCTGAATGGTCGGAAAGCGATCGAGCCACGCCGGCATGCGCGTCTCCACGCGCGGCACCTGCGTCTGTTGCAGCATGACCTCGGAAAGCCAGATGATATACGGGTCGCGCGTGCGGCGCCACGGAAGGTCGCGATAACGCAGGACCCCTTCCGAACGAATCATCGAACGAAAGGGGTCCTGAATCATGGCAATGCTCCTTATGCTGCGCTATTCCTCCCGGCAAGCGCACGCGCAGGTGGCGTACTCGGGAAACGCATCGCGGTCGGCGAACTTGGGATCAACAGCCGGGAACTGGCGGTGAGCGACGATATCGCCGAGCGAAACGGAATCGAGGTAGTCGCGCATCAACGCCTGAGCTCCGGCCCACAGGGGATGATAGCAGCACGCGCCCATGCGCGCACAGTCACCATCGGGCGCGGTGCAATCGTTCATAACCATAGGACCCTGAACGGCCTCGACGACTTGGCGGATAGTAACGTCGTCCGGACTGACCTTGAGACGCATGCCACCGTGGACGCCACGCAGGCTCTCCACAATACCGGCCTGGACCAAACCGTGCTGAATCGAGCGGGCAAACGAATACGGGACATTGACCTCTTCGGCAGCGGTGCGAACAGAAAGCAAGCACTCCGGATCCTCGGCAAGCATCGCCAGCATACGAAGGGCGTAATCAGTCTTCCTCGATATGTCCATTTTTCCCCTTTCAAGGAATACGAACAGCTCGAACGAGCTCCGGGGCCGAGCTTGTGTCGAGACGCTAAATGACCGCAGGATATCCAAATAGTAAATCGGATATCCACTGAGCGCCGCGCTTGGAGCGAAATGCATCAAATGCGGCCTACAGTGCAATTTAGTATAACCTAACCCCCTGTCTCGTTGAACAGGTGTTGCGCAACAAAGCTGTTGTTCAGACAAATATACTTATTAGATTTTACTTGCGTTCCCGAAGGCGCGGGGATTCTGGGCGAAGATGCGCCGGGGCGATCGTTCTATCGAAACAAAGTGCATCAAACGCAAAAAGCCACGTCCGAAGACGTGGCTTTAATTGCGTTGGCGGGAAGTACGGGGCTCGAACCCGCGACCTCCGACGTGACAGGCCGGCGCTCTAACCAAACTGAGCTAACTCCCCAGGCAGGCGTTCGCGTTTGTTTCCGCTCGCGTGCGCTGCGGGGATTAGTATACACAGAAGTCTGTCCGGCGCGCAACAACTTTTTTGAAAAAATTTTTCGGGGCCATCCGGGAGGGTCTCCGGGGCTGAGGGCGGGGGTTAAGTTTGCTGCTCTACAGTCCTGCGCAAGACGGAAAGCACATTAAGTGCTT
>UQMW01000035.1 GCA_900542275.1 uncultured Collinsella sp.
CCGCCAAGGAGGACCCGAGCCTCGTCGCCACGCGCGAGGAACTCTCACGCCAGCTCGCCGGCAACCTCTGCCGTTGCAGCGGCTATGAGAGCCAGCTGCGCGCCATCGTCCGCTTTCTTAACGAGTCCGGCGTGCATGTGGGCTTTGAGATGCCCGAGCTGCCGGTCAACGACACCAGCTGCGACGGCGTCTCCTACAAGCAGATCACCCACAAGCAGCCCAAGAAGGACTCGAAGGCCCTGCTCGAGGGCCGTCCGGTCTACACGGGCGACCTGGTGCCCGCCGGGGCCCTGATCGTCAAACTCAAGCGCAGCCCCTATGCCCGCGCCAAGATCCGCTCCATCGACACGTCGCGCGCCCTGAAGGTGCCCGGCGTGGTTGGCGTCTACACCTACGAGGACGTGCCCAAGCGCCGCTTTACCATCGCCGGCCAGAGCTATCCGCAGCCGAGTCCCTACGACCGCCTGATCCTCGAGAACCTCGTGCGCTACCAAAACGAGGAGGTGGCGATCGTCGCCGCCGAGACCGAGGAGGCCGCCGACAAGGCGCTCAAGCTCATCAAGGTCGACTACGAGGTGCTCGAGCCCCTGCTCGACTTTACCCAGGCACTCGATAACGACATCGTGGTCCACCCCGAGGGCGACGTGAGCTTTATGTTCCCGCAGGGCGGCGATGTTCCGCGCAACCTGGTGTGCAGCGGTACCAGCGATTATGGCGATCTGGACGAGGCCTTCGCCCAGAGCGACATCGTCTTTGAGCGCACTTACACCAGCCAGGCCACGCAGACCGCGCCCATGGAAACCTTCCGCGCCTTTGCGACGACCGACGCGTTCGGGCGTATCTCGGTGACCACCTCTACACAGGTGCCCTTCCACGTGCGCCGCATGGTCGCGCAGTCGCTCGACATTCCGCAGTCGCAGGTGCAGGTCATTAAGCCGCGCATCGGCGGCGGCTTTGGCTCCAAGCAGACGGGCTGCTGCGAGATCTTCGTTGCGTTCGTGACCCAGCAGACTGGCCGTCCGAGCTACTGCTGCTACACCCGCGAGGAGACTATCACCGCGGGTAACTCGCGCCACCAGATGCAGATGACCGTTAAGCTGGGCGCCATGAACGACGGCACCATCACGGCCATCGACTTGCACACGCTGTCCAACGCCGGCGCGTACGGCGAGCACGCCACCACGACGATCGGCCTTTCGGGCCACAAGAGCCTGCCGATTTACAACCATGTGAAGGCGAGCCGCTTTAGGTGGGACGCCGTCTACACCAACACCAACCGCGGCGGCGCGTATCGCGGCTACGGTGCCACCCAGGGCCAGTTTGCCGTGGAGAGCGCCGTCAACGAGCTCGCCGACATGCTGCACATGGACCCCGCCGACCTGCGCCTTAAGAACATGGTGCGCGAGGGCGAGATCATGCCGCAGTACTACAACGAGAAGCTCAACGCCTGCGCGCTCGACCGCTGCCTGCTGCGAGCGATGGACATGATCGGTTGGCGCGACAAGCCGCTGGCCGTCGACCTGGGCGACCGCGTGCGTGCTCTGGGCTGTGCGCTCACCATGCAGGGCTCGGGCATTTCCAACGTGGATATCGCCGGCATCGACATGCGCCTGGAAGAGGACGGCTTCATTACCATCGGCACCGGCGCCACCGATAACGGCATGGGCGTCGACACGATCCTGGCGCAGATTGCCGCCGAGGAGCTGGGCGTGGAGAGCTCGCTCATTGTGGTGCGCGGCGTGGACACCGATGTGTCGCCGTTCGACGCCGGCTCGTACGCGAGCTCCGGTACCTACGTGACGGGCCTTGCCGCCAAGAACGCCGCGACCGAGCTGCGCCAGAAGATTTGCGCCAAGGCCGCCCAGATGTGGGACGTTGACGCCGCCGACGTGGTCTTCGACGGCCAGTACGTGCGCCTGTCCGACGAGCGTGCTGCGCGCGAGCACGGTCGCTACCTTACGCTGCGAGACTTTGCCAACCTGTGCGTCAAGAACATCGCGGGCGGTGACGCGCTGACTTCGCACGCCTCTGCCTGCCTGCCCGTTTCGCCCCCGCCGTTTATGGCCGGCATTGCCGAGGTCGAGGTTGACAAGGCCACCGGCAAGGTGACCGTGGTGGATTACGCCGCTGCCGTCGATTGCGGCACCGTGATCAACGAGGCGCTCGCGCGCGTCCAGGCCGAGGGCGGCATTGCCCAGGGCATCGGTCACGCGCTCTACGAGATCGTCGAGCATGACGACCGCGGTCGCCTGCGCACCGGCAACTTTATGAGCTACAAGCTGCCTACGCGCCTGGATATCGGCAGCATTCGCGTGGCCTTTGAGCCGAGCTACGAGCCGACGGGCCCGTTTGGCGCCAAGTCGATCGGCGAGGTCGTCATCAACACGCCGCTCGCCGCCGTGGCCTCGGCCGTCGCACACGCCACGGGCCACCAGGTCCGCTCGCTGCCCATCACGCCGGAGAAAGCGCTGCTGGGGGAGTAGCGGGTCGGCGAACAAGTCGTAATTGGCGGGGCGGGGCAACTCGACCCGCCTTTTGCACTCGTGGTGAGGTCGTGAGCCTGTAAAACGTGTGCGTGCGCTTGTCGCTCGTATCTGCTATCATTCCTAATCTGTGCGCTCATGCGGGCGTGGCGGAATTGGTAGACGCGCCAGATTTAGGTTCTGGTGGGATTCCCGTGAAGGTTCGAGTCCTTTCGCCCGCACCAACGCATCTGCGTCGGCCCTGGCCGTCGCGACTCTTTGTTGCATAAAGGTACCAGCACCTCAGATAAGCTGGGCAGTATGAGGAGGAACGTGTTGAACATCACCGCTTCTGACGTCAAGGACGCCAAGCTCACCGCTACGGTCACCATCCCGGCCGCCGACGTCGACGCCGCGATCAAGAAGGCTTACAAGGACACCGCCAAGAAGTACCGCTTCCCGGGCTTCCGCGCCGGTAAGGCTCCCCGTCCGGTTATCGACTCTGCTCTTGGCGCCGAGGCTACCCTCGCTCAGGCCACCAACGACCTGATCGCCGCCAACGAGCCCGCCGTCCTCAACGAGCTGGACATCGTCCCCACCAAGAACGGTGACTACAAGGACCTCGACCTCGCTAAGGATCACGAGGACTACACCTACACCGTCGAGTTCTCCCTGCGTCCCGCCGCTGAGCTCTCCTCCTTCGACGCTGTCGAGATCGAGATGCCCCCTGCGGAGGTCACCGAGTCCGAGATCAACAACCAGGTCGAGATGCTCCTCAACTACCGTGCCACCTTCGAGGATGTCGAGGGCCGCGCTGTCGAGTCCGAGGACTACGTTACCGTCGACCTCAAGGCCGTCGAGAACGCCGACAACTTTGCCGCCGAGGGCCGTATGCTCATCGCCGGTAGCGACAGCAACCCCGCCGAGTTCAACGAGGCTCTGATCGGCGCCAACGTTGACGACGTCAAGTCCGTCACCTGGACCGACGAGGCCGAGGAGGGCGAGGAGGCCGAGACCCACACCGTCGAGGTCACCGTCAAGGGCATCAAGGTCCGCAACACCCCCGAGCTCACCGACGAGCTCGTCAAGTCCGACTTTGGCTTCGACAGCATCGACGCCATGCGCGACGCCATCAAGATTGAGATTGAGCAGGACAAGGCTTCCCGCCTGCCGGCCGAGAAGGAGAACCGTTGCGTCTCCGCTCTCGCCGAGCGTCTGCAGCTCGACGAGATGGACGCCGACTACGAGCAGTCCGTCTTTGAGGAGCTTGGCCAGAACTTCCTGTCCAACCTCGCTGCCCGCGGCATGACGCTCGACACCTGGCTGCCCGCTTCCGGTCTGACCATGGAGCAGTTCATCGGCGACCTGCATAAGCAGGCCAACGACGTTGCCCGTGAGTCCCTGGCTCTGGACGCCCTCGCGCGTGAGCTCAAGATTGAGGTCACCGAGGACGACATCAACGCCGAGTTCGAGAAGGCCGGCGTCAAGGACGTCGAGGCTTCCAAGGCCGAGTTCATCGCCGATGGCCGCATGCCTGCCGTCCGCGAGTCCATCCGTCGCTCCAAGGCCGTCGACCACCTGGTCGAGAACGCCAAGGTGACCGAGGTCGACGAGACCGCCAAGGACGCCGAGTAATTCTCGCCACCTTGCCCGCGAGCGCATGTATGTGCCCGTGATGGGGTAAAGTTAATAGCCGGTTATCCGGTTGCTTCGTACGGTGCCAGCCAATGCATAGCATGCGGGCACCGTACGTTTATCTAGAACCAATTTGGTCCGCAAGAGAGAAATGGAGATGCGTATGATCGCTAAGTTCGATTCCGCCCTCGTGCCATACGTTATCGAGCAGACGCCGCGCGGCGAGCGCAGCTACGATATCTATTCGCGCCTGCTCAACGACCGCATCATCTTCTTGGGCGAGGAGATCAACTCCGTCAGCGCCAACCTGGTCGTTGCCCAGCTGCTGCATCTTGAGAGCCAGGATGCCGAGAAGGATATCTCGCTCTACATCAATTCGCCCGGTGGCGAGGTTTACTCCGGCCTGGCGATTCTTGACACCATGAACTTCATCAAGCCGCAGGTCTCCACCATCTGCGTCGGTATGGCCGCGTCCATGGCCGCCGTGCTGCTTTCGGCCGGCGCTAAGGGCAAGCGCTTCTGCCTGCCGCACTCCAAAGTCATGATTCACCAGCCCAGCGGCGGTGCCCAGGGTCAGCAGACCGAGATTGAGATTGTGGCCGAGGAGATCAAGAAGACCCGCCGCGAGCTCAACCAGATCTTGTCCGATGCCTCGGGCCAGCCCATCGAGAAGGTCCAGGCCGATACCGAGCGCGACAACTACCTGACCGCCGCCGAGGCCCTCGACTACGGCCTGATTGACCGTATCGTCACCTCGCGAGATCTCGCCGCGAAGGATGCCTAGGATGGCAGGTAACATGCAGGACAACTTTGACGAGAACGGCAACCCCATCCGCTGCTCCTTTTGCGGAAAAGAGCAGGGCCAGGTCCGTCGCCTCGTAAAGGGCCCGACCAACATCTTTATCTGTGACGAGTGCGTCGCCGCCTGTTCCGAGATCCTTGAGGAGTCGCTGGCTTCGGACTTTATGGACGCTGCTCGCAACGGCAAGCTGCCGGGCTTCCTCAACGACCACGGCCAGGCTGTATCCCAGCCCGCCGTGGACCCCGAGGCCGAGGGCTTTGAGCTCGAGGACGACCGCCAGGTCATCACGCACGTGCCGACGCCGCACGAGATCTATGACGAGCTTTCGGCCTATGTCATGGGGCAGGAGGACGCCAAGCGCGCCATGTCGGTGGCCGTGTACAACCACTATCGCCGCGTGATCGAGGGCGGCGCCGCGGTGTCTGCCTTTGACGACGGCATGGGCTCGCAGTTCGACGACGGCATGGACGAGGTAGAGCTCGCCAAGTCCAACATCCTGCTGCTCGGTCCCACCGGTACCGGCAAGACCCTGCTCGCCCAGACGCTTGCGCGCATCCTCGAGGTGCCGTTTGCCATCGCCGATGCCACCGCACTCACCGAGGCCGGCTATGTGGGCGAGGACGTGGAGAACATCCTGCTCAAGCTCATCAATGCTGCCGATGGCGACATTGAGCGCGCGCAGGTTGGCATTATCTACGTGGACGAGATCGACAAGATCGCCCGCAAGGCCGAGAACCTGTCCATCACCCGCGATGTTTCGGGCGAGGGCGTTCAGCAGGCACTGCTGAAGATTCTTGAGGGCACGGTGGCCAGCGTTCCGCCCACCGGCGGCCGCAAGCATCCCCAGCAGGAGCTGCTGCAGATCGACACGACCAACATCCTGTTCATTTGCGGTGGTGCCTTTGTGGGCCTGGACAAGATCATCGCCGATCGCGTGGGAAACAAGGGCGTGGGCTTTAACTCCGAGATCGCCGGCCCCACCTCGGTCGACGAGAACGACCTGCTGCGTCAGGTGCTCCCGCAGGACCTCAACGCCTTTGGCATGATCCCCGAGTTCGTGGGCCGTACGCCCGTTGTCACCCAGACGCAGGCGCTTGACGAGGACGACTTGGTGTCGATCCTGACCGAGCCCAAGAACGCCGTGGTGCGCCAGTACCGCAAGATGTTCCAGCTCGAGGACGTTGATCTTGAGTTTGAGGACGCCGCCCTGCACGAGATCGCCCGCATGGCGCTAGCCCGCAAGACCGGCGCCCGCGGCCTGCGCTCCATCTGCGAGGACGTGCTGCAGCAGACGATGTTCGACCTCCCCAGCGAGGAGGGTGTTTCCAAGGTCATCGTGACCGAAGCCTCCGTAAAGGGCGAAGAACAGCCCCGGCGCATCTACGGGTAAACCAGCCAAAAACGTGCTTGCAAATAGCCTCCGACTACCCGCGGTCGGAGGCTATTTTATATATACGCAATAACCCCAACTACCTGTGTTATTCTGTGTGTTTGTTTAAGCCTCAGCGAAGTCATTCAGACTGAAGTAATTGATACCTAAGGGGAGGAATGTAAGCCCGATTTTCGTAGATTCCGCACGAGCCGAAGACCACTTAATGTGGTCTTCGAGCGAGCCCAGGACTTGACCGAGCGAAAATCGGGCCTACATTCCTCCCCGGTGGGACAGGGAGAGATATATGGAAGAAATGCCCAAGAACTACGATCCGTCGACCAACGAGCCGGCGATCCTGCAGAAGTGGCTCGACGGCGGCTACTACAAGCGCCGTGAGGGCGTGGGCGACTGCACCGTCACCATTCCGCCTCCCAACGTGACCGGCAAGCTCCACATGGGTCACGCCACCGACGATTCCATCCAGGACGCCATCATCCGTATGGCCCGCATGCGCGGCAAGTCCACGCGCTGGGTGCTGGGTACCGACCACGCCGGTATCGCCACTCAGACCAAGGTCGACAAAAAGCTCAAGAGCGAGGGTATTAGCCGCCTGGAGATTGGCCGCGACAAGTTTGTCGATGCCTGCTGGGACTGGACTCACGAGTACGGCGGTATCATCGTCGAGCAGATCAAGCGCATGGGCTGCTCCGTCGACTTCGATAACGAGCGCTTTACCATGGACGAGGACTACGCGCAGGCCGTACGCAAGGTCTTCTGCGACTGGTACCACGACGGCCTGATCTACCGTGGTAAGCGCATCGTTAACTGGTGCCCCAACTGTACCACCGCCATCTCGGACGACGAGGCCGAGTATAAGGACGAGAAGGGCCATCTGTGGCACCTGCGCTACCCGCTGACCGAGCCGGTCAACGGCCAGGACTACATCGTCGTCGCTACCACGCGCCCCGAGACCATGCTCGGCGACACGGGCGTCGCCGTCTCCCCGAAGGACCCCGAGAAGGCCGCCTTTGTGGGTAAGACCGTCAAGCTCCCCATCGTCGACCGCGAGATCCCCATCTTTGAGGATTGGCACGTCGATGCCAACTTTGGCTCCGGCTTCGTCAAGGTCACCCCGGCCCACGACCCCAACGACTACGCCATGGGTCAGGCCCACGACCTGCCGCAGATCAATATCTTCGATGAGCACGCGGTGGTCGTCGATGGCTACGGCGAGTTCACCGGCATGAACCGCGACGAGTGCCGCGAGGCCGTCATCAAGTGGTTTGAGGAGCACGACCTGCTCGATCACGTCGAGGACCTCGATCACTCCGTCATGCACTGCTACCGTTGCGACTCCGCGCTGGAGCCGTGGCTGTCCGAGCAGTGGTTTGTGGCCGTCGACAAGCTCAAGGGGCCGGCGCTCGACGCCGTCAACTCCGGCAAGGTCACCTTCCACCCCGCGCGTTGGACGCAGACCTACACCACCTGGATGGAGAACCTCAAGGATTGGTGCATCAGCCGCCAGCTGTGGTGGGGCCACCGCATCCCCGTGTTCTACTGCGAGGACTGCGGCTGGGAGGACGCCCTCACCGAGGACACCGATGTGTGTCCCAAGTGCGGCGGCCATCACGTGCATCAGGACGAGAACGTGCTGGACACCTGGTTCAGCTCGCAGCTGTGGACCTTCGCCACGCAGGGCTGGCCGCAAAAGCCGGAGCTGCTCGAGGGCCATCACCCCACGACGGCGCTCGTCACCGCACGCGACATCATCGCGCTGTGGGTCGCCCGTATGGTCATGAGTTCGCTGTATTTCTTGGACGAGGTGCCGTTTAAGGACGTCGTCATATACCCGACGATCTTGGCCAAGGACGGCAGCCGCATGTCCAAGTCCAAGGGCAACGGCGTTGACCCCATGGACCTCATTGGCATGTACGGCGCCGACGCCATGCGCTTCAACTTGCTCACGCTGTGCACCAACAACCAGGACGTCAAGTTTGACGCGAACATCGACAAGAAGACCAAGAAGCTCATCGACAGCCCGCGTACCGACCAGGCCAAGAGCTTTGTGACCAAGATCTGGAACGCCAGCCGCTTCCTGCTCATGAACATGGAGGGCTACACGCCCGGCGAGCCTGTCGTGGAGACGCCGGCCGACGCTTGGATGTTCAGCCGCCTGGCCAAGGCCGTGAAGATGGTCACCGAGGGTATTGAGAACTACACCTTTGGCGACATGGCCCGCGGCGTGCAGCAGTTCTTCTGGAACGAGGTCTGCGACTGGTACGTCGAGGTCACCAAGGCCCGTCTGAAGGGCGAGGGCCGTCTACAGGCGCAGCGCAACCTGATCTTTGTGCTCGACACCTCCATTCGCCTGATGCACCCGCTTATGCCGTTTGTTACCGAGGAGATCTGGGACAACATGCCGGCGAGCGTGCTCGACCTGGACGCCGAGGGCAACGTGAACCGCGCCGAGGCGCTCATGATCGCCAAGTGGCCCGAGCCCGCCGACTACGCCAAGTACGTCGATGAGCCCGCCGAGCGCGCGTTTGAGCTGTGCCGTGCCGTCGTTTCCGCCGCCCGTGCCACCCGTTCGCGTTATCGCTTAAGCCCCAAGGCGGAGCTCGACGTGGTCGTGCGCGCCGGTGCCGAGGACATCGAGAAGCTCGAGAGCCTGCGTTCGACCATTGAGCCGCTGGCAAACACCGCCTCGCTGGTCATGGACACCGATGTCGAGAAGCCGGCCGCGAGCATCGCCGTTGTTGACAGCGGCGTCGAGGTCTTTGTGGTGCTCGAGGGCAAGGTTGACCTTTCGGCCGAGAAGGCACGCCTGGAGAAGGAGATCGCCGCGGCCCAGAAGGAGCTCGCTGGCTGCGAGAAGACGCTGGCCAACGAGGGCTTTGTGGCCAAGGCCGCGCCCGCGGTGGTCCAGAAGAAGAGAGACCGTGCAGCTGAGCTCAAGGAGATCCTGGCGGCGCTGACTGCTCAGGTTGCTGACTTCTCGTAAGGTTTACTCTGGGGCGCGTCCCGACGCTTTGCTCGCTACTGCGAACAGTCCTGCGCAAGACGGACAGCACATTTAGTGCTGTCCTTTGCGTGCGGAACTTGTATCGAGCAAAGCGTCGGGCCGCTCCTAGTTCGTTTACGTGGTTGTTTGCAACTGGTAGGTTAGGGCCACTGGGTTGTGGCCTTGATCTCGCTGCAAGCGGATAATGGCTGATATTGTCAACGCGAGGGGCTCATTCTTTTTGGTGGGCCTCTTTTTCTGTTATGGGGGACTTTGGGTTATGGCTAAGCGTTCTGGGTCGTATGTCGTTCCTTTCTCGTTTGAGTTACTTTCGTTTGATGAGGCTGTGGGACTTGCTGCTGATACGGGGCGGATTTCTGGGGATGCTGGGCCTCTGCTTGAGACGGTTGTCGATATACTCGATGAGCTGGGGCGTCCGGACGAGTATTTCGATTGCATTCAGGTTGCCGGCACCAATGGCAAGACTTCGACCACGCGTTTTTCGGCTGCCATCCTTCGCGGTGAGGGGTTAAAGACCGCACTGTATACATCGCCGCAGCTGGTGCGTTATCCCGAGCGCATGGAGGTTGACGGGCACGTTGTGAGCGACGAGGCCTTTGCCCGTGGCGTTTCTGCCGCCGTCGAGGCGGGTCATCGTGTGAATGCCCGTCGTGTGGCGGCGGGGGAGCGCGCGTACACTATTACGCCGTTTGACCTGCTGACGGCTGCCGCACTGGTGGTTTTTGCCAAGGCTGCGGTGGACGTTGCCGTGCTCGAGGTTGGCATGGGCGGCCGGTGGGACGCCACGAGTGCGACCGATCCCGTCGCCGTTGCCATTACCGGCATCGGGCTCGACCACACGCGCATCCTGGGCGACACGCTCGAGGCCATTGCGGGGGAGAAGGCTGCGGTTATCAAACCCGGGCGCTTGGTTGTTTTGGGCGAGGGCACGCATGAGGCGAGCGTTCAGCGCGTGATGGATGCCCGTTGCCGTGAATGCGGTGTGGTGCCGCTCGTGGTGAGTCACGCCACGACTAAAGTGCCGGCGCATGTGGGCGACACGGTTGAGTTTAGCTGCACCACGCCGCGTGCGATTTATACGTCGAGCATGGTCAAGCCGGCCTATCAGCCGCAGAATGCCGCGTGCGCGATTATGCTTTGCGAGGGGTATCTGGGCCGCGAGCTCGACCACGATGCGCTGGATGCTTCGCTTATGGGTTGCCCCACACCGGGTCGTTTTGACGTGCTGGGAACCGATCCGCTCAAGCTGATCGACGCCTGCCATAATCCCCAGAGCTGCGAGAACTTTGTCAGCGCACTGGACGAGATCGACCCGTGCGTGGAGAACCGCCCCACGCTGCTGTGTGCCGCGCTGGCCGACAAGGACGTGGCGGGCATCGTCGACGTACTGATCCCGGCCTTCCCCCGCGTGGTCGTGACCCAGACCGATTCCGATCGCGCCCTGCCGGCAGAGGAGCTCGCCGCCCTGGTGGGTGCCGATAAGCTCGCGGGCGTATACCCCAGTGTATCCGAGGCACTCGCAGCTTTCGAAGCCGCAGGCGAGCCCTTCGTAGCCGCCGGCACAATCACTCTAGCCGGCGAAGTAGCGGGGCTGCTGCGCTAGCCCCATTTGCCGGGTAGCCAATTTGGGACGGGGCCCCGAATTGACATGCTTGCCACGAAATGGGCCTATCTACTACGTTTGACCGGATACCCCCGACCACGCCGAGACTTGTGAAATTAAAACCGCAGGTAGAAGGCTTGCTGATTTTCAAAAAAGACCAGCATGGTCGACCCATGCGGGTTAAACGTAGTAGATAGTCCTTTTTCGTGGTGCAGCGTTGACAGGATATGGCAAAGGGACTGTCCCTTTGCCATATTTGTTAGTCGAGGCGGACTGGATCGTGGGGGTAGGCGTTGAGAATCTCGACGCCGGACTCGGTCACCAGGGCCAGGTCCTCGATGCGGACGCCGGTGCGGCCGGGGAGGTAGATGCCCGGCTCGATGGAAAACGTCATGCCCGGCTCTACGACCTGCTCGTTGACCAGCGAGACGTCGCCCGGCTCGTGGTCCTGCAGGCCGATCGAGTGACCCAGGCGATGCGTAAAGTATTCGCCGTAGCCCGCGTCCTCAATCACGTCGCGCGCGGCACGGTCCAGGTCGCACATGCGCACGCCCGGTGCGATGAGCGCCTCGGCGGCCTCGTTGGCACGGCGCACGATATCGTAGATACGCACGGTCTCCTCGTCCGACTCGCCCCAAAAGAACGTGCGCGTCATGTCCGAGCAGTAGTTGCGATGGCGTCCGCCAATGTCGAACAGCACCACGTCGCCGCGTTTAAGCTCGGTATCGTCGGGCTCGTGATGCGGGTCGCCGGCGTTGGCGCCAAAGCTCACGATGGGCGGAAAGCTAAAGCCCCCGCAGCCGTGCTTGCGATACAGACTTAGCATCTGGTCGGCAATTTCGCGCTCCGTCACGCCCTCGTGGACGAGCTTGATAACATCGGCCATCACGGCATCGTTAGCGGCCGAGGACGCGCGCATGAGCTCCTGCTCGGCGGCATCCTTGTAGGTGCGTGCGGCGGTGACGGCAAAATCGCCCAGGAAAAACTCGCTGGCGGCGTGGCGCTCCATAAGCGGCATCAAAAAGCCGGAGCGCATAACGGTATCGATGCCGAGCGGCTTGGTCGGATCGACCTCGCGAATGATGGCGTCGGCCACGACGTCGGTATCGGTGTGGTAGGCAACGCGGGCATTGTCATACTCGGGCAGCTGGTGCAGGGCGTTGACCAGGATTACCGGCTCGCTGCCGCGCGTGAGCAGCACGCCACAAAAACGCTCGAACATATCGGCATAAAAGCCGGTCAGGTAATAGATCGACCACGGGTCGTTTACGAGGAGCTGCGCGCCGGGGTGCTGAGCCTCGAGCGCATCGAGCACGCGTGCCACACGCTGGTCATCGACATGTGCCATGAAACATCCTTTCGCTAGGCTGCCACCATGGTATCCCAAGCCCGGCAGTTGGGGACGTTCCTTTTATGCCGGCACCTTGGGACACTCCTTGGCATGGCCAGCCTGGCAAGTGTGCAGGAAAAAGGAGTCATAAGAGGCCCGTTCCAAATGGGCTGGTTTCAAAAGTATGGCGGATTACGGGGCTGGACCTGTATTACTTGACCATGGGAAAAGTCGCGAAATTAAAACCGCAGGTAGACGGCTTATCAAAAATCGAAAAGTGCCGGCAAGGATGGGGGTCTCCGAATCAGCCCCGTAATCCGGCATAGTTTTGAAATGGCACTAAAGTAGGCACAAGCTAAATACCGATTCCAAGGATAGTTGCGGTGGAATAGTTCCTGGATGCCGGGGTTTTGGCGGAAATCAGGAACTATTTCACCGCAATTGAGGAGGGGGGGGTGGATGGTGGGGTGGCTAAAAGAGCCCCGTCCTAAATTAGCTGCTTAGGCTGGGTCGATGTCCATGCTGGCGATGAGGTCGATGCCCGTGTTGAGAAGGTCTTCCAGCACGATGTCGCCCATGTGGATGGGGGCGTTGACGACTAGGCCTCGGATGAGGTCCATGGCTTGGGCGTGGAGTGCCAGCGGGATGGCTTCGGCCGTGCGCACGGGGAGCAGGGCTTCGTCGCCGCCGGAGACGGCCACGGTCGTCGTGAGCACGCGCATGGGGCAGGTGAGCTCCTGATGTGCGAACTTATCGCCGCGCGGGCAGTTGTTGCCGGTCACGGAGCGCACTTCCACCACGGCGCCATTGGCGTCGCGCTCCACCTCTACGGTCAGAAGGCATTCGGATGGGCAGGTCGTGCAGTTGAACTGCAATGTCTCGGTCACATTCGTGCTCATGGCCTTACGCCTCCTCAACGGGATCGACAGATAGGATAATCTCGCTAGCACCTAGGTCGAGCGCATGCTGAATCACCTTTGCCGGTAGCGGGAAGCTTTCCATAACGCTCGGCTTAAACGCGCGGACCTTGCCGGCGAACAGTTCCTCGCCGTCGGCCAAGATCCTCACGCGAGCGGCATCGACGGGTCGGCGCACGCGGAAGTTGAGCTTGGTGAATGCCACGGCCGTAATGCGTCCCGGCAGCGCGTATCCTGCAATGCCGGCAGGGGAGACGGTGAGCTCGCAGTCCGGAACGGCGCCCCCGCCGCTCCCCAGCGCGTATGCCGCCGCAGCCTCACCGGCGCGCTCGGACTCGGTCGTTACGTTGTCGGCCAGGTCGTGCACGTGCAGCACGTTGCCGCAGGCAAAGATGCCCGGTACGCCCGTCTGCAGGCTCTGGTTCACCACGGCGCCGCGCGTGCGCGGATCAAGCTCTACACCCGCGGCAACCGAAAGCTCGTTCTCGGGAATCAAGCCCACCGAAAGCAGCAGCGTGTCACACGGAACAACGCGCTCGGTACCCGGAATGGGCGCCAGGTGCTCGTCGACCTGGCTCACCTCGACGGCTTCCACGCGGTCGTGCCCGAGCACGCGCGTTACCGTGGTGGATAGATGTAGCGGAATGCCAAAGTCATCCAGGCAGTTCTTCACATTGCGGCGCAGACCGTTGGCGTATGGCATGAGCTCGTACACGCTCTCGACTGATATTCCCTCGAGCGTGCAGCGGCGCGCCATGATCAGCCCGATGTCGCCCGAGCCCAAAATGACGGCGCGCGAGCCGGGCTTGAGGTTTTCGATATTGATGTATCGCTGCGCCAGGCCGGCCGTAAACACGCCGGCGGGACGACTGCCGGGGATCTTGATCTCGCTGCGGGTGCGCTCACGGCAACCCATGGCAAGGACGACCGCGCGCCCGGTGAGCTGCATCATGCCGGTGGGGCTCATGAGCGTGACGGAATGGACCGCGGTGTCTTCCGCAGGCTCGCCTGAATCAATCCCAAGCACCATGCTGTTCAGGAACAGCGCAATGTCGGTTGCGTTCACCTGGTCGATAAAGCGCTGCGCGTACTCGGGACCGGTGAGCTCCTGTTTAAAGTGCGACAGGCCAAAGCCGGGGTGGATGCACTGTCGGAGGATTCCGCCCAGGTGCTGCTCGCGCTCCACGATGGCCACGTGTGCGCCTGCCTTATGCGCGGCCAGCGCGGCCGCCATGCCGGCAGGTCCGCCGCCGATAACGACCACGTCGAAGGCCTGCGTCGGCACGGCGTCCGCGGTGCCGTCGGTCGCACTCGCTGCATTTACTTCAAAGCTCTCCATCCTAACGCACCCCCTTCAGCGGTCCCTCGACCAGCCAAGATCCGGCATCCTCCAACAGCACCTCGCTAGGGTCGCAGCCCAACTCGCGGGCAAGAATCGCCACCACACGGCTTTGGCAAAAGCCGCTTTGGCATCGACCCATGCCGGCACGACAGCGGCGCTTGACGCCTTCGACCGAAACCGCGCCCGGCTGGCGTCGGATCGCGGCCACGATCTCGGCCTCGGGCACCGTCTCACAGCGGCAGACAATCTGCCCCCACGCGGGATCGGACTCAATGAGCTCTTTCTTGCGCGCGAGCGGTGCACGGTCAAAATCGTCCGGCGCGCGGCGAATCGGGTCCCAATCGTTCCGTTCATGCAGGGCAACGCCCGCCTCGCGCATCACGTGCTCCATGCGCTCGGCAATGGCCGGCGCGCTCGCCACGCCCGGCGACTGAATGCCCGCCGCCTGGAAAAGCCCCGGCACCACGGCCGACTGTCCAATAAAGAAGTCGTTCGTTCCCTGAATGACCGGACGCCCGCCGGCAAATGCGCGCACCACGCGGCGCGTATCTAGATCGGGCACCAGCTTGCGCGCGCCGGTCAGGAGCGCGTTCATATCGCTCGCATAGGTCTGCGTGTCGCCCGGCTCGCGCACGGCAGCCGTGGCGGTGATTACGGTGTTGCCATGCACGGTGCCCGTCACGATAACGCCCTTCGACACTGGCGTCGGCACGGGGTAGAGCGGCATGAGTGCGCGCGGTTCCTTGTCCAGCACCACGATGTTGCCCTGACGCCAGACCATCTGAAACTCCTCGGCGCCGGCCATATGCGAGATGTCCGCGGCTCCGTTGCCCGCAGCGTTGATCAGATAGCGACAGTGCACGTCTCCGGCGGGCGTTGCCAGCGTAAAGCGTGCGGCTTCGTCATCCGAGCCGGCAACTTCAATGGCCTCCACCGACGCGGACCGCATAAACGTCACGCCGTTGGCGACGGCGTTCTCCAGCGCGGCGATGGCAACCTCAAACGGGTCGACAAACCCAGTCGAGGGGCACCACAACGCGCACGTTGCATCGGCACTGGCGCGCGGCTCTAATTCGTGGATGCGGTCGGGTCCGACGATCGACAGCTCGGGCACACCGTTGACATGGCCGTTGCACCGCAGCTGCTCCAGATGCGCGCGGTCCTCGTCGCTAAACCCCAGCACCATCGATCCGGTGCGGCGGAATAAAAAGCTTAGATCCTGGGCCCACGTGCTATACAGCTCGCAACCACGGGCGTTGACCTGCGCCTTTACGGTGCCAGGGGCCGGATCGTAGCCGGCATGCACCAGGCCGCCGTTGGCCTTTGACGCACCCAGCGCGATGTCGTTGGCCGCCTCGACCACGCAAATGGACAGGTCATAGCGCGCGAGCTGCCGCGCGATAGCGCATCCGGTGATGCCCGCGCCGACAATCGCGATATCAAACGTTTCTGTCACAGTGCCTCCCAGACGAGTTGACAGGCTGTCAATAAGACTATCCTACGGTCTGAACACCCCCAGCGCGGCGGTAATGCGGCGAACAGCCCCGCAACACCCGCCAACGGCAGACGAGGGGAGACTCAGTAACGTCGATAACCTCGTCTGCCGCCCCTGGTGTCAGAGTTTTGTCTCGTTCTGTAACAGTAAGCAGAAGAGTTGGGTCCCAGATGTTACAGATCGAGACGTTTGCCAGGCGGGCCCTCTGTTTGTCTCGATCTGTAACAGTAAGAGGGGAAAATCGGTCCTATGTGTTACAGATTGAGATTTAAAGTCAGGGAGAGATTTTCTGTCTCGATCTGTAACATCTAGTGACCGTTTTGGGGTCTAGATGTTACAGATTGAGATGAACCTATCAGTCGGTTTCGAATGTCTCAATCTGTAACAGTTAGACCTGTTTTTGCCGGGTAACTGTTACAGATTGAGACATTCGGTTCGGACGGTTTTCTACGTCTTGATCTGTAACAGCTAGCTGATGATTTGGGTTCTAGATGTTACAGATTGAGATGTTTGTGTCCGCGCCAGCCCCGCCCCTAGCCGTGGTCCCATATAAACAAACCCCGTGGTAAACTTGACTGGACTGTAAATAATCCGAAAGGTACCCGTAATGTCCAAGTACATCTCCGAGCTCATGTCGCCGCAGCTTATGGGCGTCGTCTATGCCTTCGTTGGCTTTATCATCGCCCTGTATGTGCTGTCGGTCGTCTATGTGTTCATCGACGCTCGCCGCCGCGGCGCCAGCGCCTACGTGGCATGGGGCATCATTGCCCTCATCCCGTTTGTAGGCCTCATCGCCTACCTGGTCCTGCGCCCGCACTCCTACGCGTCCGACCGCGAGGAGCAGGAGCTGGATATGGCCCTGCGCGAGCGCCAGCTTGCCCAGTACGGCACCTGCCCGCAGTGCGGCGCCCCCATCGAGAAGGACTTTGTCGTCTGCCCGGTGTGCGACACTCAGGTTCGCAACGTCTGCCCCAGCTGCCATCGTCCGCTCGATGCGCACTGGAAGGTCTGCCCCTACTGCCGAACTCGCATCCAGTAACGCATCCATCGCCGGGCCGGCCGCAAGCCACGGGCACCGCGCGTCCCGCGCAAGCCACGCGCGCCCCACGCCCCGCCCCACACGATGAAGCATGCGTAGAAAATCGCCCGCCGTGCCATTAAGGTGCGGCGGGCGCTTGTATACCAAGGCAACCTGCCTATAATGATGCAAGTCAAAACGCCGAGCGCATCGCACGCACTTGCATCAGGCATCCGAGAGGAGAAAACATACCCATGAAGGCACTCTACAATGACGGTTCGGTGGCCGAGCTTCCGCAGGACGAGGTCACGCACGTCATCCGCCACTCCGCCGCGCACATCATGGCGCAGGCCATCAAGCGCCTGTACCCCGAGGCCGACTTTGCCTACGGTCCCGCGACCGACAACGGCTTCTACTACGACGTCGACCTGCCCGAGGGCGTCAAGATCAGCGAGGACGACTTCCCCGCGATCGAGGCCGAGATGAAGAAAATCGTCAAGGAGAACCTCAAGTTCTCCGTGTACGAGAAGCCCCGCGCCGAGGCCATCGCCCTTATGGAAGAGCGCGGCGAGAAGTACAAGGTCGAACACATCGGTGATCTGGACGACGACGCCCGCATCACCTTCTACCAGCAGGGCGACTACATCGACATGTGCGTCGGCCCCCACATCTGCTACACCAAGGCGCTCAAGGCCTTTAAGCTCACCGGCGTCTCGGGCGCTTACTGGAAGGGCGACAAGGACAACAAGATGCTCACCCGCATCAACGGCGTCGCCTTTGCCACCAAGGAAGAGCTCGACGAGCACATGCACATGCTGGAGGAGGCCAAGAAGCGCGACCACCGCAAGATCGGCCGCGAGATGGACCTCTTTATGATGCGCGACGAGGCCCCCGGCTTCCCGTTCTTCCTGCCCAACGGCATGATCCTTAAAAACACGCTGCTGGACTACTGGCGCGAGATCCACCACAAGGCCGGCTACGTGGAGATCTCCACGCCGCTCATCATGAACAAGCAGCTGTGGAAGACCTCGGGCCACTGGGACCACTACAAGGACAACATGTACTCCACCGTCATTGACGACGAAGAGTACTGCATTAAGCCCATGAACTGCCCGGGCGGGGTGCTGGTGTACGCCTCCAAGCCGCACTCCTATCGCGAGCTGCCCATTCGCGCCGGCGAGATTGGCCTGGTGCACCGCCACGAGCTGCGCGGCGCCCTGCACGGCCTGTTCCGCGTGCGCTGCTTTAACCAGGACGACGCCCACCTGTTTGTGCGTCCCGACCAGCTGACCGACGAGATCGTGGGCGTGGTCAACCTCATCGACTCCGTGTACCAGAAGTTTGGCTTTAAATACCACGTTGAGCTTTCCACCCGCCCCGACGACTCTATGGGTTCGGACGAGGATTGGGCTCGCGCCGAGGAGGGCCTGCGCACCGCTCTGGAGAAGCTGGGCATGGACTACGAGGTCAACGAGGGCGACGGCGCCTTCTACGGCCCCAAGATCGACTTCCACCTGGAGGACTCGCTCGGCCGTACCTGGCAGTGCGGTACCGTGCAGCTCGACTTCCAGATGCCGCTCAACTTTGACCTGGAGTACGTGGACGCCGACGGCACCAAGAAGCGCCCCATCATGCTGCACCGCGTGTGCTTTGGCTCCATCGAGCGCTTTATTGGTATTCTGATTGAGCACTTTGCGGGCAAGTTCCCCACCTGGCTGGCTCCCGTGCAGGTCAAGGCACTTCCCGTCTCCGAGAAGAGCCGCGACTACGCGCACGAGGTGTGCGCCAAGCTGGAGGAGGCCGGCATTCGCGTGGTCTGCGACGACCGCGATGAGAAGATTGGCTACAAGATCCGCGAGGCTCGCAGCATTGACCGCGTACCCTACATGCTTATCCTGGGCGAGAAGGAGGTCGAGGCCGGCAACATCTCCGTCCGCGATCGCTCCAACGAGACCGTTCAGATGAGCGTTGATGAGTTTGTTGCGAAGGTGACCGAGGAGATCAAGACCCGCGCCTAAGGCAAACTTCACAACAATTAACAAAGGCGACCGTCCACAGAGGGCGGTCGCCTTTTTCTTAACAAAATAAGAAAAGCCGCTGGTTGAGCGGCTTTTTTTGTTGCACAAAAAGGTACAGGTTTTTGTAGAGGGGTATGGAGATGTACCTACTAGCAGTACATTTTGCGTAATCTGGGCAAACGCTGATTAATTGCTCGTATAATGTCGTCTGTCGAAAGATACAAAAACCTGTACTTTTGCGACTGCGCCTAGCTGCGAGCGAGAAGCCTGTTCTAAACGCCCCTGCATTTGCGTGCATCGCAAAGCCAAAAGAGGGGGCGAGAACATGGAACAGACGGCACGGCGCCAAGAACAGCTGCCGGGGGCATTTAACGGCGCCACCACCAACAGCCATAACGGCCGCGTCCGCTGGTATCTGGTCCACACCCCCCATGGAAAAGAGCGCGAGACCTGCGAAAAGGTCCGCCGCATTATCCCGCACGAGCTGATGCAGAACGCTTTTGTGATGCAAAAGGAGTTCTGGTTTAAGCGGGGCGGCGCTTGGTCGCTCCAAACCAAACCCATGTACAAGGAATATTTCTTCGTTGCCACGCACGATGCCGCCGCGCTCGATAGGGCCTTGGCCCAGTTGAGCTTTGGCTGCCGCATCGCCGGCAGTAGGGAGCGGGCATACATGCCCATGCCGGACGATGCGCAGGATTGGTACCGCAGCGTGCTGGACGACGACGGCGTGGTGCGCAACAGCGTCGCCCGTATAGAAGGCGGCGTGTTGCACATAGAGCAGGGTCCCTTGGTGGGGCAAGAGTCCCGCGTTAAAAAGATCGACCGTCATAAACGCTGGTGCCTAGTGGATGTGGGCGAAGGCGACTCCGCATTTAGGGAGCTGCTTCCGATCGACGTGCCCAGCAAAACGTAAGGGAGACGTTGTACCAGCGATTTATTTGGATTTTGGATTCATAGATGGGGGGGGGGTTCCTGGGGACAGGAACGTGAGTTTTATTGTGGCTGCTAAAGAAGTAACAGAGAGTTGTGCATCAACGGTTGGTGCGCTGGCTTTCAATCAGATAAAGCCGAGTGGCACGCTTGGGTATCGCATCGTCAAGAGGCTGTTTGACCTTGTATTTAGTCTTTTGATGAGTGTTCTGCTATTGATTCCTATTGCTGTTGTTTGCGCGCTTATTTGCCTTGAATCGCCCGGCAGCCCTATGTACACCCAGGATCGCGTTGGCAAGGGCGGAAAGACAATCAAGATTTTTAAGCTCCGCAGTATGGTCGCTGATGCAAACGACGTGCGCAAGTACCTGAGCCCTGAGCAGCTACATCAGTGGGAAGTCGAGCGCAAGGTCGATGATGACCCTCGTATTACCAAGATTGGTCAGTTCATTCGCAAATGCTCTATCGACGAGATGCCTCAGTTTCTCAATGTGCTGAACGGTGACCTTTCTGTCATTGGTCCTCGCCCCATTACAAGAGATGAGCTTGAGCAGCACTTTTCCGACGAGGAGAAGGCTGAGTTGCTTTCTGTTCAACCCGGCATCACGGGTCTGTGGCAGGCAACCGACCGTAACGAGGCGACATTTGAGAGTGGCTTGCGTCAGAAGATCGAACTTTGTTATGTGCAGAATCGATGCTTCCGTATGGATTGCAAGTGCTTCGCAGGCACCTTTGGGGCCATGTTCGGCAAAGAGAGAACGGGGCGCTAGATGGATATTTCTGTCATCATCCCGACTCTTAATGCTGAACATGAAATTGAGACGCTCTTAATCGCCCTTGATCGCCAGTCAATTCAGCCGAATGAGATTCTGGTCGTCGATTCCGCATCGGATGATAAAACTATCGAGTTGGTTCAGAAACACAAAGGCGTTCGCTTGCTGCAGATCGATCGTCAGGATTTCAACCACGGCACCACAAGAGACAAGGCGCTGCGGGAGTCGAGCGGCGACTTTGTATGTTTTCTCACCCAAGATGCCGTGCCCGTTTCCGATGATTATCTGAAGCGGCTTGTTGCTCCCATGGTTGATGATTCCGACATCGCCCTTGTAAGTGGCAGGCAACTGCCCAAGGCGGATGCTCGGCGCTTTGAGCAGCTGGTGCGTGGTTTCAACTATCCTGATTCGCCATCCGTTCGTTCGAAATGCGATCTCGAGAAACTCGGTATTAAGACGTTTTTTGCATCTGACGCCTGTTCTGCCTATCGACGGATCGCATATCTCGAATGCGGTGGATTCGATCATGTTAACACCAACGAGGACATGCTCATGGCCGCCAAGTTTATCGCCTCGGGTATGAAGGTTGCTTACGAGCCGCATGCCGAGGTCTTTCACTCGCACAACTTGACGCCAGCCCAGCAGTTTGCCCGCAACCGCGCCGTCGGTTTCTTTCTCGAAACGCATGCGGACGATCTCATGCATGCAAGTGAGATCGGTGAAGGGGGCCGGCTCGTCAAAGCGGTCTCCTCCCAGCTCCTTCGGGAGGGCAATCTGGTCGAGTTCATCGCCTTCGGCGTCGACTGCTGCGCCCGCCTTCTGGGAAACCGCGCCGGCCGCAGGGCCGCTAGAAAAGAAAGGCCATAGCCAGTGAAAGGCATCATCCTCGCCGGCGGGTCCGGCACCCGCCTGTACCCGCTCACGCTCGTGACCTCAAAGCAGCTGCTGCCGGTCTACGACAAGCCCATGATCTACTACCCGCTGTCCACCCTCATGCTGGCGGGCATCCGGGACATCCTGGTCATCTCCACGCCGACGGACCTCCCCAACTTCGAGCGCCTGCTCGGGGACGGCTCGCGCTACGGCGTGAACCTGTCCTACGCCGAGCAGCCGAGCCCCGACGGCCTGGCCCAGGCCTTCACCATCGGCGAGGACTTCATCGCCGGCGAGCCGTGCGCCCTGGTGCTCGGCGACAACATCTTCTACGGCAACGGCCTGTCCCGCCACCTGACGCGCGCCGTCCAGAACGCCGAGTCGGGCCGCGCCACGGTCTTCGGCTACCACGTGGACGACCCCGAGCGCTTCGGCGTCGTGGAGTTCGACGGCGAGGGCAGGGCCGTCTCCATCGAGGAGAAGCCAGCCGAGCCCAAGAGCTCCTACGCCGTCACCGGCCTGTACTTTTACCCGGGCGACGTCGCCGCCAAGGCCCATGAGGTCAGGCCCTCGGCCCGCGGCGAGCTGGAGATCACCGACCTCAACCGGATGTACCTGGAGGAGGGGACGCTGTCCGTGGTCACCCTCGGCCGCGGCTACGCGTGGCTGGACACCGGCACCATGGAGAGCCTGCACGAGGCCGCCGAGTTCGTCCGCGCCGTGGAGCACTCCCAGGACCTGCCCGTGTCCGTGCCCGAGGAGATCGCCTGGGAGAACGGCTGGATCACGACCGCCGAGCTGGAGGAGGCCGCCAAGGCCTACGGCAAGTCGGTCTACGGGCAGCACCTCAAGAAGGTCGCCGCCGGCGAGATCGTCAACAGCCCGCGCGAGTACTAATTGCCTGGTGAAAGGGGATGAGTGATGACCGATATTCTGGAGCGCGATGGCCTCTCCGTCGAGTTGCTCTCATCCCTTTCTTATAAAAGCGAGCTGGGGATATCGCTTAAGAAGAACCTACATTATTTTGATCGGGACCTTCTGCTTGCTGAGCTCTTTAGAGCTAATGAGTGGTATCAAGGCCAATCGGCATTGGTTGACTTGCCTATAGACAGTCGAATTAAATCTCTTCAGTCTATCAAGCTTAAGCTGGACCGTTATTGGCCCGATCATCAAGTGCGTAAGGTCTTTAATGACTTGCTCGGCTTTCGATCCATTGTTGATTCTTATGAATCCGTTCTTGCGTTAAGCAGTTCTGATTTTAAAGTTGTTAATCTATCTGCTGGAAAAGCCATAGATGACGGTTATCGTGGCGTTCATCTCTATTATGTGCGTGAAGCTCGCTGTTATCCGATAGAGCTTCAGTACAATACCTTCTTTGATAGGCAGTTAAATAACTGGCTTCACAAGTATTTGTATAAGAAGACCGTTGATTCGTCGATCGGTGCCTTCTTGCGAATGCGTTACGAGGCCGGTTTGATTCATGATGAAGCTGAGTTCAGAGGGGAGTTGGCTGATGCGCTATCTGGTTGCTAAGTGGTTTTCTAAGCAAGGTTCGCTGGTGATGGCCGTTAAGCCGGGCAAGGAGCTTATTGAGATGATGCGAAGGGTGCAGGGTCGTTTTGGCACCTCTGACCTTCAGCTCGTTACCATCAGTCGTCCCTCCGCATATGGCGAGTACGAACCGTTTGAGTTTGTCCATTCCGAAGAGCAGCTTGTGGCGCGCCTTGAGCAGCAAGCTGCGTAAATAAGGAGAATAATGTCTGAGATCTTTGAACCCAAGAACATCATCGTCACGGGCGGCTGCGGCTTCATCGGCAGCAACTTCGTGCACTACGTGGTGGACAACCACCCCGACGTGCACGTGACCGTCCTGGACAAGCTGACCTACGCCGGCAACCCCGAGAACATCGCGGGCCTGCCCGAGGATAGGGTCGAGCTCGTCGTGGGCGACATCTGCGACGCGGAGCTGCTCGACAGGCTCGTCCCCGGCCACGACGCGATCGTGCACTACGCCGCAGAGAGCCACAACGACAACTCCATCGCCGATCCGGAGCCGTTCCTGCGCACCAACGTGGAGGGCACCTTCCGCCTGCTGGAGGCCGTCCGCAAATACGGCATCCGCTACCACCACGTCTCCACCGACGAGGTCTACGGCGACCTGGCGCTCGACGACCCAGCCAAGTTCACCGAGGAGACGCCGTACCACCCGTCCTCGCCGTACTCGAGCACCAAGGCCAGCTCCGACATGCTCGTGCGCGCCTGGACCCGCACCTACGGCCTGCGCACCACGATCTCCAACTGCTCCAACAACTACGGCCCCTACCAGCACGTGGAGAAGTTCATCCCCAGGCAGATTACCAACATCGTCGACGGCGTGCGCCCCAAGCTCTACGGCCGCGGCGAGAACGTCCGCGACTGGATCCACACCGAGGACCACTCCTCGGCCGTCTGGGACATCCTGACCAAGGGCCGCATGGGGGAGACCTACCTCATCGGCGCCGACGGCGAGAGGAACAACATCACGGTCCTGCGCATGATCCTCGAGGCGATGGGGAAGGACCCCGAGGACTTCGACTGGGTCGCCGACCGCCCCGGCCACGACCGCCGCTACGCCATCGACTCGACCAAGCTCCAGCGCGAGCTCGGCTGGAGGCCGGCCCACACCGACTTCGCCGGGGGCCTCAAGGCCACCATCGACTGGTACGTCGCCAACGAGCCCTGGTGGCGCCCGGCCAAGGAGGCCACCGAGGCCCGCTACCGCGCGCAGGGGCAGTAAGACCGCGTCCCGGCGAACCGCACCG
>UQMW01000036.1 GCA_900542275.1 uncultured Collinsella sp.
GCAGGGTTTGGGGCAGGCACGCCCCAACAAGAAGCTGTCCCAAAGGGGCAAGAATGGGGACTGCGGACGATTTCTTGGACCGTTACGCGGCCCTTCCCAGCGCGGAGCGGAACTTGGCCGGCGTGCGGCCACCGAGCGCATCGCTGCGCCTCTCCGTATTGTATCGACCGATCCAGCCCCCGAGCTCCTCGATGAAGCGGGCGGGGGTCCAGTCCGACCAGTTCCTGCCGTGCCAGAACTCCTTCTTGAGCAGGCCGAAGAAGCCCTCCATCGCCGCGTTATCCGAGCTGCAGCCCTTGGCGGACTGGATTGGCTACACTGATGTGGACAGTTCCGGGAGAGGCGCAAGAGACGGGAAGGCCGTGTGCGCGTTCCTGCGCGAGGGCTGCGGGAGGGGCTGCCTGGGTACGGCGCCTGTCAACTCGGTCTACGTCTTTGATGACCAGGTCGTACTCAATATCAACTTCACGGATGACGCCAAAACGGTCACCCGTGAGGAAGTGTTGGGTTCGAGTGCTGTGGACAATGTTCCAGCATGCTGGGATCGAACTCGCTAGCCGGAATCACACGGTAGCCGTGGCGGAGCAGAAGCTCGACGAAGACACCGTTGCCCGTTGTGAGTTTGCCGCTGAACGTTCCGTCGTAGATGCGACCCGCACCGCACGAGGGGCTACGATCTTGAAGAATGCACGCGGCGATATCTTCCGGCCCGCCCGCCAGCTCGCACATATCGAGCGCGCGCTCTGCGCCCAGGCGAAACTCGCGATCGACCGAGGCGCCCTCGCAGGTACGGACCTCGCCGCTCACAATCTCGGATGGCTTGCGCGGCGTGGGTAAGCCACCAAAAACCTCGGGGCATACCAACAGGACCTCGGTCCCCGTGCGCTCGCAAGCCTCGACTAGCTCGCGATGGTAGTTGTCGAGCCCGTTATACTTGCAGCTCTCGCCCATCAAGCAGGCGCTCACCACGATCTTCATATACAACTCTCCCCACGCAAATCGCCCCATTTGAGATGGACACTCAAATGGGGCGATTGACACTGCGCAACTAGTATTACTGCTGCTTTGGCATCAACGGATTCTCGCGCGTGAGGAGGTTCATAAACTCCTCGCCCGTGATCGTCTCCTTCTTGTACAGATAACGAGCCAGCTCGTGGAGCTTAAACTTGTTCTCCTTGAGGATCTGCAGGGCGCGATCGTGCGCATCCTCGATCAGCTTGGCAACAATCGCATCCACGCGCTCGGCCGTACCGGGAGCGCAGGTGAGCGACGTGTCCTGGTTGAGATACGCGTTCTGGACGGTACCGAGCGCCATCATGCCAAACTCGTCGGACATACCGAAGCGTGTCACCATATTGCGGGCGAGCTTGGTGGCCTGCTCGATATCGTTGGCGGCACCGGTCGTCATCTCGCCAAAGATGAGTTCCTCGGCCGCACGGCCGCCGCAGTAGACGGCAAGCTTGTCGAGCACCTCCTGGCGTGTCGTCAGGAAGCGCTCGTCCTCCTCAACCTGCATGGTATAGCCAAGAGCACCGCTCGTGCGCGGCACGATGGTGATCTTGGTAACCGGCGCGGAACCCTTTTGGCGGGCAGCGACGATGGCATGGCCGATCTCGTGGTAGGAAACGACCTGCTTCTCATGGTCGGAAAGCACCGTGGACTTACGCTGTTGGCCGGCAATGACGACCTCCACCGACTCCTCGAAGTCGTCCTGGGTTGCACGCTTGCGACCCTCGCGAACGGCGCGCAGGGCGCCCTCGTTGATGATATTGGCCAGGTCGGCGCCCGAGGCTCCGGGCGTGGCGCGGGCAATCGCGGTCAGATCGATCGGCGGCTCGGTCTTCACACTCTTGGCGTGAAGCTCGAGGATGTTCTTACGGCCGGTCAGATCGGGCAACTCGACGGGGATGCGGCGGTCAAAACGACCGGGGCGCAGTAGAGCGGGATCGAGACTGTCGGGGCGGTTGGTTGCGGCAAGGACAACGATACCCTTGTGGTTATCGAAGCCATCCATCTCGGTCAGCAACTGATTGAGCGTCTGCTCGCGCTCGTCGTTGCCGCTAAAGCCGCCGCCATCGCGCTTCTTACCGATGGTATCGATCTCATCGATAAAGACGATACACGGGGCCTTTTCCTTGGCCTGCTTAAACAGGTCACGAACCTTTGCAGCGCCGCGACCAACAAACATCTCAACGAACTCAGAGCCCGAAATGCTAAAGAACGGCACGCCCGCCTCGCCAGCAACAGCCTTAGCAAGCAGGGTCTTACCGGTACCCGGAGGGCCAACAAGGAGAGCACCGCGCGGCAGCTTGGCGCCGATCTCCTCGTAGCGCTGCGGCTTCTCCAAAAAGTCGACAACCTCCTTGAGAGACTCCTTGGCCTCTTCCTGGCCGGCGACGTCCTTAAAGGTCACGCCCACGTCCTTGGAGGCGATCACGCGCGCGCCGGACTTACCTAGTCCGCCGCCGCCAAAACCGCCGCCGCCAAAGTTCATCGACGGACCGTCATCGCCCATAGCCTTCTTCATGCGGCGGTTGAGCCACCAACCGATGAGGAAGAAAATCGCCATGGGAAGAATGAGCGTAAGCAGGTAGTAGGTCATCAGACCCGAGTTTTTATCGGGAACAACCGACTCCAGCGAAGCGCCAGACTCAAGCACGCGATCGGTAAAGCCCGCATCGTTCGGCACACCGGTCGTCTTATAGGCGATGTTCTCGTCCTCGCCCTTCTTGGTGTAATAAATCGAGTAATCGTCGGTGTTGTACTCGACCTTGTCGACACTCTTCTTATCGAGCGCTTTGACAAACGTCGAATAATCGGTCTTCGTAATCTGCTGCGTGTGACCGATGTTAGGGAACAGAACGGTCGAGAGCACGAGGTAGACGACGAAGGCGATGAGCACGTAGAGGATCATATTCCGTCTACGTTTGTTGTCATCCATCTCCATCTGCTTGAACTCCATCTACTGGGGTTGATAATGCTAACTAGAATACCCAACCCGGCCGGCGATAAACCGACGCCGGACACGAAAGGATAGAGATGGCATCACTCGAAGTCGGCAAGGTTCAGATCTATACGGGCGACGGCAAGGGCAAAACCACGGCTGCGCTGGGATTGGCGATGCGCGCCACAGGTTATGGGCTCGACGTACTCATGCTGCAGTTTGCCAAGAAGCTGCACTGCGCCGAACATGACGCAGCTCCTCGATTGGGGCTACGCATCGTACAAGCCGACCGCGACACACCCGAAGCCTGCGCTGCACAGATCATGGAGCTGGCGCGCGAGCAGATATCACAGGTCGACGTTCTGATTTTGGATGAACTCGGCGAGGCCATGCGCCGAGGTTTTGTGACACGCGAGGATATGGAAGCGCTGATTGCGATAAAGCCCGCCACCACGGAGCTCGTGCTCACCGGACGCGGGCTACTGCCGTTGGCCGACCTCGCGGACTTAGTCACCGAAATGCGCCCCGTCAAACACTACTTCGACGAAGGCCTCCTGGCCCGCCAAGGCATCGAATACTAATTGATCCGAAGGGGACGGAGGAAAACGGATCATCGACATCACGACGGAGAGCAATGATCCATTTTCCTCCGCCCCAAGGGATCATTAGGCGGTGGCGCGGCCTAGCCAGTTGCCGCTGTGGTGGTAGATGGTGAACATCGTGGCCGTAATGAGCCACGTTACGGGGTAGACCAGCAGTAGATGCTCGAGCGACGGATCGAAAGGCATGATCGCAAACACCCAGATCACCCTCAAGACAACGGTGCCAAAGATGGTGAGCATCATAGGCTGCAAGCTCACGCCGGCACCGCGAATGGAGCCCGACGCGTTTTCGATAATCGAGAAGATCGCGTAGAACGGCGCGATGAAATGAAGAATCGTCGTGGTGTACGCCGAAATCGAAGCATCGTCGACAAACAGACGCGACAGCGGACCCGAGAACACCAGCAGCACGGCAGACAGGCCACCAATGAGCATAAACGACAGCACGAGCGACGTATGGTAGCCCTTGCGCATGCGTTCGTAATTGCGCGCGCCAAAGTTCTGCGCCGAGAACGTAGTGATCGATACGCCGAGCGCCTCGGTCACCATCCAGATAATGCCATCCAGGCGCCCAGATAGACCCCAAGCAGTCGTGACATCGGCGCCAAACGAATTAACCGACACCTGGATCAGCACGTTCGAGATCGAATAGGCAGCCGATTGAAAACCGAGTGGCAGACCACACGAGATCATACTCTTGCAAATACCGCGATCGATGCCGAGCTTAGACAGCGAAAGACGCCATGCGCCCGGAGCGCGCATCATGCGCAACACGATCATCGTTGCATTGGAGCAAATGGTCAGCGCCACCGCGATGCCGCAGCCCAGCGCCTCCATATGCAACACAGCGACAAAGATGATATCCAGCACCACGTTAACAAGGCAGCCAGAGGCAATGATCACGGCGGGGCCGCGCGTATCGCCCACGGCACGCAGCAGTGCAGTTCCCATATTAAGCAGCAGTGCCGCAACCATCGCGGCAAAATAACAGCGAGCATAGGCCACGCCCTCGGCCAATAGTTCATGCGGCGTGTTCATAAGCACCAGCATGGGCTCAACGAACACTATGCCAAGAATCGAGAAAACGATACCGCCCACCAGCGCGAGCGTCATGGCGGTATGGACCGAACGACTCAGTCGCTCATCATCGTGCTGGCCAAAATACTGACCGGTAATGACCGCGCAGCCGGCGCCGACGCCAACACAAAAGCCAATGCAGAGCTCGGTGAGCACCATCGTGGCTTGAATGCCACCCAGTGCGAGCTTGCCGCCAAACTGACCGACGATATACGTACCGATAAGCGTGTAGGCCTGCTGAAAAAACGAACTAAAAAAGATGGGAACGCACAGCGAAAGCAGCTGCTGCCAAATAACACCCTGCGTTACATCGATAGCCGTAGATTTCTTAGCCACACGCCCTCCCCACACGCATACGTCAAACAGTAAAACAGCAATTTAAAACCAAAGCCAAAACCAGCTTAGCACCGACTGGCGGCGACCGAAACACCCCGAGTCAGAGCCCGGTGCGAACTATCTGCCTAGTGATACAAACCCGGCTGATAGTGGTACTCATTACTCACGTGCGGGCACAGCTGCCAAAAGGCGACGGCACTCGCCGCGGCCACGTTGAGCGAATCAACCCCGTGCGCCATCGGAATGCGCACGGCCTGGTCACAGCCCGCGATGGTCTTGGCGCCCAGGCCGGCACCCTCGGTGCCCATAAAGATCGCCAGGCGATCAATCTCCTGCAGCACAGGATCATCAAGCGAAACAGAGTCGTCCGTCAACGCCATAGCGGCACACGAAAAACCGGCATCGTGCAACGCGCTCAGACCATCATGCGGCCACACACGAACCTCGCTGCCAATGCGCGTCCACGGCACCTGAAACACGGTGCCCATGCTCACGCGGGCCGAGCGACGGTACAGCGGGTCGCAGCACGTCGGGCTGACCAAAATACCGTCAACGTTCAATGCGGCAGCCGAGCGGAAAATCGCGCCGACATTGGTGTGATCGACAATACCCTCAAGCACGCACACGCGCACCGGACAATCCCCCGCCGCCTCGACGACGCCGCCCAAGAACTCATCGACCGGGATCTGACGCGGGCGACGAAATGCCGCGAGCGCACCACGCGTCACGTTAAAACCCGTCAGCTGCTCCATGAGCTCCATCGAGGCCACGAACACCGGAACAGGACCCGCTCCCTCGCGCACGACAAGCTGCTCAAACAGCGGCATCATCTGATCGAGCCAGCGTTCGCCCAAAAGAAAGCTCACCGGCTCGTATCCAGCGCGCACCGCGCGCTCGATAACCTTGGCACTCTCGGCGATAAAGATGCCCTTTTGCGGCTCCAGCACGCAGCGCAGCTCGCGCTCGGTCAGTCGCACGTAGGCATCGAGCCGCTCGTCCTCGAGCGAATCAATTCGCAGCACCTCAACGGCATCAGTCATAGCAGCCAGCCCGCACCTTTCTTTGCAGCACATCTATACCAAACGAGGCGACGCTAAGCGCCGCCCCATGCATTCAAACAACCCGATGATACCGTTCACGCCAGACGATTTACGCATCAACGCGACGATACGTCACGAACTCATAATCGACACCCTCGTCGCCCTCGCCTGAGGCAATCGTGGCAGCACCGCCACGCCGCGCAATCTCCCACGCGGGATCGGCATCCAAATCGGGAAAGTATGTATCCACGTCATGCACGCAATGGTTGTGCGTGACCTCCGCCTCCACGCAATGTGGCAAAAACTGCCGATACGCCTCGCCACCGCCGATCACCCACGCAACGGGCTCATCGGCAACCGCAGCGAGCGCTTCGTCGACACTATGCACCACGTCGACGCCCTCGGCAGCAAAGCTCTCGTCGCGGGTGAGCACGATATTGCGGCGATTCTTGAGCGGTCGTCCGCCGGGAAAACTCAACAGCGTCTTGCGACCCATAATGACCGGGCAACCCTTGGTGCATGCCACAAAATGACGCATGTCGGCACGGTTGGACACGACCATGTCGCCCTCGCACCCAATACCCCAGTCATCGCACACGGCGACAATGGCAGAAAGCTTACACGTCATGCGCGTCACCTACACCGCAATGGGGATGTTCTTGACCTGCGGGCCGTGCTCATAGCCTTCGACAATCAGATCATCGGTCGTAAACGCATAGAAATCATGCACATCAGGGTTGAGCGTTACCTTGGGCGCGGCAAACTGCGGACGCTCGATAAGCTCGCGGACGATATCGACATGACGGTCGTAAATGTGGGCATCGGCAATCACATGCAGCAGCTCGCCAGCGATCATATCGACCGACTGCGCAACCATCATCAGCAAAATGGCGTACTGGCACACATTCCAGTTGTTCGCGGCCAAAATGTCCTGGCTGCGCTGGTTGAGAATCATGTTGAGCGTCGGTTTGTCATCCTGTGGGCGCTGCGTCACGTTATACGTCACGCTGTAGGCGCACGGATACAGGTGCATCTCGGACAGGTCGCTGAACACATAGGTGTTCGTCATAATGCGACGGCTATACGGCGTGTGCTTGAGGTCGTACAGCACGCGGTCCATCTGGTCAAAATCACCCTCGGCATAATGGCTCTTCTGGCCAATCTGATACCCATAGGCTTTACCGATGGAGCCAGTCTCGTCGGCCCACTCATCCCAAATATGGCTGTTGAGGTCATGCACATTATTGGACTTCTTTTGATAGATCCATAGGATCTCGTCCATGGCGGACTTAAGCGCCGTACGACGCAGGGTAAGCGCCGGGAACTCCTCACGCAGGTCGTAGCGGGCCGTGACGCCAAAGTTTTTAATGGTATAGGCAGGGGTGCCGTCCTCCCACACCGGACGGACCTTTTGGCCCTCGGTGGTGGTGCCATGGTCCAGAATATCGCGGCACATGGTTACAAACTGTTGATCAGCTTTGCTCATTGATCCTCCTGTCAGTCGCCTATAAGCGATTTTTATTGTAGCCCAGGCGCGCGAGTGTCGGATTGGACACTTGGGCCGGCACACGCAATGCACGGCAGCACGGCTCCGCACACACACGCGCAACAGGTTTGCCGTTTTCTGACATATGCCAGAAATGCCTTGCACGCTTCCATATGCGCGCTATCCTATTGTTGACATATGTCAGATTTGGAGTGTGTATGGCAGGAAGACGCGAAAAATTGCGCCGCGTTGGAATCATTCCCGAATATCGCGGTTTTACCCCCGATGGCCTTGCCAGCGGAGACGCCATCGACATGACGGTCGACGAGCTCGAGGTGCTGCGCCTCTGCGACCTGGAAGGCCTCAATCAGGAGGCTGTCGCCCAGCACATGGGCATTGCCCGCGCCACCGTGGCGGCAATCTGCAGTCGCGCGCATCGCAAAGTGGCAAACGCGCTGGTCAATGGACGGGCGCTCGTAATCGAGGGCGGAAATATCGCGTACTCCCCTATCACCACGACGATGGCCGCATGGCCAGCAAAGGAGGTCGGCACCATGAGGGTGGCAACGACGTACGACAACGGCAACATCTTTATGCACTTTGGCCGCAGCGAGCAGTTCAAGATCTACGACATCCAGGACGGCAAGGTGCTTAACGAGCAGGTCGTAGGCACCGGTGGCACCGGTCATGGCGCGCTGGCGGGTCTGCTCGCCAACGGCGGCGTCGACACGCTCATCTGCGGCGGCATCGGCGGTGGCGCTATCAACGCGCTCGCCCAGGCGGGCATCACCGTCTATGCGGGAGCCCAGGGCAGTTGCGACGCTTGCGTCGAGGCCCTTATCGCCGGCACGCTCGCACAGAACGGCGAGGCCACGTGCGGCTGCCACGGCCATGACCACGAGCACGCCCATGAGCACGGCAAATCCTGTGGCTGCCACGGCTATCACGAGCACGAGGGCCATGAGGGCTGCGGTTGCCACTAGCGGCAAATACCCTGGCGCGAACGCACTTCCACGCGCGCAAACAAACGACGAACTAACGGCGAAGGCCGCCTGGAATACCATCCAGGCGGCCTTCGCTGCAATCGGCTAACCAGCCGTTACTTTTTATTGCGCATCTGCGCTTCCATCTGGCGCAGCAGGTCCATATCGGACTTGGGGCCACCCATACCAAGGCCACCCATGCCGCCCAAACCCATGGCATCCAGGCCGGGAATATTGGGCATGCGCATCTTTTTGCCCTTCTTACCCTTCTTGCCCTTCTTGCCACCAGCCTGTGCCTGATTGGCCATCGAGCGCATGCGGCCCATCATCTTGTTCATCTCGCCCCACTGCTTCATAAGGCTATTGACCTCGGTGGGGGTCACACCGGCGCCCTTGGCAATGCGGGCGCGGCGCTGGCCGTTGATGATGGAGGGACGCAGGCGCTCCTCCTTAGTCATCGACATGATGATGGCCTCGTTCTTGTCGAAGATGCCCTCGTCCAGGTTGCCGCCCATCTGGTTGAGCGCACGCTGGCCGCCGGGGAGCATGCCCAGGATGCCCTTCATGCCGCCCATCTTCTTGACGGCCTTCATCTGGTCGAGCATGTCGTTCATGGTGAAGCCCTCGCGCAGCATGCGCTCGGCAGCCTCGAGCTGCTCGGCGTCGGCCGCCTCCTGGGCCTTCTCGATAATGCCGACAACATCGCCCATGCCCAAGATTCGCTTGGCCATACGATCAGGATAGAACGGCTCCAGCGAATCGGGTTTCTCGCCCATGCTCACGAACTTGATGGGCTTACCGGTCACCTGGCGCACGGAAAGTGCGCCGCCGCCACGGGCGTCGCCGTCGAGCTTGGAGATGATTACGCCGTCAAAGTCGGTGCGCTCGGCGAAGGTCGAGACGACGTTGACGATATCCTGGCCGGTCATGGCATCGACGACCATCAACACCTGATCAGGCTTGACGGCCTTCTTGATGTCCACGGCCTCCTGCATCATCTGCTCGTCGATCTGCAAACGACCGGCGGTATCGACGATGACCACGTCACGCAGGTGGTCAACGGCCTCCCGGATGGCGCCCTTGGCGATGTCGACCGGGTGCGCACCGTCGCCGCGGAAGACCGGTACGCCAATCTCTCCGCCGAGCGTGGCCAGCTGGTCGGCAGCAGCGGGACGGTAGACGTCGCACGCAGCGAGCAGCGGCGAGCGACCCTGCTTCTTGAGCAGGTAGGCCAACTTTACGGCCGCCGTGGTCTTACCGGAGCCCTGCAGGCCCACGAGCATGATGACATTGGGAATGCGGTTGCTAAAGACGAGCTTGCTCTCGGTGGAGCCGAGCATCTCGGTGAGCTCGTCGAGCACGATCTTGACGACGTTTTGCGCCGGCGACAGTGACTCCATGACCTCGGCGGTCATGCAGCGCTCCTTGGTCTTGGCGACGAACTCCTTGACGACCTTGAAGTTGACGTCGGCCTCGAGCAGCGCCATGCGAATGTCGCGCATGGCCGAGGTGATATCGGCCTCGGTCAGCTTGCCCTTGCCGCGCAGGCGGTCAAATGTGTCGTTGAGGCGATCGCTCAGGGAATCAAACACTAGTCACTCCTTAATTGGACTCGCCCACCAGGGCGCGGCAGAAATCTTTGGCATTGAACTCCTGCAGGTCATCGACCTGCTCGCCCACGCCCACGCGCAGGATCGGGAGCTTGAGCTTCTCGGCCACGGCCATGGCGATACCGCCCTTAGCCGTGCCGTCGAGCTTAGTCATGATAATACCGTCCAAGCCCAGTGCCTCGTTAAACTCGAGCGCCTGGTTCAGACCGTTCTGGCCGGTGGCGGCATCGATCACGAGCACGACTGAGACGGGCATGGGGCCGGCGGCCATATTGGCGGCGCGCTTACGCGTCACGTTAACCACCTTGGCAAGCTCGCGCATGAGCTCGGGGCTCGTGTGCAGACGACCGGCAGTGTCGATAAGCACCAGGTCGCTGCCGCGCTTGTCGGCCTCGTCGAGCACGTCGTAGCAAACACTTGCCGGGTCGGAGCCGCGGTCGCGCTTGATGACGGGGACGCCAGCGCGCTGGCCCCACACATCGAGCTGCTCGATGGCGGCGGCGCGGAACGTATCGGCCGAACCGATCACGACGTTCTTGCCGCGGGCGGCCATGGCGCTCGCGATCTTACCGACCGTCGTGGTCTTGCCGGCACCGTTAATGCCCACAAACAGCACGCAACTCGGCGTATCGGAGAACGGATCGCGCTCGATGGGCACAAAGTGCTGCTCGAGCTGCTCGGCCAGGGCGCGACGGAGTTGCGGGGCGGTCTTGAGGTTCTTCTTGGCCGCGGCATCGCGCAGGTCATCGGAGACCTTGATGGCGACCTCGGCGCCCATGTCACCCATGACGAGAGTGTCCTCTAGGTCCTCCCAAAAATCCTCGTCGACCTCGCCGCCAAAATAAAAGACCTCGTTGAGGGCCTCGCGGCTGCGCTCAAGTCCGCGCGAGAGAGCATCGAAGAATCCCATTATGCATTCACGACCTTTCCGGTTTCGCGATCGAGTTTTTGCGAGACGACGCGACTGACGCCGTCGGCTTGCATCGAGACGCCGTAGAGGACGTCAGCGTCCTCCATAGTACGGCGCTGATGCGAGATAACCAAGAGCTGCGTATCGGAACGCAACACGTCGAGCGCGCCGATGAGCTTGGACAGGTTGGCGTCATCGAGTGCCGCCTCGACCTCGTCCAACACATAGAACGGCACCGTACGCGTGCGATACACGGCAAAGAGCAGGGCAAGCGCCGTCAGGCTCTTCTCGCCGCCCGACATGAGCATCATCTTGGTGATGCGCTTGCCGCGCGGCTGCGCCACGACCTCGATACCCGTCTCGGCAGGATGCTCGGGATCGGTCATCTCCAGATGAGCCTGACCGCCCGGGAAGAGCATAGCGAAGATCTCGCGGAAGTTCGCGTCGACCTTCTCGAACGTCACCAGGAACGCCTTGCGCATCTTGCGATCAATGGCCACCGTGATCTTGGTGAGCGCCTTGCGCGCGCTCTCCAGATCGGCCAGCTGCTCCTCGATGTAGTCGGCGCGGCGCTTGAGTTGCTCGTACTCCTCCATGGCAACTTGGTTAACGGGACCAAGGTTGTTGATCTGGCGCACAAGCTGGTTGAGCTCGCGCTCGGCGGCATCGCGGTCCGTGGGCGCGGGAAGCATGAGTGCTTCCTCGAGCACCGTGGTGCCATCGGCGGTAATGGCCTTAATGGCAGCCTCTACCTGCACCTCGAGCTTGCCACGCGCGACCTTGAACTCGTTTTGCGTGGCGGCGGCAGTATCGACCTTCTCCTTAGCGCGGGCAACCTCTGCCTTGGCATCCTCGATGGTCTTCTTGAGCGAAGCGGAGTCCGCCTCCTCCAGAGAGGCCTGGTCGCGCAGGCGCGCCGCCCAATCCGACGCGCGTTCCAACAGGGCAGAATAGCGTTCGTGCATGGGGTCGACGCGCAGGCGCAGAAGCTCGAGTGAGCGCGAAGCCTGGCGTGTTCCGCGGATACGACGGTCGATGCCCTCAAGACGATGCTCCAGGTCGGGCACGCGGCCCTTCAGCGAACGCAGGCGTTCGCTCGTCTGGGCTAGGCGAACCTTGGCGTCGGCGAGCTTGCCGGCAGCCTCGGAATCGTCACGGCGAACGCGGTCGAGTTCGTCGTTGGCCTCGGCAATCTGCAAGCCCAGATCGCTTGCCTGCGCGCGGGCCTCGTCACGCGAACGGGTGAGCTCGTCAACGCGCGGGCGCGCAGCGCGAACGGCTTCGGAAGCCTGCTCGCGGCACTTGGAGATGCGCACGCGCTCGACCTCGGCATTGTTGGCGCTTTGCTCCAAGCGGCCGATCTCGGACAGCAGCGAGCGACGCTCACCCTCAAGGCGGGCAATCTCGCCGGCGGCATCGCCCTCGGCGGCACGCGCTTCCTCAACGGCCGCATTAGCCTCAACGAGCTGGCCTGACACATGTTCAAACACAGCGGCCAAATCGGGCTCAAGCCCCACCAGCTCGCGGATACGGCGCTTGCGCTCCAAGGCACCCGACGCCTCGCCGGCATCGAGGCCCACGCGCACCAGGCCGCCGCAGGCGACGCGGGCGCCATCGGGGGTCACGTAAGTCACGCCGTCAACGACCGGCGCGGCCAACGCGGCAGCCAAGTCATCGACCACGTAATAGCCGCCAAGCAGCGCCTCGACAATCGGGCCATAACCGGCACGCACGGAAAGGCGATCGACCAGACGCGAACCGGCAGCGCCCTCGGCGGCAGCAGAGCCGCTCACGCCGCGCGCCACCAGCAGCGCCTCACCCGAGGCCTTCTTCTGGTCCAGAGCGGCACGACTGGCACGCTCAAGCGAGGACGTATCGTCAAACAGCAGCGCATCGATATCGCCGGCGAGCAATTGCTCAACCAGGCCCTCAAGCTCGCGCGGGGCCTCGAGCACGTCACCCAGACGACCCAAGACATCGTCGCCGAGCGCGCCCACCAGACGGCTCACGAGCGGCGAGCTGTCGGCCATGCGGGCATCGAGTTTCTTTTGGCTGGCAAGCTCCGAGCGCACCTCGGATAACTTGTTGCGCGCCTCGCTCTCGCGGGCACGCAGGTCCTTCAGGGCCGCGCGTGCCGCCTCGGTGGCCTCACGCGCATCGACCTGAGCCTGGCGCGCTTCCTCAAGAGCGCCCTCAAGCTCCTCGGCGCGGTCGCGACGGCTCTCGAGCGAGGCCGTGACCTCCTCGAGCTGCTCGTCAATCTGCTCCAGGCGCGAGGCATACATGTTGTCCTCGACCTCGGCATTGCTCAAGGAATCCTTCACCTTAGCGAGCTCGAGCGCGGCGTTATCGGCCACGCGCTGCACATCACGCTGTTCACGCGTAAGCTGCGAAATCTGATTGTCGAGCGCCACGCGACGCTCGTGGAGCTCAGCAGCGGCAGGACCGGCGGCGTCAACGTCCTCCTGGGCCTGCATGTGCGCGCCGGTCACTTCCTCAAGCTGGGCGCGCGCGTCCTCGAGCTCCTCGACCACGCGACGACGCTGATGCTCGGAGCTCGAGATCTGGCCGCGCATGTCGGACAGGCGCGACACCATGTTGTGGCCCTTTTCCTCGAGCAGGCGCATGTCGGAGTTAATGCGGCCGACCACATCTTGCATATGACGGCGCTGCTCGCCCAGGTCGCCCACAAACAGGCCCTTTTCCTCGAGCATGACCTGGAGCTTCTCGAGCTCGCGCTCCTTTTCGCCCAAGCGGTACTGCGCAAGCTCAAGCTCGGCGGCACCTTCCTTGGAGCGGCTCTCCAGGTCGTTCCACTGCGACTGCAGCGAACGCAGCTCGTCGACGGCCAGCATCTGCGTAAGCTCGTTCGCGCGCGAGGACAGCTCTTTGTACTTGCGCGCGCGATCGACCTGACGCTCCAGCGGTCGCAGCTGACGGGCGATCTCCTTATTGATGTCGCGGGCACGCATCAGGTGCTCGTCCATCGACTTAATTTTTTTGAGCGCACGCTCCTTGCGGCGCTTGTGCTTGGAGATGCCGGCGGCCTCCTCGATAAGGGCGCGGCGCTCCTCCGGGCGGCTCTGCAAAATGGCGTCGAGCTTGCCCTGGCTGATGATGGAATGCGTATCCTTGCCCAGGCCCGAATCGTGCAGGATGTCCTGAATGTCCATCAGGCGGCACGGACTCGAGTTGATGAGGTACTCGCTTTCGCCCGAGCGGTACATGCGACGGGTGATGGCGACTTCGTCAAAATCGACAGGCAGCATATGGTCCGAGTTATCGAGCACCAGCGTGACCTCGGCAACACCCACCGGCTTGCGCGCCGACGAGCCCGAGAAGATAACATCCTCCATGGCCTGGCCGCGCAGCTGCTTGGCGCTCTGCTCGCCCAGGACCCACAGAATCGAGTCGGAGATGTTCGATTTTCCCGAGCCGTTGGGACCGACGATGACGGTCAGGCCCGGCTCAAACGTCATATGGGCGCGGTCGGCAAACGACTTGAACCCTTTGAGCGTGAGGGACTTGAGATACACGGTTCCTCGCTTACACGTGTTTCTTGTTCAGAATCACGCCGTTGGTGGTGTAACCCATGCGGTCGAGCGCTTCGAGCGCGGCGGCTCCCTCGGCTTCCTTCTTTGAAGAGCCGGAGCCGCGACCCTGGCGAATACCATCGATCAAAACCACGGCGGTAAAGGTGGGCGCATGCGCCGGGCCCTCGGAGCCAACAAGCTTGTAAGCCGGGGGTTCGTGACCGTCGGCTTGCACGCACTCCTGCAAAAACGACTTGGGGTTCGCGGGGTGCTCGGCACGCTCGGAAGCCAAATGCGGCTTAAGCGTACGATGGATAAACTCCGCTGCGGCATCCCAGCCGGCATCCAGGTACAGTGCGCCCACGAGCGACTCGTAGACGTTCTCGAGCGCCGAATGCAGGCCGCGCGCACCGGTACCGGTCTCGGAGGCACCAAAGATGATGATGTCGTCGATGCCCAGCTCGTGAGAAACCTCGGACAGCGTAGCGCCCGAGACAAGCGACACCTTCAGGCGTGTGAGCTTGCCCTCGTCAAACTCCGGATAGGACTCAAACAGGGAGCGTGCGACCACGGCGCCCAAAATGGAATCGCCCAAGAACTCAAGGCGCTCATAGCTGGCAGAAACCGGCTGGCCTTCGACTGCCGAGGGATGCGTAAGGGCCGCGCGCAGCAGCACCTTATTATTGAACTCGTGGCCCAGAATTTCCTGGGCGCGCGTAAGTCGTTCAGACAAAGCCAAGACCTAGGCCTCCCTGGCGTTTTCGATGGCGTCGACGGCGTCGGCGACAGAGTTGAGCGAGAGCAGGGTCTCGTCATCGATCTCGAGGTTGAACTCGTCCTCGATAGCCGTAACCAGCTGCAGGCGCTCGAGCGAGTTGGCATCGAGGTCGTCAAAGGTGGTCTCATCGCTAATTTCGGCAACATCGACGCCCAGAACGTCAGCAGCGACCTCGGCGATCTTGTCGAAGATTTCGGAGCGGTCCATAGCGCTTCCTCTCATAGTGCATGAATACCAAAAGAATGGTACCGCCCGGGCGGTACCAAGACACGGTTCTGATTCTACCCCACGACGCACGCCCCGAGACGCATAACGCCGCTGTTATAAAACGATACCGTCCATAGAGTTGGCGACGTTCTCGACCAGCCCGGCGCGCACGGCTTCGGCCGCCGCGAGCGTACCGTTTTTAACAGCCTCGACCGAGGTGGCGCCATGGCCGATCAGGACCACGCCGCGCAAGCCCAAAAGAATCGCGCCGCCCTTGGCGTCGCCCGAAAGCTTGGCCTTTATCTCGCGCATCTGCTTTTTAATGAGCAGCGCGGCGATCTTGGTGCCAAGCGAAGACATAAAGACGCCCTTGAGCTCCTGCAGCAAAAACTTGGCAGCGCCCTCAGTGGCCTTGAGCGCAATATTGCCCGACATGCCATCGGCAACGACGACATCGAAGTTACCGGAGGTGATGTCCGTTCCCTCACAGTTGCCAACAAAGCCGGGAACGGCGGCTTTCATGGCCGGGAAGCAGGCCTTGGTAAAGTTGGAACCTTTCTCGTCCTCGGTGCCGTTGGCAAGCAGGCCCACGCGGGGATGCTCAATGCCCAGGACGACGCGAGCATAGGCACTACCCATCTGAGCAAAACGCACCATGTCATCGACCTCGACATCGGGGTTGGCGCCCATATCGCACAGGACCGTCAGACCGCCGGCGCGATTGGGCAGCGCATTGGTCAGACAGGGGCGCACCGGCTGCTTCTTGCCTTCGGCCTGATACCTAAACGGCGTCACATAGGCGGTGGCGGCAGCGGTCATGGCACCGGTCGAGCCGGCAGAAAAGAACGCGTCAGCATTGCCCTTCTTGATGGCGCGGCACGACAGCACGATCGAGGACTTGCGTTTGGTCATCACGGCGCGAATGGGATCGTCATCCATGGCGATAACGTCAGGTGCCTCAAGGGCCTCAACACGTGCATGGGAAGCTGCAAAGGGATTGACGATTTCGGCGGGGCCAGCTGCCAAGACCTCGATATCGGGATCGGCGGCAAGCGCAGCCTCGATACCATCGAGAACAACCTGAGGTTTCTCGTCTCCGCCCACAACGTCTACACAAACGCGAACGTTACTCATATACATGCTCCTTATACAAAAATGGCCGACTCATTGAGCCGGCCATTGTGGTTCCATTTGGAACGGCATCGCATCCAGAGTATACCGTTACTCGGTAACGATAACCTCGCGGTCCTTGTAGAAACCGCAGCTGGGGCACACGTGGTGCGGAAGCTTGACAGCACCGCAACGGGGGCACGTGGACTGAGCCGCAGCCGAGATCTTCATGTTGGCGGAACGACGGGTGTGAGTGCGGATACGACCCTGCTTTTGTTTAGGTACGGGCATAGTGACCTTCCTTATGAACTATCCAGTGTGGCGATTACGCGCAATTAGCGATACTACCACAGTTTTACTCATCGAGCTTGAGATTCTTCAATGCTGCAAATGGATTTTCCGTGGCAGCGGCCCATTCGGCCTCTGCTTGAGCGGCGCAATCGCATTGCTCGACGTTGAGATTGATGCCGCAAGTGGGACAGAGGCCGCGGCAATCGGGCTTGCACAGAACGACAAACGGCGTGTCCATGACGACCGCGTCGTTGATGGGCTCACCCAGATCGACGATGCGGTCCTCACCCAGGAGCTCGTAGCCGTCCTCGTAAGCCTCGGGATCCTCGGGCTCCTCAAAGAGGTAGAACTCCTCGATCTCGCCGGCGATATCAAACGAGGCGGGCTCCAGGCAACGGTCGCACTCGCCGGTGGCGTGCGCGCGGACCATGCCCGTGAGCAAGACACCGGTACCGGCATTGGTAAAGACAACGTCGTAGTCGATGCCGTCCTGAAGCTGGTACTCCTTCTCGCCCACCGTGTAGGTGGCGACATCGACCTTACCGGTCAGCGGATACGAATCTCCAGGAAACTCGAGCTGCTCGGAAAGATCGACGGTAACGCTCGGGAACTCAGCCATTACCACTGACCATTCTGCTGGGCGGCACCCTCGTTGAGCTGCTGACGGCAACGGGTAACGGTGCCGGTCAGGCTCTTGAGGTTCTCCTCCAGGTGCGTAAAGACCTGCTCTGCGTAGTCCTCGGCAGCATAACGCGTCTCGCGCTCGTACTGCTGGGCACGATCACGGATGTCGTCGGCCTGCTGCTGCGCTAAGCGGACGATCTCCTGCTCACCGGCAATGGTGAGGGCCTGCTGCTGAGCGTCGGCGATGATGGAATCGGCCTGGGCGGCGGCGGAAGCCATAAGCTCCTCGCGCTCCTTAAGGATACGGCGGGACTTCTGCCACTCCTCGGGATAGCTCATGCGGATCTCGTCGAGGATGTTGAAGAACACGTCGGCGTCGATGACCTTGAACTGAGCGTTCTTGCCGAAAGGCGGCTTGGCTTCCTCGATCAGCCCTTCGAGCTCATCGACCAAGCTGACGATCCTATCGCCAGGAAAATTCTCGCCCGGCATCCGGTCTCCTTTCATAGGTAACATATCATCGTGCTAGTTTACCACATGCCACCAGGCAATAAAAAACGTCACGAAAAGCGGTGTCTGAGCGCTTCGACCACGTTGGGCGGGACAAACGTCGATACATCGCTGCCGAGCGAGGCGATCTGACGAACGACCGAACTCGAAATATAGCCGTACTGCGGCGCACTCATGACAAAGATGGACTCCAGCTCGTTATCCAAGCGATAGTTGAGGTCTGCCTGCTGCAGCTCGTACTCAAAGTCGGTCATGGCGCGCAGGCCCTTGACCACGGCCCCCGCCCCCTGCTCGCGAGCGAAGTCGACCAAGAGGCCGGTAAAGGGCAGGACCTCGACGCCGTCGATATCACCGAGCGCCTCGCGAGCCAGCGCCACGCGCTCATCCAGCATAAACGTGGTGCCCACACCGTTTTTACCCTGCGACTCGGCGACAGCGACGATCACGCTGGGAAAGATGCGGCGGGCGCGGCGGATGACGTCGATATGGCCAAACGTGATGGGATCGAAGGTGCCCGGGACGATCACGCGGTTGATGGTGTCACTCATGGGCGTTCTCCTGAACCGTCATGGCATCGTTGTTGTGAGCATCGGTGCCGGCGCAATCTTCCTCACCATCGTCATCGCCGACCCAACGAAGCAGGTCGACCGAGGTAATGCCGTAGCGCTTCTCGCGCACGATCTCAAAGTCTGCCGGATGCGCGCCCGCATCGGCGGCGGCATGCTCAAACAGGGCATAAGCGCCAGGTGCAAGCAGACCCTGCTGAGCCAGGTTCTGTAGCAGTATCTCGACCGGCTCGGCACCAAAAGCATAGGGCGGGTCGAGCAGGACCAGATCAAAGGGGCCGCCCGGCACACGACCGCGCGAGGCGCTCGCCAGCATGTCGCCCGTTACCACGCGCCAACGCGCACGGTCACGGCAGAGCGACTCGATATTCTTGGTAATGAGCCGCGCGGCATTCCGATCGATCTCGAACGTCGTGAGCGAGCGGGCGCCACGTGAGAGCATCTCTAACCCTAAGGCGCCGGAGCCGCCAAAGGCGTCCAGCACGCGGACCTCGTCCAGATCGAAGTCAAATGCCGACATGACCATAGATGCGCATGCCTCGCGCACACGATCGGTCGTGGGGCGGGTGACATCGCGACCACGGGGCTCCTCGATCTTACGACCGCGCCATTCGCCGCCGATGATTCTCATCCTCCGCTGACCTCCTTAAAAATGTGTCGATATCGCATGGCGACCGCATCGCGCAGGGGGCGCGTCGCCACGGAGTCAAGGTTGCAAGCATACCGCAAGAGCTCGACCGCGTCCAAATGGGCCCACTCGATCAGCTCCTCGTCGGCATCCAGGTCGACAAAGCGCAGAGTCACACCGCCATGCTGGCGGTACCCCAGGATTTCGCCCTCGTGGCGCAGACGAAGGTCCATCTGGGCGAGCGTAAAGCCGTCCGAGGTCTTTTCGAGCGACTGGAGACGGTCTTGCGCCGCCGAAGCGCCGCCGTTGCCCTTGGAGTGCGTCATGACCAGGCAGGTGCCCGACACGCTGCCGCGGCCCACGCGGCCGCGCAGCTGGTGCAGGGCCGCCAAGCCAAAGCGCTCACCGTTCTCGATGACCATGACGGTGGCGTTGGGCACGTCGACGCCCACCTCGACCACCGTGGTCGAAACGAGCACGTCGATCTCGCCGCGCTTGAAGGCGTCGATCACGCGATCCTTCTCCCCCGCCGGCATGCGGCCGTGAAGACGCTCGATGGCAAGACCCGGCAACGCCAGACGCAGGCGATCGAGCTCGGTCGCCGTGTCATGCAACGGCACGGGAACGGTCACGTGGCCTTCGTCGTCGCGAGCGATGCCGGGCACGTCTTCGAGCTCATCAGCCGAATCGCTCGGCTCCACGAGCGGACAGATCACGTAGGCTTGCTGCCCCTTTTCGTGCGCCTCGCGAATGGCGCCATAGGCCAGGTCGCGACTCGACTCGGTAAGGACGCGCGTCGTCACGCCGGCACCCGGAACGGGCCGATGGCGGATGATGCTCGTGTCCAGATCGCCGTAGACCGAAAGCGCCAGCGTACGTGGGATGGGCGTTGCCGTCATAACGAGCAGATCGGCACCAGGGCCCTTCGCACGCAGGGCGTTGCGTTGGCCGACGCCAAACCGGTGCTGCTCATCGATGACCACGAGCGACAGATGCTTAAACGCCACGTTATCCGAAAGCACCGCGTGGGTGCCAAAGAGGACATCAAGCTCGCCCGATTCCAGCTGGGCATGGATCCGCTCGCGCTCGGCCGCCGGCGTGGCGCCCGTCAAGAGCGCCCAGGTCATGCCAGCCTGCAAGAGCAAGGGGCCGGTCTTATCGGCATATTGACGCGCCAGCACGCCCGTGGGCGCCATAACGCAGGCCTGCGTGCCGCTATCGGCAGCCACAGCCAGCGCGCAGGCGGCAACGGCGGTCTTACCGGTACCGACATCGCCCAGCAGCAGGCGGTTCATCACGCGCCCGCCATCGCACATATCGCGCAGGATATCTTGGAACGCGGCCTGTTGCTCGTCGCTCAGCGAAAACGGCAGGGCCTGCTTAAGCGCGGCCAGGTGCTCGCCCGCGGCGTGGGCGTAGGGCACCACATCGACCAGGCTGCCGTCGTTGCGCAGGCGCAGCGCCAGCTGCAGGTAGAGGCACTCCTCGTAGGCAAGCCGTGCGCGCGCGATATCGCGCTCAGCCATGCTCGAAGGAAAGTGGATCGATCGAAGCGCACGAGCATCGCTCATCAGGCGACGTTTAACGCGCAAGCGTGCGGGAATCGGGTCGAAGGGATTGCCGACGACCTCGAGCGCGCCACTTACGATGCGGCGCATCCATGCCTGGCTCACGCCGTCACTCACATAATGGACCGGCAAAATGGTGCCCGCAGCACGCCCGTCATCAAGCTTTTCAAAGTGCGGCGAGGCCATCTGCTTAAAACCGTAGGCAAACTCGACCTTGCCCATCACGGCCAGGCGGTCGCCCTGCTTAAGCTGCTGGGCAATCCAAGGCTGACGGAAAAAGGCGACCTGCAGCACGCCCGTCTCATCAACGAGTGAGACCTCGGTCACCTGCATGCGCGGACGCGGCTTCTTTTGAACGATACGGTCGACCGTGGCGATGATGGTGCACACGGTACCGATGGGCGCCATCTCGATGGACCAGGAGCGCGTAAAGTCCAGGTATCGATGAGGGATATGGAGAAGGAGGTCCCCCACCGTCCGAATTCCCAGACGGCGAAGGGCCTCCTCACGTTTACCCGAAACATATTTGAGTCGCGCGATATCCTCGTCGAGCGCATTGCTCTGGGCAAAGCGATCCGAGACGCGCGGCACGGAGCAGAGCTCGGACATGGGCAGATGCCTACTCGATCGAGAAGATCACGGGATAGAGCGGCTGCTCGCCACGATGGGCGTCGATCTCCAGGTCGGGCTGAGCCTCCTCGATAGCGTCGACGATCTCCTGGAAGGCCTCGTCGGGCAGCTCCTCGCCGGCCAGAATCGTCAGCGCGTCGCCCTCCTCTTCCTCCTGCATGCGGTTGATGCAATCGAGCGTGACCTGCTTCACGTCGGAGCCGACCACATCGATGGAGCCGGCAATGATGCCCATGACGTCACCGGAGTGAATTGGCGAACCGTCGGAGGCGCTGGAGTCGCGCACGGCGCGGGTGACCTCGCCATCGCGGACCTCGCTGATGGCGTCGACCATAGCGGCGACGGCATCCTCGAGCTCGGAATCGGGCAGGACCGCGAACAGCGCGGAGAAGGCCTGCGGAACGGTCTTGGTGGGAACGACGGCGACCTTCTTGTCGGTGCAGGCTGAGGCAGCGGCCTCAGCGGCCATGCGGATGTTGCCGTTGTTGGGCAGGATGATGACCGAGGTCGCGTTGACCTGGTCAACAGCGCCCAGCAGGTCTGCAGTCGAGGGGTTCATGGTCTGACCACCCGACACGATCACGTCGACGCCGAGGGACTTGAGGATGTCTGCCTCGCCGGACCCAGCGGCAACGGCGACAAAGCCCAGCGCCTTGGCGGGCTCGGCGGCCTTTTCCTGGTCCTCATGAATCTTGGCGGTACGGTCGTGGGCCTCCATCTCCATGTTGTGGATAAAGACCTCGTAGATCTGACCAAGCTGAAGCATGTGCTCGAGCACCAGGTTGGGGGTGTTGGAGTGCACGTGGATCTTGTAATCGGGGTAGGCGCCCACGAGTAGCTCACAGTCGCCCATGGAACCCAGGAACTTAAGGCACTCATCCTCGTCAAACGGGGCGTCGGCCTTAAAGAGGAACTCGTTGCAGTAGCGGAACTCCGAGCCCTCCCAATCGTCGTTGGCCTCGATCTCAACGCGGCCAAGAGCGGCATCGCGTGCAGAGCCAGCGGAATCGAACGTAGCGGAGAAATCCTCGACAACGGTGCTGCGACCAAGTGCTGCAGCCACAAAGTTCTCCAGGAAGATGGCAAAGCCGAAGGCGCCGGAGTCGACCACGCCGTTCTCTTTGAGGACAGGCAGCAGGTCGGGCGTGCGTGCGACGGACTGGTAGGCCTCGACGACGATAGCGTCGAGCGCATCCTCGGCCGAGAACTTCTTCTTTTCGCACTCGTCGGCCTTGGTCGAGACATCGCGCAGCACCGTGAGGATCGTGCCCTCGATGGGCTTGCGGACGGCCTGGAAGGCCACCTTGACGGCACGACGGAAGGCGAAGGCGATGTTGGCGGACGTAATGGGCTCGTCGGCGGAGACAAGGCCCTCGGCCACGCCGCGCAGGATCTGCGAGGTAATGACGCCGGAGTTACCGCGGGCGCCCATCAGGGAGCCGTGGGTGATGGCGCCGGCAATGGCCTCCATGTCGGCATCGGCGGGAAGGGCGGAGAGCTCCTTGGTCACCGAGGCGAGCGTGAGCGACATGTTGGTGCCGGTGTCGCCGTCGGGCACGGGGAAGACGTTGAGCTTGTTGATCTCCTCGGCCTTGTCGGAAACGGCAGCCGCAGCGATCGGAAAACAGGTGCGAATGGTCTTTGCAATCATGGGTATTTGAATCTCCGTTTTCGGATGCTAGTTCAGACGGCTCTTGAGCGCGTCGATATGGATGCCGATCTTAAGGCTGGCGGGATCGATCTGGGCGATCTCCTGCAGGGTGAAGGCAACGGAGCTCGAAAGATTGTGGCAGACGGACTTCATGTTGACGCCGTTCTCGAGCACGACGTGAAGATCGACCGTAAGGCCGTTCTCGTCGGCGGAGACAAGCACGCCCTTGCGGAGGCGCTGGCCGGCAAGCAGGCGCACGCTCTCGGCGCCCTGGAGCTGCTCAGCCATTCCGACAACGCCGTAGCACGTCATCGCGGCATAACCGGCAATATCGGCAATAACGTCGTTCGAGACGCTCAGGCTGCCGTTAATGGTCTCAGACACAAGAATCTCCTTATCTGGTGCTCGCGGCACCATGTCGTGGGAGCAATCATTGCAATATTCTACAACGACCGCGCCATGTTGAGGTGGTGGGTCGCGGGATTACATCCTCGACACGAAATGTTGATATGGCAACGTTCGAGTCAAGTGGTCGCGGCATGAAAAAACCCGCCGCATAAGCGACGGGTTCTACAACCTGGCTCCCCGGGTAGGACTCGAACCTACAACAGCGCGGTTAACAGCCGCGTGCTCTACCATTGAGCTACCGAGGAATTAAAAAACCCAGCGGAATGGGCTGAGAAATTCTGGCTCCCCGGGTAGGACTCGAACCTACAACAGCGCGGTTAACAGCCGCGTGCTCTACCATTGAGCTACCGAGGAATTAAAAAACCCAGCGGAATGGGCTGAGAAATTCTGGCTCCCCGGGTAGGACTCGAACCTACAACAGCGCGGTTAACAGCCGCGTGCT
>UQMW01000037.1 GCA_900542275.1 uncultured Collinsella sp.
GAGCACCGTGCCCGAGCTGTTCAGGAGCTCCGTCTGGTGCTGGCTGTAGTAGCCCATCTTGACCAGCGAGCCCATGACCTGCGTCCCGCCCTTGCGCTCCAGACGGCCCGCGAGGATTTTGAGCAGCGTCGACTTGCCGGCACCCGACTCGCCCAGAATCATGGCGCAGCTCCCGGCAGGCACGCAGGCACGGACCTCGTCCAGGCCGCGGCCCTCGGCAGAGGACGTCACGATCACGCGCACGTTCGGACCCACCAGGCGGCGCACGCGGTCCAGATCGCGCTCGAGCTCCCCGGCATCGCAGCGGTCAGCCTTGGTGAGCACCACCACCGGCTCGGCATCGCAGTCGAGCGCCAACACCAGCGAGCGCGCCACACGGTCGAGCAGCACCTCGCCGGCACCGAGCGCCTGCACGATTAGCACGCTATCCACGTTGGAGCAGAGCACCTGGCGCTCTCCGCGGGCACGGCCGCGCCAACGCTCAAAGCTCGTACGGCGCGGCAGTACGCATTCAATCACGCCCATATCGTGCCCGGGAGCGCGGCGCACCGCCACACGATCGCCCACGGCAGGCAGCAGGACCTCGTCCCCACCGCGCGACTTGGCAAATCCCACGGCATGCTCGGCGCGGAAGGTATCGTCGGCAGTCGCCACCAGCGGAAACCCACGATCCAAGCGCACCACGGCGCCAAGCTGCATCTGCTCGGGCTCCTCGGCATACGCGCAGAAATCATCAAAGGCAGCCTGCTGGGCTTCATCGACCGGCAGGTCATCAAACGCTGGAACATCCTGCAGCGCGTCAAGCCCCGGTACACTCGCCAGCAACTCCTCAGCAGATGCAGGGGGTTCGGTCGCGAGCTTCCGACGACGATCACGCTTAGCCCGCGCCCCCGTCGTCTTTTTCTTCGCCTTAGCCTTAGCCACAAACGCCTCCCAGCACCAAAAATCACAACTGAGCAGGTATTTTAAATCAAAAAGAGCTGGCCGGGCAAAGCCCGACCAGCTCACAAACTTTCCCTCAGCCAATGGTCCCGAGAGGTTATCCGAAGGCCCGCCCGCCGGGAGGGGTTTCTTCCGAGCGATCCCGCAGCGCGAAGCGCGAGGACCAGCGAGGAAGAAACCCCGCAGGCGGTCGGGCCGGTGGGAAGGATGGCCTTTCGACTTACTCCTTCTCGACCGCGCGCATGATCGCCTTGTAGATCTCCATCAGCGGGATGATCAGGAAGGCCAGGCCCAGGGCAGCGACAACGCCCTTGAGCTCAAGCGTCACGGGGCCAAAGAACATCTCGGCAAGCGTCGGCTGCACGGTCACGATCACCGTCAGCACCAGTGCCAGCGCGGCGGAAGCCCACAGCCACTTGTTCTGCTTCTTCATGGTGAACAGCGACGCACGACGGCTGCGCATATTGAAGCAGTGGAAAATCTCGACCATGTTGAGCGTGATGAACGCCATCATCACGCCTTCCTCGTCGGCATTGCCGGCGATCATATCGGCGATGTGGATGTAGCCCATGTCAAAGTACACGCCCACAAAGAAGCTCGCCAGCACCAGCGCGGTGATGATTAGGCCCTGGACCACGCAGTCCAGACCCATATGTCCGGCAAAGACACCGTCCTTGGCGTTGCGCGGCTTGCGCTTCATGATGTCGCCCTCGGCATCCTCCATGCCCAGCGCAAGCGCGGGGAAGCAGTCGGTGACCAGGTTCACCCACAGCAGCTGCACCGGCTGGAAGATGGTAAAGCCGATGAGCGTGGCGATAAACACCGAGAACACCTCGGCAAGGTTGGCCGAAAGCAGGAACTGGATGACCTTGCGGATGTTGTCGTAGATGCGACGACCCTCTTCGCAGGCGCCGATGATGGTAGCGAAGTTGTCATCGGCAAGTACCATGTCGGCGACGTTCTTGGTGACGTCGGTACCGGTGATGCCCATACCAACGCCAATGTCGGCGCGCTTGATGGACGGGGCGTCGTTGACGCCATCGCCCGTCATGGCCACGATCTGGTCGCGCGACTTCCAAGCCTCGACGATGCGTGTCTTGTGCTCGGGCTGGACGCGGGCGTACACGCCGTAGTCCTCGATGTGCGCGTCGAGTTCCTCGTCGCTCATGCGATCGAGGTCGGCACCGGTGATGGCCTGGCTGCGATCGGCGACGATGCCCAGCTGCTTGGCGATGGCCACGGCGGTGTCGATGTGGTCGCCCGTGATCATGACGGTGCGGATACCGGCGTCGTGCGCCTCGTGGATAGCGTCGGCCACCTCGGGACGGACCGGGTCGATCATGCCGGACAGGCCACAGAAGACCAGGTCATGCTCGAGCGCAGCGGGGCTGCAGTCGTCGGGAACCTCGGTGTAGGTGCGGCTTGCCAGCGCCAGTACGCGCAGGGCCTCGTCGGCCATGGCCTTGTTGGCCGCCACGAGCTCGGCGCGGCGCTCCTCGGTCAGGGGGACGACCTTATCGCCCTCGTAGATATGGGTGCACAGGCCGATCACCACGTCGGGCGCACCCTTGGTGTACTGCTCGTACTCGCCATCCAGGGTCTCGACGACCACGGACATCATCTTGCGGCCCGAGTCAAACGGGGCCTCGCCCACGCGCGGATGCTCGGCAGTCAGGCCAGTGAGGCCCGCCTTGCCGGCGTCGTTGACGAGCGCGCACTCAGTCGGCTCGCCCACGGCCTCGCCCAGCTCCTCGTCCCACTGAGCATCGGAGCACAGCGCCATGCCGGCCAGGAACTTCTCCTTGGGCGCAGCGAGCTCGTGCTTGACGACGGTCATCTTGTTCTGGGTAAGGGTACCGGTCTTGTCGGAGCAGATGGTCTGCGTGCAGCCAAGGGTCTCGACGGCAGAGAGCTTGCGGATAATCGCCTGGCGCTTGGCCATCTTGGTCACGCCGAGCGAAAGGACGATGGTCACGACGGCGACCAGGCCCTCGGGAATGGCGGCGACGGCAAGCGAGACGGCGACCATAAAGGTGTCGAGCAGGGCAGTCGGGTCGGTGAGGACATTGCCCACGCCGTGGCGGAGGATGTCAACGCCAAAGATCACGACGCAGATGACGATCACCATAATGGTAAGGATGCGGCTGAGCTCGGCGAGCTTCACCTGCAACGGCGTGAGCTCCTCCTTGGCCTCGGCCAGGGCGCCGGCGATCTTACCCATCTCGGTGTTCATGCCGGTGCCGACCACGACGGCGCGGCCACGGCCGTATACCACGGTGGAACCCATGTAGCACATGTTCTTGCGGTCGCCGAGCGGCACGTCATCGGTGCCCGCGGCAAGCTCGATCACGTTGGCGTGCTTCTCTACGGGCACGGACTCGCCGGTGAGCGCGGCCTCTTCGATCTTCATCGTGGCGCTCTCGAGCACGCGGCAGTCGGCCGGGACGGAGTCGCCCGCCTCGAGCATGATCACGTCGCCGGGCACGAGCTCGGCGCTCGGCAGGTGCACGAGCTTGCCGTCGCGCAGCACCTTGGACTGCGCCGCACTCATCTCCTGCAGGGCCTCGAGGGCCTCCTCGCTCTTGGCTTCCTGGACCACGCCCAGCACCGAGTTGACGATAACGACGAACATGATGATGGCAACATCGGCAAAGTCGGGCTCGCCCTTGACCATGCCCGTGAGCGCACTGATGACGGCGGCAACGATCAGCATGATGACCATGGGGTCGGCCATCTGCTCAAAGAAACGCTTCCACAGCGGCGTCTTCTCGGCTTCCTCGAGCTTGTTAGGGCCTGTCTTGGCAAGGCGCGAAGACGCCTCGTCGTTGCTCAGGCCGAGGTTCTCATCGACACCTTGGTCGCTGAGCACCTCCGCCGCGGCGGACAGGTATTCCTTTTGCATATAGAGTCCCCTCCTGGGATTCGGGCCACTCAGCAGATTGATGCCCGATCATAATTCCCAGGAGAAGGGCAAGGGCTCATCAAGGCTGCCGTGCTGAGCGGCAGTTGATAGTGGAGCTATGGTACCCCAAAGCGACGCGTCTAGCCAAAACAATCGGTTTGGAAATATGGTCCGCACGCAACGGTGCAGACCGTGTGATGCTCAACATTGGTAAAACGTTTTTTCTTCGGCACATCGCCAAACTGACATATCGCCCAGATAGCAGCGGTTGGAGTGGTTGGTAAAGATTTTCCATATACCGTTTTTCCCGCAAAAAATGAACTTCCATTTCGGCATACGGTCGATTTTTTGGGGTATTCGGTCGGCATTTCGTTATAATCATCTCGGTTTTATTTCTTATGGTTTATCTATCAGCGCAAGACGATGTCAGATGGAGGTCTGAATGTACAAGCGCACTAAGATTGTATGCACCATGGGTCCCGCGTGCGATAGCGACGAGACCATCCGCGAGATGATCAAGGCGGGCATGAACGTCGCCCGTTTTAACTTCTCGCACGGCTCCTACGACGAGCACCACGGTCGCATCGAGCGCGTCCGCCGTATTTCCAAGGAGCTCGGTCTGCCTGTCGGCATCCTGCTCGACACCAAGGGCCCCGAGGTCCGCACCGGCCTTCTGGTCGACGGCAAGAAGGTTGCCGTCAAGACCGGCGATAAGATCGTCGTCACCGCTCAGCCCACGTCCGAGGATTTCCACGGCACCGCTGAGCACATCTCCCTCGACTACCTGGCTCTGCCTTCCGAGGTCGAGAAGGGCTCCCTCATCCTGATCGATGACGGCCTGGTTGCCCTCGAGGTCGAGTCCGTCAGCGGCCAGGACATGACCTGCGTCGTTAAGAACGACGGCCTGATCGGCGAGCGCAAGGGCGTCAACATGCCCAACGTCAACATCTCGCTGCCCGCCATCACCGAGCGCGATCGTCAGGACATCCTCTTTGGCCTGACCGAGAACATCGACTACATCGCCGCTTCCTTCATCCGTGACGGCGAGTCCGTCCGCGGCATCCGCAAGCTTTGCCGCGAGAACGGCGGCGAGCACGTGACGATCTTCCCGAAGATCGAGTGCGCCCTGGGCGTCGAGAACTTCGACGAGATCCTCGAGGCTTCCGACGGCATCATGGTCGCCCGTGGCGACCTGGGTATCGAGATCAAGCCCGAGCTCGTTCCGCACATCCAGAAGGAGATCATCGCCAAGTGCAACGCGGCCTACAAGCCCGTTATCACCGCTACGCAGATGCTCGACTCCATGCAGCAGAACCCGCGCCCGACGCGCGCCGAGGTTGCCGACGTTGCTAACGCCATCTACGACGGCACCGACGCCGTTATGCTCTCTGGCGAGTCCGCTGCCGGTAAGTACCCGGTCGAGGCCGTTAAGATGCAGGCCAGCATTGCTCTCGAGACCGAGAAGTACCTCCCGGCCCACGCTCCGCTCGAGGTTCCGGCCGACGCTCACGGCACCCGCGTCGTCAACAACGTTGTGGGTATGTCCGCTGTGAACATGGCCACCACCGTTGGCGCCAAGTGCATCACCGTGCCGACGACCACCGGTCGTACCGCACGCCTGATCTCGCACTTCCGTCCCAACATGCCGATCTGCGCGTTCTCCCGCCACGAGTGGGCCGTCCAGCAGATGATCATGTACTGGGGCGTTATCCCGCACCAGGCCGAGATTACCCAGGGTACCGTCAACGGCACGATCGTCAAGGCGATCGAGACCGCTAAGGAGCTCGGCTACGTCGAGGCTGGCGATTTGACCGTCGCTACCGCCGGCGATCCCCGCATGAGCGTCCAGCTCGAGGACAAGGTCTCCTCGACCAACGTCGCTTACGTCGCTCAGGTGCGTTAAGTCGTACTTGCAAGCATGTTTGCATTGCAAAGGGCCCGGAAGGCTTCGCCTTCCGGGCCCTTTTTCTGTGTCAATGCCGGCACACGGCAAAACACGCACCCATTTCTTTACCAAAAGCGCGAAATCCACCTTTCGAGGCCCAAAAATAAAGTCCCAAGCGCTAAAAGTGTTCGCCCGATGGCGAAACCACACCTTACCCGACGCTGCTAAATCGTTTTAGCAAGAGCCAGATCGACCGCGTTTTCGGAAGTATGCGGCAAATTCTGAGACCTCCGAGCACACCCCGTTTTTTCGCAACAAAATGCCTGATAAACTGGCCTCAAAAGCCAGGTCTGCTCACAGGGTTCAGATTTTGCCGCATACTTCCGAATTGACGCTGGCATCGCACGGTCCAAAAGCACATTTCGACCAGGAGGATATCATGGACCTGACGCTATGCGGTCAATCCGCTTTTTACTATCACTGTATCCCGCCGCAGGTATTAGGGCTTTACCCCGCCATTAGCCTTGGCAATATGGATCGCAGATGTCGCGGCCTCGGAAGTCATGCAGTTGTAAAAGACCTACTTCACGCACCGCTTCACAGGTTTGTATTCACTCGAGCACAATCCGGGTCGCGAAGCCTGTTTAAATCGCACCTCCTGACCCAAGAGCCGCCTCCCGGGTCGTTTAGGCAAACTGAACATGGATTTGATGTCACGTCGCCCGAGTTTACGCTGCTCAGCCTTGCTACGCAGGTCTCACGCAACCAGCTACTCATGGCTTGCTACGAGATGTGCGGCTCCTTTGCAGTGTTTAAGCCCTGCGAGCGAACGCAACAACATCTTGATGAAGCTATTTCGCTTAAGCTCATTCCACCCAACTGCTGCTGGGAGCGTGTTGTCGACACCAAGGGCAATGACACCAATTTGTGGAAGCGCCCGCCGCTCCTCAGCGCGGCGGATATCGCCGCGTTCGCCAAGCAGGCTGCAGGCCTGCGCGGCGTTAAACAACTGCGCTGGGCGGCCGAGCACATGACGGGGCAGACCGCCTCGCCCTTCGAAGTACAGGCCTCTATGCTTGTCTCGCTCCCCCGCAACGAGGGCGGCATGGGCATCAACATCGCAAACAACGTGCGCATCCCACTCAGCGACGCCGCGCGCTCACTGTATGACAAAACCTGCTGCTACGCCGATATCCTCATAGAGAGCAACACCGACAGCATGGGCGTCATCTTGGAATGCCAAGGCCGCTCCGCCCACGATGGCGAAGCCGCAAGTCTCTCCGATGCCGAGCGCACCACCGCCCTCACAAGCACGGGCTATGACGTTATCCAGATAACCTATGAGCAAATCAAAGACACGAAGAGCTTTAACAACATCGCCGAACTCATCCATAAAAAGGCAGGGCTCCCCTACATCCCAAAGACCGATCAGAAACGCACCACCGAAGATGCCCTGCGGCGGGAGCTATTGGTCGATTGGGATGAGCTGTTCGCCGTCAAGCCGGCCGGCTAGCAGCTAGCGATCAGGGGGACTGCGGGAACGTCAGAAGCAGCAACGCGAGCCGCAAATCCCGCCTCGGTCAGCTCGATGACCTCGGTAAACGTTGCATCGAAAAACTCCTCGGTTAGCAGGCGATACGGCGGATGATCGGGCTCGCCGGGGTTTTCGCGTACAATCTCGTGCATGACGCCGATAGTCTTGAGCACATATTCTTTATGGATGGGATACTGCCCAAAACGCGTCGCAGCGGTATAGAGGCGATCGGTCGCACGCGGAATGGAAACGATGCCCAGCGTCTTGCCAAACCAGTCAAAATCGCCCTGCTTTTTAATGCGGAATTCCTCGCACGGCTTGCCGCCGTGTGCTTCCAGATACTGGTTCACACGCGTGTTCCATACCGTGTCGGCCACCAGATGCGACCAGACGCCCAGCGTTAAATCGAGCAGCGACTGCGCCACATCTTCGGACGCAAGCGAGAACTCACAGGCGCCGGGACCGACAACCGGCTCGGCATCCCTGTAGCGCTGAGGATAGTGCACGCGGTTCAGTCGCTCGCGCTCCTCGACAATCGAGGTAGCCTCAGCAGGTTCGCCCGCGGGTGCGCCTTTAAGCAGCGGCGTCACATAGGTATCCCAGAACTCGTGCTCGCGTGGTTTGGGGATAGGCTCGGGCTTAGCAAAGTGCGTGATGCGGTACGGGATGGGATCGGCAATGCCGGGAACCATGTAGCCCACAAAGATGTCCGGAACCACGCAGCCAAACAAAAAGGCATTGCGGTCGCGCACGCTATCGGCAAGCACGCTAGCACGTGTCAGCAAGCGCTCCGTTTGAGCGATATGAATGTTCCAGCTTGGCATAGCAACCCCCATAAAAAACCTGGATAACTATACCATCACGGCAAAGCCGCGCGGGCGGCTACGCATCCTCTACGCAGCAACTATTCCGCAGCACCGCTCTCGGTTCCACACGACGGCGAAGGCGCCTCGACCACATGGTGATATCGATCGATATAGATGGCGCGGGCACCCAGGCGCCGCACCAAATCTTGATGATGCGTGCTCATCAAGACCGTCTTGCCGGCAGCAACATAGGCCAGTAGAAAGTTGACCACGATGTCGCATGAATCCTCGTCGAGCCCATTGGTAGGCTCGTCGAGGACCAAGATATCCGGGTTCATCGACACGACGGCAGCCAGCGCCACGCGCTTCTTTTGACCGCCCGAGAGCTGATAGGGCGAGGCATCGACCAGGTCGGCAACTTGAAACAGTTCCATGGCATCGCATACGCGGCGCTCGAGCTCGTCTGCCGGCAGCCCCATCTGCGCGGGGCCAAAAGCAACTTCCTCGCCCACCGTAGCGCAGAACAGCTGGGCGTCGGCATTCTGGAACACAAAGCCCACGCGCTGATGAAAACGCTGAGCGGCTGCGGAATCCTTGAGATATGCCGCATCGATCACGTGCCCGTCAAACAGGTACGCACCCGCGTCCGCTAGTTCAAGACCGTTGATAAGGCGCATAATCGTCGTCTTACCGCAGCCGTTGGGACCGAGTAGGGCAACGAGTTCACCACGATCGACCTGCAGCGACACACCATCGACAACCGTATGCCCCGCATAGGAGAACAGCACGTCGCGAAACTCGATGAGCGGCACGCTCTTGGCGCCAGTAGCACCGCTCGCGCCCATCACGCCATTCGTATCGTTTGCCAAAACGTCGCCCTTCCCTATCCACATCGACGGCTCGGCCGCCCGCGCTACAGCACCGCGCACAACACGGCGAGCAGCACCACGACGACCGCATAGACCGCATCGCGCCAGCCAAAGCCGCTCCGCGCGGGAGTCGGATACGCACCGGCAAAGCCACGGCAAAGCATAGCCTCGTCCATCGCGCGGCTGCATTCCATCGCCTTGATAAAGGTCATGCCCATGATACCCGCGATCGAATCGGTACGCGAAAAACCCGCAGGCGCACGACCCACACTGCGCAGCATGACCGATTCGGTCAGATCGTGCGCCGTGCGTCCCAGCACCTCGATGTGCTTGAGCGCCATATCAAACGTAAAGATGACCTCGTCGGGCAGCTGTAGCGTCTTGAGCGCCGCCGACATGCGGCTCCAGGTAAGCGTCCATGAAACGCCCAGCACCAGCGACACATTAATGAAGGTCTTGAGCGCGATCTTGAGCATGGCGCCCGTGGCAGACGCGCCCAGCAGCAGGGCAGGCAGTGCCAGAACCACCGCAAGCCCCGTGGCGCCGAGCGCCGGTACAAAGGTCGCACGCAGCCCGCGTACGGGGCGCACGGCAACGAGCACCAGCGCGATAGCCGCCATCAACATGAGGTACAGCGGGCTCTGTGTCAGACACACGCACAGGACGCAGACGAACATCCCCACCAGGCGTACCGGAGCCGAAACGCAAGAAAGGGCGCGGTCGATCATCGACCCGCCCTCGTGCGCGCCTCCACCCAGGCGAACCCGCTCAAGCAGACTCGCCAGGTGCAGGACGTTCTTTTGCATCACACGATGCCGAGCCCCCGCGGGCTCGTAACGCTGCTCGACCGCAAGCCAGCTAGGCAGCTCGGCTATTGCCATGAGCACCGCTTTCCTTGACCGTCAGCGAGACCAGGCGGAATGCGATGGTGAGCACCGCCACGCCAATCACGCCCGAAAGAATATACATCGCAGCCTGGCCGGCAAAGCCAAGGCCCTGCTCCTCGGAATAGGCCTGCAGATAATCGCCTGTGGGCAGGGCATCGGCAAAGGTCGGGGTATCGAGGCCGACCGAAGCCTGCAGGCTGTCGTCGCCAGCCTCCTGAACGGCGGTCGCGGCGCCCTCGGCGTCCCACTCGCCCCAGGCGTCACCCGTGGCCAGCAGACCCAGCGGCGTGGCTACAACAAGCACGGCGACCAGGATGAGCGTGGGAATCAGGGAAGTCTTCTTGGCAGCAGCGCCCTCGGCAGCAAGCTGGCCATCGACGGCCTCGGGCCCGACGATAATGCTCGGCGCCGTCTTCTTAATGAAACCGTAGATGGCGGCCGTCGCCACGCCCTCGATCACGCCGGCAACCAGCATATGCGGGATCAACATGGCCGGAATAGCCACGGACAGCGGGAAGGGGCAGTACAGCGGAGCGCCCGAAGCGTTGGTAAAGAGCATCGGCTGAATACCAAACTCGATTGCCGCGCACAGGGCCGCCAGGCACAGGCCGACCCAACCGCTCACGATGGCAGAAACCGAGGTGCCCCAGCTCTTGTCGTGCAGACGGCTGTTGAGCGCACGGAACACGATAGCAGCGACAAACGGCAGCACAAAGGCCATGTTAAAGCAGTTGGCGCCAAACGACAGAACGCCGCCGTCGCCAAACAGCAGCGCCTGCAGCGCCAGCGCGACCGAAACCGCGATAGCCGCGGCCTCGGGACCCAGCAGCAGTGCGATGAGTGCGCCGCCGACGGCGTGGCCTGTGGTGCCGCCGGGCAGCGGAACGTTGAACATCATGAGCAAGAAGGAGAACGCAGCGCAGATACCCAGAAAGGCCATATGCTCGCGATCGAGCGTGGCGCGCACCTTTTTGATGCAGTGAACCCATACGGGCACCATCGCAACCGCCATGACGGCATCGGTCTGCGGGGACAGATAATTATCTGGAATGTGCATATACGCCTCCCGGTTGTCGGCGCACAGAATTGCAACGCCGCTTGAACCATTTCATCAGTGTTACGAGCTAGACGATTCGTAACACGCCGCAGGCTATGATAGCAAAACGGCGCGCCGCCACAAAAGCAGCACGCCGTTATGTAATGCGCGTGTCATATATGCAGGCTCAGCGATGCGTTATACCGAGCATAGCAGTCACGCAGGATCGGCAGCAGCCACCGCTGACCTATACCCATCGCAAGCCCTAGCCGCGGACCTCGCCGTTTACGCCTTTGCATACCTTGGTGACGATCTTTTGGTGCGCCTTCTCGACCTCTTCGCTGGTAAGCGTATGATCGTCGGAGCGATATGTAAGCGCAAAGGCCATGGACTTCTTGCCCTTGCCGATACGAACCGGATCGCGGTAGACATCGAACAGGCGCACGCCCTCGAGCAGCTTGCCGCCGGCGCTGGTAATACGGCGCTCAAGATCCTCGCAGGTCACGGCATTGTCGACCACAATGGCAAGGTCGTGCTCAACGGCCGGGTACTGCGAGAACTCGCGGTAGTTCTCCTGGTTGCGGGCGCCCTTGATCAGCTTGTCCAGGTCAAGCTCAAAGGCAACGACAACCTCGTCGATGCCGCAGGCCTCGCGCGCCTCGGGGTGGATCTCGCCGACCCAACCCAGCACGGTGCCGCCGGACAGAACCTCGGCCGCACGACCCGGCTGCAAAAAGGCATAGCCCTCGCCCTCGACGGGACGGAAGCGAACCTTCTCGATGCGCAGCTGGGCGAGCAGCTCCTCGACGATACCCTTGCCAAAGAAGAAACGCAGTTTACGGTACTTCATGTTCCAAGACTGCTCGCTCCACTGGCCCGAGAGCACACCCGCGACGGACTTGGTCTCCTTGGGCAGGCTGGCGTTCTCGCGACCGTGGAACAGGCTGCCGACCTCGTACAGGTGCACGTTGGGCGTACCGTGCGCCTCGTTGTAGGCCACGGACTGCAGCAGGCCCGGCAGCAGCGAACGACGCATCTCGGTCTGCTCGGCCACCAGCGGGTTCATGAGCACCACGGGGCAGCCGCGACCCTCGGTGGGCATGCCGATCTTCTCCAGGTCGCCCGGGGCGGCAAAGCCAAAGGTCGTGGTCTCGTTGAGGCCGCAGGCGCGCAGGATCTCGCCGACCTTGCGGGTGAGCTTCTGCTCGCGGGTCAGGCCGCCGATGTGGTTCTTGGCAGCCGGGATGGTCGCCGTCACACGGCCCATGCCCCATAGGCGCAGGACCTCCTCGATCAGGTCAATCTCGCGCGGCAGGTCGGGACGGAAGCTCGGCGGGGTAACCATAAAGTCCTCGCCGTCGCGCTCGACGGTGCAGCCCAGACGGGTAAGCGAACGCTCGATAAAATCGGGCTCGATGTCGGCACCGCAGATGGCATGCACGCGGGCCAGGCGCAGCTTGATGCTGTCGATGGTCTTGGGCGCGGGGAAAACATCGACATAGCCGGGAGCAACCTCGCCGCCGGCGATCTCCTCGATGAGCGCGCAGGTAACGTTGGCGACATCCACGCAGCCAGTCTCGTCAACCTGGCGCTCAAAGCGAATGGAGGCGTCGGAGATCAGCGACAGATCGCGGCTGGTGTGCGAGGTGCGACCGGCGTTGAAGCAAGCGCTCTCGACCATCACGTCGACGGTGTCGTCCTCGATCTCGGAATCCATGCCGCCCATAACGCCGGCCAACGCCACGGGGCGCTCGCCGTCGGTGATAAGGCCCATGCCGGCGTCGAGCACGCGCTCTTCGCCATCGAGCGTCGTGAATTTCTCATCCTGCTGGGCGGCGCGAACCACCACGCGACGGTGGCCATCGCGCTCGGCAAAGGTGTCCAGGTCAAAGGCGTGCAGCGGCTGACCGGTGAGCATCATCACGTAGTTGGTGATGTCGACGATGTTGTTGTGCGGACGCACGCCCAGGGCGTTAAGGCGCTTGACCATCCAGTCGGGCGACGGGCCGACCTTCACGTTGCGCACGATGCGGGCGACATAGCGGTCGCACAGGCCCTCGTCGGCAATCTCGACGGAAAGCTCGTCGTCGGTCGCGCGGCCAGTCTCCGCCTTGATGGCGGGCAGCTCCACGTGGAAATCGCGGTCGAAAATGGCACCGGTCTCGCGGGCCATGCCGATCATGGACAGGCAATCGGGACGGTTGGGCGTGATCTCGCAGTCGAGCACAGTATCACTCGAGCCCACGTACTCGGCAAACGGCATACCGCAGGGCGTGTCCTCGGGCAGAATCATGATGCCGGAGTGGTCGCCACCCAGGCCGAGCTCGCGCGCAGAGCAGTTCATGCCCATGGACACGACGCCGCGAAGCTTGCTCTTCTTGATCTTGACGTCGCCGGGCAGGACAGCGCCGATCATGGCCGTGACGATGTGGTCGCCGGCCTCGAAGTTCTGCGCGCCGCAGACGATCTGCAGCGGAGCGGGATTGCCGTCGGCATCGAGGTTCTTGTCGCCCACATCGACCGAGCACACATACATGTGGTCGCTATCGGGGTGCGGGGTCTTGGTGAGCACCTTGGCGGTCACCACGTGGTCGAAGGACTCGCCCACGGTGTCGATCGCCTCGACCTCGGTGCCGGTACGGATATATTCGTCCGAAAGGGTCTTGGGATCCTCCGGAATATCGATCATGGTCTTGAGCCAGTCGTAAGAAACACGCATCTAGCTCTCCTTTCATACTGAAAGCCTGCGAAGAGATGCAGGTGGAAACTTCAACTTTGTGAACATTCCTTACAAAGCGAGGGTTGTCCAAGTGCGGCAGATCGGCCCGAAAGAGGAGTGCCGCGTACTTTGGTACGCAAGCGACGAATGAGCGCCGAGGTGCCGTGCTTGGGCAAGCCGCAGCCTAGAACTGATTCAAGAAACGCATATCGCCTGTCATGAGCGTTCTGAGGTCGGGCAGGTCGTAGCGCAGGGCCGCGACGCGCTCGGCGCCAATGCCAAAGGCGAAGCCGGTGTACTTCTCGGGATCGATGCCGCAGTTGATCAGGACGTTGGGGTCGACCATGCCGCAGCCCAAGATCTCGATCCAGCCGCTGTGCTTGCAGAAGTTGCAGCCCTTGCCGCCGCACACGTGGCAGCTCACGTCCACCTCGCAGCTGGGCTCGGTGAAGGGGAAGAAGTGCGGGCGGTAACGCGTCTTGCGATCCTCGCCAAACATGCACTTAACAAAGTAGTCGAGCGTGCCCTTCAGGTCGCCAAAGGTGATGCCCTCGTCGACGACCAGGCCCTCGATCTGGTTGAACTGCGGCAGGTGGCAGGCATCGGCCGTGTCGGGACGGTAGACGGTGCCCGGGCAGATCATGTAGATGGGCGGCTTCTGCGACTCCATAGTGTGGATCTGCACGCCCGAAGTCTGGGTGCGCAGCAGCACGTCGGACTCGCCGTGGGCGTGAGCCTCGGGGTGCGCGACGCTGCCGGGGTTGTTGTCGACCACGTAGAAGGTATCGCGGGCCGAGCGGCTCGGGTGATCCATGGGAGCGTTGAGCGCGGTGAAGTTGTAGTAAGAGGTGTCGACCATGGGGCCGGACTCGACGGTGTAGCCGATGCCGCAGAAGATGTCCTCGGCCTCCTCGATGATTTGCTTGATCAGGTGCTGGTGGCCGATCTGCGGACGGATGCCCGGCAGCGTGATGTCGACGGCGTCGTGCTCGAGTGCGCGCTTGAAGGCGGCGGCCTTCATCTCGGTGTTTCGCTCGTCGAGCATGCCCTCGATCAGCTGGCGCATCTCGTTGGCGCGCTTGCCCATCACGGGACGATCCTCGGGGGCGAGCTTGCCCATCATGCGCATCAAGCCGGTGATACGACCCTTGCGACCGAGCAGCTCAACACGCGCAGCCTCGAGCTTGGCGGCGTCATCGGCGCCTGCGACGAGCTCCTTGGCCTCTTCCTCGAGTTTGACCAGATCATCAATCAGACTCATGTCTTCCCTTTCGTCTCTCGCGCATCCACTTGCCGCGGCGGCTGGAGCCACCCGGAGCTGCGGATGTGCGGCCCGGTTCGGTAACAAAAAAACCGCCCTCGGGCATGTGCATTGCCCAAGGACGGTTGAATTCCGCGGTACCACCTTGTTTGACCCGGCGGATGTCTGGCCCGCCGCGCCCACTCTGTGCCCCTTGTCGCGAGGCTCACGGCTTCCCTACTGGGGCTTCGCCGCCGCTGGCCGCGTGCCCGTTGAGGTCGCTGCTCGGGAGTGAACGCTTGGCCCTTGTCACCGCAGGAAGGCTCGCAGCCCATGACCTTCCCTCTCTTGCCGGCGACGCGGCGGGCAAAACCCTCTCCGTCAACGCATTGGGCTATAGGATAACACATTCTGCGTGTGCATCGCCGCGTTCCGTTTTGTTCGCACTGGGTACAAGGCAGGTAGCTGTGCAAACTGGCCGCGCGCCCACCCGAAGCGCTCGGCTCACGAGATCAAGGATATGGTATGGGAAAGAAACTCGATAAGAAGGCCGAGCCTGCAGCGGGCAAGACATCCAAAGGCATGAAGGTCGATAAGGCCGTCAAAAAATTCCGCAAGCTCGAAGGCAAGCTGTGGACTCGTGAGTACCTGCTCAAGATTGCCGAGTTTGACGGCGCGACCATTGCCCCCGCCAACGGCGCAGCAGCGCGTGCCGACGCCATGGGCACGCTTGCCGGCGAGCATCACAAGCTGCTGACCAGCGAGAAGTCCGTTGAGCTCGTACGCTCGTTAGCGCGCGAGACCGTCGCCGGCGGCAAAATCGACGACCCTCAGCTGCTCGACGAGATCCGTGTGCTCGGCCGCGATCAACGTGAGGCCAGTGCCATCCCCACCGAAGAAGCCGAGGCCTGGACCAGGCTCACCTGCGAGGCGGACGCCGTGTGGCGCAAGGCCAAGGCAGCCAACGACTGGGCGAGCTTTGAGACCTATGTGGATAGAATCGTCGCCCAACTTAAGCATCAGGCCGAGCTCATGGACCCCAAGCGCGACCCATACGATGTTTGGCTCGACCAGTACGAGCGTGGCCTTTCCGCCAAGAGCTTCGACGCGTTTTGCGATGAGGTCAAGGCCACGGTCGTTCCGCTCGTGCACGCCATCGGCGAGCGCGGCCAGCAGCCAGCTGCCGACTTTTTGCACGCCCGCGTGCCCGAGGCCGCCCAGCGCGCCATGAGCTTCGACCTTATGAAGCTCGTCGGCCTGGACCTGAACGACACCACGCTTGCCTTTACTGAGCACCCGTTTAGCGAGGGCTTTGCCGTGGGTGATGCGCGCATCGCGACGCACATCTACGAAGACGACTGCATCTCCAACGTCTACAGCATCATCCACGAGGCGGGACACACCATGTACGAGCTGGGCGTCAATCCCGCCTATGCGCGCACCTGCCTGGAGGGCGGCACCTCCATGGGCATCCACGAGAGCCAGAGCCGCTTTTTCGAGAACACCGTGGGTCGCAGTCGCGCCTTTATGGGACCGCTGCTGCAGGTACTGCGCCGTCACGCGCCCGAGGTCTACGGCGACGTCGACGAGGACACGCTCTACCGCGCCGTGAACATCGCGCAGCCGTCGCTGATCCGCACCGAGGCCGACGAGCTCACCTACCCGCTGCATATTATGGTGCGCTACCAGATCGAACGTATGCTGTTTGCCGGCGAGGCCACGGCCAAGGATATCCCCGCGCTTTGGAATCGTTTTATGGATGAGTACCTGGGCATTCCCGTTCCCGACGACACGCGCGGCTGCCTGCAGGATACGCACTGGAGCGGCGGCTCGTTTGGCTACTTCCCCACCTATGCGCTGGGCAGCGCCTACGACGCCATGTTCGTGCCGGCCATGTGCCGCGACGGTGTCGACCTCAATGGCGCCTGTGCGAGCGGCGACCTGGCACCCGTCCGCACCTGGCTGGGCGAGCACATTTGGCAGTGGGGCCGCGCCAAGGACGCGCCGGAACTCATCAAGGGCGCCTGCGGCATGGCCTTTGACGCCCGCTACTACTGCAGCTACCTGCAGGACAAGTTCACCACGTTGTACGAGCTGTAAGGATTGACCAGCACGCCATCGCCAACGCCAACCATGTTGACGCCAATGTCTTGGCAACGTCAGCGAAAACGACCCTAAGCGAGCAAGGTGACGTGAAATGAAAGGGCGCCGACCTTCTGGTCGCGCCCTTGAAATTGAACGTCAGATTGCCGCTTAGGGGCGTTTGCAGCGTCGAGCAGTTACGCGGTTTGGTAAAACCGCGTAACTACAGAGCCTCGAGTGCGCTAGCGATGCGCTTCATGGCGGCGTCGGCGGCCGATTGGTCCGGAGCCTCAGCCAGCACGCGAATCACCGACTCGGTTCCGCTCTTGCGCACCAGCACGCGGCCCTCGCCCGCCAGCGACGCCTCGGCCTCGGCGATGGCGGCCTGCACGCCCATGTTGCCCAGCGCGGCGTCCTTATCCGCCACGCGCACGGCAACCTGCGCCTGCGGCAGCAGCTTGCACGGAGCCGTGAGCTGCGAGAGCGTCTCGCGCTCGGCACGAATCACTTCCATCACGCGCAGCGAGGTCATAATGCCGTCGCCCGTGCGCTCGATATCGCCAAAGATCGTATGGCCCGTCTGCTCGCCGCCCAGGCTGTAACCGCCCTCGCGCATCTTGGCATACACGTGACGGTCGCCCACACCGCTGGTCACGGCACTTAGGCCGGCAAGCTCCAACGACTTGATCAGGCCAAAGTTGCTGGCAATCGTCGGAACCACGGTACCGCCCGAGAGCCGCCCGTGCTTGTTCAGGTACACGCCGCACACGTACAGGATCTGGTCGCCGTCTACCACGCGACCGCGCTCGTCCACGGCCAAGCAGCGATCGGCATCGCCGTCGTAGGCAAAGCCCACGTCCAGGCCCTGCTCCACCACGTGGCGCTGCAGACGCTCCATATGCGTGGAGCCGCAGTCGACGTTGATGTTAAAACCATCAGGCGCGGCATTGATCACGCGCACGTCGGCGCCCAGCGCGTCGAACACCGGCTTGGCCACCGAGGACGCCGAGCCGTTGGCGCAGTCGATGCCGATCTTGACGCCCTGCAGCGAAAAGTTCGCGCTGGCGATGAGCGAGGCAATGTAGCGGTTGCGGCCCTGCATGTAGTCCACCGTGGCGCCGATGTGGTTGCCCGTGGCCAGCGGCACCTCGCTCTTGCCATCGATGTAGTCCTCGATGAGCTCCAGTACGTCCTCGTCCATCTTAAAACCGTCGCTGTTGACGAGCTTAATGCCGTTATCGCAAAACGGGTTGTGGCTCGCGCTGATCATGATGCCGCAATCAAAGCAGCCTTCCACGGTCTGATGCGCTACGCCCGGCGTGGGGATCACGTGCAGCATATAGGCGTCCGCACCGCTCGCGACCAGGCCACTCACCAGCGCCGCCTCGAACATATAACTCGAGCGACGTGTGTCCTTGCCCACGATGACGCGCGCCTTGCGCTCGCGGTTAGCGCCGTAATACCAGCCCACAAAACGGCCAATCTTATAAGCGTGCTCTACCGTCAGCCCAACGTTGGCCTCACCGCGAAAGCCATCGGTGCCAAAGTACTTCATGCGCTCTCCTTACAAAATAGGGGCGAACAGATTGCCTGTCCGCCCCAAAATGGTACTCGATTATCTGCGCTACCAGAAAAACCCTACGCCGACGCGCTGTCGCGAGCCGCCTGGCATGTAGGAGTCTGACGCAGCGTAAGCGGCTTGTCCCCCGCCTCGGCCGACGTGGTCAGCGTATACGTGATCGTCGTCGTCTCGCCAGCATGCAGGTCAACGGTGCCCGAATAGAAGGGAATTCCATGCCACGTAGCGGCGCCAAGACCAAACTGGGTGCCCTCAACCGTAAGGTCACTGATGTTGCCGCCCGTCGGGGCAAACAACGAGACATTCAGACGCTCGTCGTCGCGCGCGGCATCGGGCGCGCTCGCCGCGACGTAATCGGGCAGCTTGCCTGCCTCCTCCTGCGTCATGATGTTCGTCAGGGTAACGGTGATGCGATACGAGCACGTGCCGTCGCCGTTCTTGACACCCTGGCCAATCTGCGTATCAGCGTTCAGGTACCAGTCGAGCTTGGAGAAGCTCAGGTTGTTAAAGTAAACGCCGGCAACGGGATCGGCACTCGGATCATCCGGATCGGGTAGCGAAGCGTCAATGCCCGTCTCTTTGATGGCATTCTGCTCATCATCGTTTCTCATCCAAGCAATCAGACGGCCCTCTTCGGCACCGCGCTCGAATGCACCGACAAGCTTCGTAACATCGACATCGCCGATACCGCCAAGGATCTTGTCGAAGGCAGCGCTGGCGACGGATGCAAAGATGCCGTCCGACTCCTCGACCGGATAGTTCCAGTACACATCGTGCATGAGGGCCTTTGCGGCGTTGGTGCCGTCGACAACCGTTCCGTCGGGCAGCGACACGTTACCGACCAGGCCCAGCAGATACTGCAGGAACACCGGGTCGATACCCACGACGCCATCAACGTCCTGCCCATATTGGGACTTCCACAGCGCGGCGACACGCTGCGAGTTGCGGGGCCAATCGGGCGAATAGGTATTGCCCGAGTTGTACAGGTTACTGTGGTTGCCGAACAGCGCCTCATCCTCTTCGTCGACGCTCTCGACCGCCTCATCCTCGCTGAGTCCAATGCGGGGAACAAACTCGCCAATCGACATCTGGCCGTCGGTGACCGAAATCAGGCCCTGCGAACCGCCAAAGCCGCCGCAAGCACGAATCTCGACGTTGTTCATGGCGTACACAAGGTAGTTACGCGTCTGGCCGTTGGCGCCGAGCATCTGGGGAAGGACGGGGGCGACCTTCTCCGCCGCGTCAACCGCGCCGTTGAGGGTGGCAAAGCCGTCCTTGGCCTTATCGACCAGCTCGGTCACCTGGGAAATATGAGTATCGCCAATGCCCTGGATCTTCTCGTTGGCGCTCTTGAACACCTTCGAGCTGCTGGAAAGCGAATCGGCGACCGCCTGCAGCGCGGACACGTTAATCATGCCGTCCTGGAACAGCTTGCCGGGCGTGGCCTGGGAAAGGTTATCGGCCATGGGAACCAGCGCATTGCTCGAGACATCGGACAGGGCATCAATCATGGTGCGGGCCGCGTTGATGTCGCTGCCATACACCGGGATAAACGAAGCCGCCGTCCACAGCGGGCTCGAGGTCTCTGCCTTCATGCTGTCGCAGAGCTCATCGATCTTCTTCGCGTCGTCAGGCAGCGTCGAAAAATCGCCCGACGTGACCTTGTCCTTAAGGCCACCGACAATCTCGACAGCCTCCTTCGCTTCGCTCTTTACGGTCTTTGCCGAGTTAAGCAGCATAAAGCCGCTTGCGCCAAGCACAACGAGAAGCACCGCGACTACAGCGGCAATAATGGCGCCAGTGTGACGTTTTTTGCGCTCGCCCTTGCGATGGCGATGACGGACCAGGCCGTCAGAGGTCGAACTCGACGAAGTGTCGCTACCGTAGTTCAAGCCAAAATCGTAATAATCTTCCTTGGAACCCGAGCCCGCAAACTCGGCACCGCTATCATCCAGGCGGGCGAACGTGCCAGTCTCGGAGGCGCCTGTGTAAATCGTGCCAAGGTTACCCGTAAGCCCCGCGCCACCGGCAGAGGGAGTATTGTTGGCGGCCTTGCCGGCATTAACGTTGCCGGCGGCATTCGCGGCGTTGGCAGCACCTGCATTGTTCTCAGGTGCCGAAGGAGCCCCGCTCGGCTGCGACGTGGAGGTTGCACCGCCCGCAAAGACATTCCCTCTTGCACGGCCGGTCTTTTTTGCCTTTTGTGACTGCTCGTACAGAGCGGTAAACATCGCCGTCTCGCCCGGGGACACGCGCTTACCGGAACCGCCCTGTCCAGCGCCGCCCGGCGTGCCGGCCTTACCAGCCCCGTTCGGACGCGGCGGAACTGCAGGGCGGCCGCTATCGCTGCCCTTAAAGTGATTACCAGCCATAAAGAAATCCTCGCAATTGAGTCGCAATGAAAAAGTCCATAACGTTACTAGTTTATGGCATTTTGAGCATCGACAGCTAAACTCCAGACACGGATATCAATTGGCGAAAATGCGGCACAACACCTTTTCTGTCTTGGCGGCGGTGCCAGCTACACCGTGAGGAACATCATCACGATGATCATGGCAAAGCCCGCCAGGTCGGTGGGCAAAAACACCGTTCCCAGCATAAGGGCGCTGGTGATGGTGGCCGAAACCGGCTCCATGGTTCCAAGGAGGCTCGCGCGCACCGAGCCAATCTCCTTAACGCCCTGCATGTAGAACATATAGGCGAAGAACGACCCCACCACAATAAATATCGCGAGTGCACCGACACCCGAGGGCCCGAGCGCCGGCATATGCGCCCACGGCTGGGTAAAGATACTCATCACGATTCCCGCCGAAAGCATGGCCGAGCCCGTGACGACCGGGCTTCCGTATTTGTTGAGGATTCCGGCAGGGATGATTGCTATGCAGGCACCGCCCACGGCGCACAAAAGGCCCGCAAGCAGACCCATCGGCGAGATGCTGAGCGTACTGGGGTCGCCGCCCGTGGCGATCAAAAACGTTCCGCCCAATGCGAGCAAAATGCCAAGAGCCTCGCGCGTGCGCGGCAGTCGATGCGCGGTGACGCAGGCATACCCCATGACGACCACCAGCTGCAGGCACTGGAAGACGGTCGCGGTGCCCGCGTTGGTCAGGCGCACGGCTGACAGATAGCAAAGCTGGTTGAACAGCAGGCCAAAGATCGTAAATAGGATGAGCTGCTTGCGATCGGCAGGGGTGGTCCACAGCCTGACCAGGCGGTCGCGATCTTTTCTGAGCACGACGAACATAAAGAGCAGGCCAGCGATAACTTGGCGCACGCTCATCAGCCAAAATGTCTCGATATGGCACACGTCAAAGAGGTAGCTGGCACTGGTGCCAGAAAAACCCCAAAACGTACCGCCGGCAAACGCGGCGAGCGTACCCAGGGCCATCTTGCGCGCCTGGGCGTCGTTGAGGCGGTCGCGCCATGCGCGGCGGGTGCTGCGGCTCAGCTCGTCAGTCCCCTCGGGCACGATAAAATCAGACGCCGCCGTCATCGGTACCGAAGCCTTTTTACGTGCACGCTGCGCTGTGCGCTCCTGTTCCATTCCACTCCCCCGAAATCAATTGGCAACAAAGCGCTCAAACTGTAGCACGAATATTGATATGGAAATGCGGGCGATTCGGAACATCTACGAGCATCCAAATTGCAAGGACGAAAGGCGCGGATAAGCTATGCCGAGCGGTTGGAATCGTCTAGGCGCGGGGGCTGGCTTCCGCACTTCCCTCAGCACGCTCGCCGTCGACCTGCTCCTTGGCGCTGTCCTGGCTCTCCTGCTCGCGGCGGCGCTTTTCGCGAATCTGCTCCACAGCCGCGCGCAGGGCAGTCTCGTCTTCAGCGCGCGCCACCTCTTGCGTGGTCTTGACCATATGGCGAATTTCGAGCACCAGCAGCACGATCAGCGGCACCACGATGAGCGGAAAGAACAGCAGCGGATTGGTGAGCAGCGAGACCACCACGCCCAGTCCCGCCGAGACAAAGACCACGCGGCCCACCACGTCGGCGGCGGGCACGGGCGCGGCATCCTCGACCGGATTGGCATCGCCCTTGGTGCGGTAGATCGGGGCGCCGTCGGCGGCGGCCTCCACGGATACGATGCGGTGCGTGTTGAGCGAACCCTCCAGCGCGTCATCGGACGAATGGAAGGTGATGATGTCGCCCACCTGATAGGCCTGGCCGTCGCCGGTATCAACGACGATAAACGAGTGTACGGGAATCGCCGGCTCCATCGAGCCGGTCAGCGTACGCATAAAGCCGTAGCCCATGATGGTGGGAATCTCGCCGGCGGGCGTGAACACCGTGCGCAGCAGCACCACAAAGGCGACCAGGATCACCACGGTCGCCAGCACGTTGATCACGCGGAGCACATGCTTCATCACTTGTCGTCGTCCTTTGCGGAAGTCTCGGGGTCGGCAGCGACCTCGCCCTCGGTGGCATCCGCCGTAGAAGCGCCATCCTCGTCAGGCGCGGCGACCACGCCCTCGCCAGCCTCGCCGCGCAAGCGGGCCAGCAGATAGCGCAACAGGCTGTTGCCCTCGGCACGGCGCTCGGCACGAGCGCGATCACGCACGGCCTGCTCCAGCTCGTGCGTCAGCGCGTCCAGGCGCTGCT
>UQMW01000038.1 GCA_900542275.1 uncultured Collinsella sp.
GGCACCATCCTCACCGTGTCCCGCCTGGCTGCCGCTCAGGCCAAGCTCGAGGCCAAGCGTTCCGCCTAGCGTTTAGCGTTTAGACGCCTAGCGTAGTCCCCCTTCATGCCGCCCGTCTCATTCGTGAGACGGGCGGTTATCATGTGCGGGTTTTGTCTTTTTGTCTGCGTAAAAAATTGTTCTTGCAGCAGAAACCCGCGCGTGTATACTCGAATACGTTTGTTCAACTACGTGCCGGCCAAGGTGGTACGGCACCTCTAGAAGAGTAAGGAATTGCACATGGATTACATCCGCGCAATCGAGCGTCAGCAGATCCGCGAGGACATTCCTCAGGTTCGCGTCGCCGACAACGTCAAGGTTCACTACCGCATTAAGGAAGGCGACCGCGAGCGCATTCAGGTCTTCCAGGGTGACGTCATCCGCATGGCCGGCGCCGGTGCCCGCGAGACCTTCACCGTCCGCAAGATGTCCTTCGGTGTCGGTGTTGAGCGTACCTTCCCGCTTCACAGCCCCAAGATCGCCAAGCTCGAGGTCGTTCGTCATGGTCGCGTCCGTCGCGCCAAGCTGTACTACCTCCGCGACAAGGTGGGCAAGGCTGCTCGCATCCCCGAGAAGCGCTAAGAAGATCGCAGCGTCTGTCCACTCGTTTGGACACAAGGGTCACCTTCGGGTGGCCCTTCTTTTTATCTGATTTGCATGCAAGGAGGGCCTGGTATGGCCAATATGACGAGCTCGGTTTCGGCATCGCAGGTTGCCGGTGAGTTGGCGAGCGCTACGTTTGAGGAGATCCCCGCCCTCGTGGAGCATTATCGCGAGGACCCGCGCCAGCAGGTGATCAAGGCTTGCGAGCGTGCTCTTAAGCGCCATGCCAAGGAACTTGCCGAGCGCGAGCGCGTCAATGACATGTACGAGCTTATGCATGAGCTTGGCGGCGATGGGGTGGTCGTTGGTGTCGACGAGGTGGGTCGCGGATCGGTGGCCGGTCCTTTGACGGTATGCGCCGTCTGCCTTCCTATGGAGCCGCGCGTCTGGGGCATCAACGATTCCAAAAAGCTCACGCCGGCGCGCCGCGAGTTGCTCTCAGTGAAGATTGCCGAGGTGGCGACGGCAATTGGTTTTTGCCATATCGCGCCTAAGGATATCGATGAGATGGGCATGGCCCGCGCCATTCGAGCCGCTGTCGCGGGCGCCGTGGCCGATACGGGGCTCGAGCCCGATTGCGTGCTTATGGACGGTAACCCCTTGGGCGCCGTTCCCAACGAGCGCGACGTGGTGAAGGGCGATGCCAAGATCGCCTGTATCGCCGCGGCGTCCATCATGGCCAAGGTCACGCGTGATGAGATGATGGTCGAGTACGATGCCGAGTATCCCGAGTACCATTTGGCCGAATCGAAAGGCTACGCAAGCCCCGAGCACATCGAGGCCATTCGCAAACATGGACTTTGTCCACTGCACCGCGTGAGCTTTTGCGGAAACTTTCTGCAGACTGAGCGCCTTTTCTAGGTCAATTGTGGAGACAGGGACCTCAGGGGTTTTATAAACCTGCTGGTAGCGGGCCGTATGCAACACCATTGCTGCGTACGGCCCGTTTTTTGACGGCATTTGGTCAGCTTTTGGTTTGCTTCCGGTACTTACCCGCATGAAAGGTGCCCTCATCATCGGGGCAATGCAGCGTGCGGGAAAGGAGACCCCATGAGTGCCGCAAGCAAAAAGAGCAAGACGCAGCAGCTCAAGGAGCGTTGGGAAAACGGCGAGCTCGACTGCGGGGCGATGACGCCCGAGTTTATCAAGGGACTCAGTCCCCGCGAGCTGGGCATGCTGGGCGAGCTGATCACCATCGACTACTTTAACGAGCGCGGCTACACCTTGCTGGAGCAGGGTTATCGTTGCACCGAGGGCGAGGCCGATCTGGTGCTGCTCGATGAGCTCGACGATGTCGTGGTGATGGCCGAGGTCAAGACCAGACGCGTTGCACTGGATTGCAGCACGCGGGTCTTTCCCGAGGAGGCCGTGGACGCTCAAAAGCAACGCCGCTACCGCCGCATCGCAAGTTGCTATCTCATGGAGCATTATCCGCTCAAGGCGATTCGCTTCGATGCCGTGGGTGTCACCATTCGTGGCGGGCATATCGCTGAGATCGAGCATCAGTACAACGCGTTCGATTGGCAGGTGTCGTGATGGCGTTCGAGACGTTTGCCGTTCACGCGGCCTGCATCCGTGGCGTCGAGGCGATTCACGTCACGGTCGAGGTCTCGCTTGCCGGTGGTGTTCCGGGCATCCAAATGCTCGGCATTCCGAGCATGGAGGTGATGGAGTCACGCGGTCGTATTCGCTGCGCGATGCGCTCCGCCGGGTTCGAGATCCCACGCTCGGGCATTACGGTCAACCTAGCGCCCGGCGATATCCGCAAGACCGGTAGCGGCTTTGACCTGCCCATCGCCATCGCGGTTCTAGCGGCCGATGGTCAGATTCCCCGTGACAACCTCGATCGCTGCCTTATCGCCGGCGAGCTTGGCTTGGACGGTACGGTGCTTCCTGTCAAGGGCGAGGTGGCGTTTCAGCTATTGGCTCGCGACATGGGGCTGTCTTTTATCGCCGGCAGGTCCGACCAGCATGTGCCACTCGCGGGCGTGGATTGCGGCTTTATCGATCATTTGTCTCAGCTTGCCCATGGCATGGGCGAGGCGGCTCGGCACTATCTGGATTCCGAGGGCATCGAGGCGACCTTTGAGCCTGAGCTCGACTATGCCGACGTGCTGGGGCAGGAAGTCGCTAAACGCGGCATGGCGCTTGCGGCGGCAGGAGAACTCGGCTTGCTCATGATCGGGTCCCCGGGATCGGGCAAGACGATGCTCGCGCGTCGTATGACCGGCATCCTGCCCGAGCTTTCCGTTGAGGATCAACAGGCGGCGCTGTGCATCCATTCGGTCTTGGGCGAGAACATCGATGGCTTATTGGCAGGTCATCGGCCGTTTCGAAGCCCCCATCACAGTATTTCAACGGCGGGTCTCATTGGCGGAGGACGCCCGGTGCATCCGGGTGAGATCAGCCTGGCTCATGGCGGCGTGCTCTTTTTGGACGAGCTTGCCGAGTTTCCCACGGGTGTGCTGCAGACGCTGCGTCAGCCCATCGAGCGCGGCTACGTCAGGATCGTACGCGTCGACGGGGCTTTTACCTTCCCGTCGCGCTTTCAGCTGCTGGCTGCGAGCAATCCCTGCCCCTGCGGCTTTTTGGGCGATCGTGAGGTACCGTGTCGCTGCTCGGCGGCGATGGTCGAGCGCTATCGGTCTAAACTGCGCGGTCCTTTGGCCGACCGTATCGACATGATGATCGACGTGACCCGTCCCGACCCCCAAGTGATTATCGAGGGTGCGGAGGGTATGTCGTCGGCCGAGTTGCGTGACTACGTTGTGCGCGGTCGCGCCTTTCGCGCCTGGCGCGAATCCCGTATGGACGATGCGGATGCCGAGGCCGAGGATGACGAGACACGGTCTATTGACGGCGTCGTTTCGACCTTTGAGCTCGATGATGCTGCCGAGAAATGCGTACTCGGCCTGTCCAAACGCACGCATCTCACGGGCCGCGGCATCGTGCTCCTGGTGCGCATCGCGCGTACAATCGCTGACGTCGCCGAGAGCGAGCAGGTGACGCAGGACCATGTGCTCGAGGCGGCGATGTACCAGGGAAGGAGGGACCAATGATAGCCGAGGGGACCTTTGAGCTGCATCCAGGTGATGCGTTGTATCCCGAGACCGTTTTGGAGCTTTCTGATGTACCCCAGACGCTTTATGTGCGCGGCAACCCCGAGGTGCTTTCGACACCCGCGCTCTCCATCATCGGCGCGCGCAAGGCCTCGCCGTATGGTCTTGCCGTGGCAGAGCTTGCGGCAAAGGTGGCGGTCGAGGCGGGCGTGACGGTTGTTTCGGGCGGCGCGGTCGGTTGTGACCAGGCCTCGGGTTGGGCTGCGGTCAACGCCGGCGGCAAACACGTCGTGGTGCTGGGGACGGGTGCCGACGTGGCCTACCCGCGTTCGAGTGCGGGGCTTATTACGCGCACGCTCGATACGGGTGGCGCGGTCGTGTCGATATCCCCGTGGGGCATGGGTCCGCGCAAGTTTGCCTTTCCACGCCGCAATCGCGTGATCGCGGCACTGTCACAAGCCCTCTTTGTATCCGAGGCAGGTATGCCTTCCGGGACGTTTTCTACAGCCGAGGCTGCTATGGATTTGGGGCGCGAACTTCTTGCCGTGCCGGGGTCGATCCTATCGCCCGAGTCGCGTGGCACGAATTACCTCATTGCGAACGGGGCCTGCTGCATCATCGACGAGGAATCTATCGAGATGGCTATCTCACGCATCTACGGCACCCTGCGCTACTCGCGCCCCGATGCGCCCGGCATTGCCGACCTGGATCCAACACAGCAGACCGTGATGCATGCGCTCATCGCCTCTCCGCTCAAGGTCGACGACATCGCGGCGCTTGTCTCGCTCGATGCCGTCGGAGTGCTCAAGCTCTTGGGCTCGCTTGAGCTCGAGGACCTTATCGAGCGCATGATGGATGGAAGGTATGCGCCCTCCAAGTTTGCCCTTCACGCCCAGACACCCTTCGGTCACAATGGAAAACATGTCAATTAGAAAGGTGTTTGCAGATGCTGTTTGATCAGGTGACGGTTATCGGTGGCGGTCTGGCGGGTTCGGAGTGCGCGATTCAGCTTGCAGATCGCGGGTTCGCCGTAAAGCTGTGCGAGATGCGCCCCCAGGTTAGCTCCCCGGCCCACCATACCGATCACCTGGCAGAGCTCGTCTGTTCCAATTCGTTTAAGTCGACCCGTCCGGATTCCGCGGCTGGATTGCTGAAGGCCGAGCTTGAGCGCATGGGTTCAGTCCTGCTCGATTGCGCCCATCGCGCGGCTGTTCCCGCCGGTGGCGCCTTGGCGGTCGACCGCGTCAAGTTTTCCGAGTTTGTCGAGGCCGAGGTTGCCGCCCGTCCCAATATCGAGATCATTCACGGCGAGGTCACGCAGATTCCCGAAGGTCACGTGGTCATTGCCGCTGGCCCCTTGTGCTCGCCGGCGCTGAGCGAAGAGGTCATGAAGCTCGTCGGTGGCGACGCCCTTGCGTTCTTCGATGCCGCGGCGCCGATCGTCGATGCCTCCACGCTCGATATGGACGTGCTGTTCTCGCAGTCGCGCTACGAGGAGCAGGGGAGCGGCGACTATCTCAACGCTCCGCTCAATAAGGAGGAGTACGAGGCCTTTATCGAGGCGCTTACTACGGCCGACCGCGTGGTGCTCAAGGACTTTGAGGGCGGCGATCTGTTCCAGGCCTGCCAGCCTGCCGAGGAAGTTGCGCGCACCGGCAAGGACGCCATTCGCTTTGGCGCCATGAAGCCCGTCGGCCTCACCGACCCGCGAACCGGTTGTCGTCCCTGGGCGGCGATTCAGCTGCGTGCCGAGAATAAGGAGAAGACCGCCTATAACCTGGTGGGCTTCCAGACCAACTTGACCTTTGGCGAGCAGAAGCGCGTCTTCCATATGGTGCCGGGCCTGGAGAACGCTGAGTTCTTCCGCTACGGTGTCATGCACCGTAATACCTTTGTCGACGCCCCGCACGTGCTCGATGGCACTTTTGCCGTGCCCGGCACCGGCGTGCGCCTGGCTGGTCAGATCACCGGCACCGAGGGGTACATGGAAGCCGTGGCGACGGGTCTGCTCGCGGCGCTCAACACCTATGCCGAGGCTATCGGCGCCGCGGGCGTCGAGTTGCCGCGTGTGGGCGCCCTGGGTGCGCTCGTGGGCTATGCGACCGATCCTGCCACCGTGGGCTATCAGCCTATGCATGTCAACTTTGGCCTGGTGCCGCCACTCGAGGATGGTAAGCGCCGCAGCAAGCGCGACCGCTACCAGGCCTATGCGGACCGTGCGCTCGAGGCCCTTGATGCCTATCTGGCCACTCGCCCCGATTTGTTTGGAGGAGACCGGTCATAGCCTTTGACCTGTACGACACCGTCGACTCGTTTATCGCCTATATCTCACGTGTCGAGGGACTTTCTCCCAACACGGTGACGGCCTATGGCTCGAGGCTGGAGCGTTTTGCTGCCTGGTGCGAGCGTGAGGATATAGATGCTTTCGCTGCCGACGTGCGCACCATTCGTCGCTATCTTGCCGAGCTTTCGCGTGAGCAGGTGGCTCCCCGAACGCTTGCGGCACACCTGTCTGCCATTCGCTCGCTCTATCGGTGGATGGCTGCCGAGGGGGTCGTGGAGGGCGATGTGGTCTCGGCAATTTCCTCGCCCAAGCTCCCACGCGATCTACCCGGTGTGCTGACGACCCAACAGGTGGAGGCGCTGCTCAAGACGCCTGATACCTCAACACCCGCGGGACTGCGCGATGCGGCGATGCTCGAGCTGCTCTATGCCTCGGGCGCCCGTATCTCTGAGCTCGCAGCACTCAATGTGGAGTCCATTGCGTGGTCCGAACGCACGCTGCGCCTGTGGGGCAAGGGGAGCAAAGAACGTATCGTCCCTCTGTATCGTCGCGCGCTCGAGGCGACGCGTCTCTATATTGAGGAGGGGCGGCCGGAGTTGCTCGCTCAGGCAAAGCGCCGTGACCCCACTACCGGGCCGCATCCGCTGCTTATATCGGCGCGCGGTAATCGCATGAGTGCCGCCATGCTCAGGCGGCGGTTCCATACTCTGGCGACACTCGCCGGCATTCCGGCCGACATCGCCCCGCATGCGATGCGCCATACCTTTGCGACCGACTTGCTCGAGGGCGGTGCGGACCTGCGCTCGGTTCAAGAGCTGCTGGGTCATGCGAGCCTGTCCACGACGCAGATCTACACGCACCTCACGCCCGATCGGCTCAAACGTGCCGTGGCTCAAGCCCATCCCCGAGGCGAATAGTGGCTGGGACGTCCCGCGCCGCACTCAGGTGTGTGGTTTTGATTGCGGGTTGGCACGAAGATGCATTCCTGCTATCATTCATCGGGTTGCTTCACGGCAACATGTTTTTATCACGCACGCGCGGCTACTTCATACCGTGGTGCCCGGGCTTTGGTAGCACATGTCCGGGTTGGTTTTGGAGGATGACCCCGCGCGGAGGCAAACCACAGGAGGTTTAACATGGCTACCAAGATTAATATCCGCACCCTGCTCGAGGCCGGCTGCCACTTCGGTCACCAGACCCGTCGCTGGAACCCCAAGATGAAGCCGTTCATCTTCGGTGAGCGCAACGGCATCTACATCCTCGACCTCAAGCAGACCATCCTCGACGCCGACCAGGCCTACACTTTCGTCAAGAACGTCGCCAAGGGTGGCAACGTGCTGTTCGTCGGCACCAAGAAGCAGGCTCAGGAGGCCGTCAAGAACGCTGCTGAGCGCGCCAACATGCCCTACATCAACCAGCGTTGGCTCGGCGGCATGCTGACCAACTTCGTCACCATCCGCTCTCGCATCAACCGCATGGAGGAGCTCGAGGCCATGGTCGAGGACGGCCGCATGGCTGTTCTGCCCAAGAAGGAGCAGGCTGTTCTCGGTAAGGAGCTCACCAAGCTCCAGACCAACCTCGGTGGCGCCCGCGACATGAAGGGCCTGCCTCAGGCTCTCTTCGTCATCGACACCAAGCGCGAGGAGAACGCCATCAAGGAGGCCCAGCGCCTGAACATCCCCGTCGTCGCTCTGATCGACACCAACTCCGATCCCGACGAGGTCGAGTACGGCATCCCCTGCAACGATGACGCTATCTCCGCTGTCACCCTTATGTGCGAGCTCATGGCTGACGCCTGCCTCGCTGGCTCCGGCAAGGAGCAGGTCTCCGAGGCCGAGATGGCCGCTGAGCCCAAGGCCGAGTAAATCAGTCTTAGTTAATTCTTTTTCATCTCTTTGAAAGGAACCACAATGGCCCAGATTACCGCCGCTATGGTCAAGCAGCTCCGCGAGATGACCGACTCCCCGATGATGGAGTGCAAGAAGGCTCTCGTCGAGGCAGACGGCGACATGGACGCTGCTGTCGACGTTCTGCGTAAGAACGGCCTTGCCAAGGCTGCCAAGAAGGCTGGCCGTGAGACCAACGAGGGCGCTGTCGCCGCGTTCGTCTCCGAGGATGGCAAGACCGGCGCTCTGCTCGAGCTTTCCTGCGAGACCGACTTCGTTGGCTCCAACGCCAAGTTCACCGGCTTTGCTTCCAAGGTCGCCGAGGTTGTCGCTACCACCGAGCCTGCTGACGTCGACGCCCTGCTCGAGAAGCCGATGGGCGAGGAGACCGTTTCCTCCGAGCTCACCGAGATGATTCACATCATGGGCGAGAACATGAAGATTTCCCGTTTCGCCGCCCGCAAGGCCGAGAACGGCGCGCTCGCTTCTTACATCCACATGGGTGGTAAGATCGGCGTCCTCGTCGAGTTCGCCTTCGAGAAGGCCGAGACCGCTCAGGCTGAGTCCTTCAAGACCTTCGCTCACGACGTTGCCCTTCAGGTTGCCGCCGTCGCCCCGATCTGCGCCACCCGCGATCAGGTTCCGGCCGAGACCGTCGAGCACGAGAAGCAGATCTACATGGCTCAGGCTGCCGAGTCCGGCAAGCCCGAGGCTATCCAGGAGAAGATGGCTGTCGGCCGTCTGGAGAAGTTCTACAAGCAGTCCGTGCTCACCGAGCAGGAGTTCATCAAGGACAGCTCCCTCACCATCAAGAAGTACGCTGAGCAGGTCTCCAAGGAGCTCGGCGACACCATTACCGTCGTTGCCTTTGACCGTCTGGTCCGTGGCGAGTAAATAAGCTCTTGTAGCTGGTAATGAGCAGGCTGTGGGTTTTACTCACAGCCTGCTTTTTCATGGCTCTTCTTAGAGCCTTTGATAGAATGTTGAGAGTTCAATCTAAAGGAGGATCGCTTTGTCCGACATCCGATATAAACGCGTGCTTCTGAAGCTTTCTGGCGAAGCACTGATGGGCGACGGCCACTATGGCATCGACCCCAAGGTTACCGACCATCTTGCCAAACAGGTCAAGGAGCTGTTCGCCGTTGGCCATGAGGTCGGCGTCGTTGTCGGCGGCGGCAATATTTTCCGCGGCATGGCCGGCGCTGCCGGTGGCATGGAGCGTGCTCAGGCCGACTACATGGGCATGCTGGCAACCGTTATGAACGCGCTTGCCCTGCAGGATGCCTTCGAGCATAACGATGTTCCCTGCCGCGTGATGAGCGCTATCCAGATGAACGAGATCTGCGAGCCCTATATTCGTCGCCGCGCTATCAACCATCTGTCCAAGGGCAACGTCGTCATCTTCGCTGCCGGTTCGGGCAATCCGTACTTTACGACCGACACCGCCGCGGCTCTTCGTGCGTGCGAGATTGGCGCCGAGATTCTGATTAAAGCCACCAAGGTTGACGGCATCTACGACAAGGATCCCGTCAAGTGCGCCGATGCCGTCCGTTTTGACAAGATTACCTATCACGAGGTTCTCGTCCGCGGTCTGCAGGTTATGGATTCCACGGCTACGGCACTGTGTCAGGATAACCGTATGCCGATTTTGGTCCTCAACATCGATGGCGAGGACACCGTCAAGCGCGCGCTTTCGGGTGAGCCCGTCGGCACGCTCGTCTATCAGGAGGATTAAGCATGGCAGAGAACATCACCGCCCATATGGACAAGTCGCTCGAGTCCCTCAAGCATAACTTCTCCAAGGTTCGTACCGGCCGCGCCAACGCCAACATTCTGTCCGACATCACCGTTGATTATTACGGTGTCCCCACGCCGGTCACGCAGGTTGCCGCCGTCAAGACCCCCGAGGCCCACATGCTGCTCATCGAGCCGTGGGACAAGGCGCTCATCAACGCTATCGTCAAGGCCATCGGCGCTTCCGATCTGGGCATTACCCCCAACTCCGATGGCACCGTCGTTCGTCTGCCGTTCCCGGCCCCCACTGAGGAGCGCCGTCGCGAGCTCGTCAAGGAGTGCCGCGAGTACGCCGAGCAGGCCAAGGTGTCTATCCGTAACATCCGTCGCGACTTCAACAATAAGCTCGAGCGCGATGAGGAGCTCACCGAGGACGATGTCCGTCGCGAGCAGGCCAAGGTCCAGAAGCACACCGATGAGTATGTCGCCAAGGTGGAGGAGCTTCTGAAGGAAAAAGAAGCCGAGGTCATGGAGATCTAAGGTGCAATACGACGAGCATAAACTGGTCGAGTACTTTGCCGACGCCCCTGCGGGCGTCGGTTTTTCCGACCTTGACCTCAATAAGATTCCGCACCATATCTCGTGCATCATGGACGGCAACGGTCGTTGGGCTACGTCGCGCGGTCTTGCGCGCACCGAGGGTCATAAGGCAGGTATCGTCTCGCTGCGCGAGATCATTACCGCCTGCGTGCGCCTAGGCGTCGACGTGCTTTCTGCCTATGCGTTTTCTACCGAAAACTGGAACCGTCCGCAGCATGAGGTCAACGTTTTGATGCATCTGTTTGCCAAGACGTTTATCGACGAGCTGCCGCTTCTGAAGCGCGAGAACGTTCGCGTTGTCTTTTTGGGCGATATTTCCGCGCTGCCCAAGAAGACCCGCGATGTCTTTGAGCGCGGCCTTGCCGAATGCGCCGACCATACCGGTATGACGCTGGCGCTGGCCGTTAACTACGGTGCCCGTGCTGAGATCACCCGCGCTGTCCGCCAGATCGCACTTGATGCCGCCGCTGGAAAGATCGATCTTGCCGCTATCGACGATGATATGGTTGCTTCGCACCTGTACACCGCCGGTCTTCCCGATCCGGAGCTCGTGATTCGCACTTCTGGCGAGCTGCGCCTTTCGAACTATCTGCTGTGGCAGGTGGCTTATTCCGAATTCTACGTCACCGATACCTATTGGCCCGACTTTGATCGTTGGGGCCTTGTCGACGCCATTTTGGCCTATCAGGGCCGTGACCGTAGGTTTGGTGGACTGAGTAAGACCGAGGAGGCTTAATCGTGTCCGATCGTCCCAAGGCATCTGCTCCCAAGACGCCAGTTTCCGCGGCGCCTGCGCGCAAGGCTGCCGCTGCGGGAGCACCTGCAGCAAAGAGCGGCACCGGTTCGTGGCTGGCGGGCTTTATCACCCGTGCCGCCGCCGGTATCGTCTACGCCGTTGTCTTTATCCTGTGCCTGGTTTTGGGTATCGTGCCCACGGCCATCTTTGTTTCTGTCATGAGCGGTCTGTGCTGCTATGAGTTTTTCCGTATGACGAGGCTCGATGGCAAGATGGCTAACGAGCGCATGGGTATCGCTGCCGCCGTACTCTTTCCGCTGTCGGCGTTGGGCGATTCGATGTTGCTGAATGCCCTGCTTTTTGCCCTGATGCTCGCTGTGGGCATTTGGTATGTTTGGTCGCCGCGTACCCGCATCTCTGATGTGGCCGTGACGCTCATGGGTCCCATCTACACTGGCTTTATGCTGTCGGCTATCGTGCTGCTGCGCGATGCCGTGCCCGGTTTTGCCGGCGCCCTGCTTTCAGTGGGCGTTTGCGCGTCCCTTTGGGTCTCCGATTCGTTTGCCTACATCGTGGGCAGCCGTATCGGCAAGCACAAGATGGTTCCCAAGATCTCTCCCAAAAAGAGCTGGGAGGGGTTTGCCGGCGGCATCTTGGGCTCGGTTTTGATTTGGCTCATCCTGTGGGCGACGCACTTCTACAAGCTCAGCCTGCCCTATGCGCTGCTGTGCGGCGTGGTCGTGTCCATTCTGGGCGTTATCGGCGACCTTATCGAGTCGCGCATCAAGCGCGGTGTGGGCGTCAAAGATTCCGGCAACCTTATCCCGGGCCATGGCGGCATGCTCGACCGTAGCGATTCGCTTATCTTTGGCTGCATTACCGCGCAGCTGCTTTTGATGATCGGAGGCGTGCTGTAATGTCATTCCAGACGACGTATGGCCCCGATGGACGCCTTCGTGTTGCCATCCTGGGCTGTACAGGCTCTATCGGCACCCAGGCGCTCGATGTGTGCCGCCAGCATGCCGATCGCCTGCAGGTGACGGCGCTGTCCGTTAACTCCAGTACCTCCGAGCTCGTTGCCGCTGCCCGCGAGTTCTCGGTTCCGGCGGTTGCCGTGGCCGATGTCGCTCATGGCGATGACGCCGTGCTGCAGGAGTTGCCCGAGGGAACGAAGCTCGGCGTTGGCGCGCAGGCGGTTTGCGAGCTCGCACGTCGCGACGATGTCGACTGCGTGCTCGTCGCTATTGTGGGCGCCGCCGGTCTCGAGGCGAGCCATGCGGCCTTGATCTCGAATAAGCGCCTTGCCCTTGCCAACAAGGAGTCCCTCGTCGTCGGTGGCGACTTGCTTATGCCGTTGGCGCAACCGGGCCAGCTTATTCCGGTCGACTCTGAGCATTCCGCCATCTACCAGTGCTATCTGGGGGAGAACCCGCGCGAGGCTCATTGTATTTGGCTCACCTGCTCGGGCGGTCCGTTCTTTGGCCGCACGCGTGACGAGCTCGATCGCGTGACGCGTGCCGATGCCCTCGCACATCCCACGTGGGCCATGGGTGCCAAGATCACCATCGACTCCGCCACCCTCATGAACAAGGGCCTGGAGCGCATTGAGGCCATGCATCTGTTTAACTGCGACCTCGATTTCATTAACGTGGTCGTGCAGCGTCAGTCCAAGATTCACTCTATGGTCGAGTTCGCCGACGGCTCCGTGATGGCGCATCTCGGTGCATCCGACATGCGTATTCCCATCCAGTTCGCGTTCTCGTATCCCGAGCGTTGGGATACTCCGGCGCCTCGTATCGATTTCCGCGAGCTGGGGCAGCTCACGTTTGATGCTGCCGACATGGATACCTTCCGCTGTCTGGCACTGGCCGAGCGTGCCGGCAAGACGGGTGGCACCATGCCGTGCGTGCTCAATGCCGCCAACGAGGTCGCCGTCGATGCCTTCCTGCACGATGGCTGCAGCTTTACCGATATCGATCGCATTGTGGAATCCTGCATGGACGCCCACGATATGCAGGTGGTCGATTCGTTTGAGCAGCTTCGCGACATCGATGCGTGGGCGCGTGAAAAGGCTGCGCAGGTGCTCGCCGCAACCCGTTCCTAACCCATAAGGATTGCTTTTTCGTTTTATGGATACTGTTCTGAGCGTTCTCTCATCGGTCTTTTGGGGCCTGCTGATGCTTTCCGTCCTCGTGTTTTTGCACGAGGGCGGCCACTTTTTGGCGGCGCGCGCCTGCGGCGTCCGTGTGACCGAGTTCTTTTTGGGTCTGCCGTGCCGCTTTGACATCCATTACACGTCGCGTCGCATTGGAACCAAGTTTGGCGTGACCCCGCTGCTGCTGGGTGGCTACGCTGCCATCTGCGGTATGGATCCGACCGATGTTTCGTGCGCCGACCGCGTGCTCGCGGCTATCTATCGTCATGGTCGCGTGACCGTGGCCGACCTTGCTGTCGAGCTCGAGCTTTCCGAGGAGGATGTGCTCGAGGCATGCGCCCTGTTGCTTGGCTGGGGCTCCATCGCGCCCTGGTATGAGGAAGGGGAGAAGCCCTCGCCGAGCTACTATCCCACCAAATATCAGACGTTGCCGCGAGACAAGGCAGGCTATACCACCTTTGATGGTCGCCGTTTCGATCGCGAACATGCGACTGCCGAGGGCGATGTGTGGGAACTGCCGTGCGGCGAGGCCGAGTTCCTTGCGCAAGAGCGCTCGCACACCTATCTTGGCCAAGGCTTTCTCAAGCGCGCCTTTATGCTGCTCGCGGGCATTATCGTCAATATCTTGACGGGTTTTTTGCTCCTTATGAGCATCTATTCCATTGCGGGTGTCACCGTGCCGATGGATACCAATGTGATTGGCCAGGTTGACGAAGGCTCGATTGCCGCCAAGGCGGGTATCGAGGGCGGTGACGCGATCCTTTCGGTTGACGGAGTATCGTGCTCTACCTGGATGGATGTTTACGATGCCATCGGCAAGGCTGCCGGTAAGGACGATATCGCCATTGAGTACGAGCGTGACGGCAAGCAGCATTCGACCACGGTTGCGCTCAAAGAGGACGATCGCCTAGGTGTGTATGCCTCTACGCAGGTGGTCCGTTTAGACCCCATCACGTCGGCTCGCCTGTCGTTCTCCTATGTTGTGCAGACAGCGGAGGGCGTGATGCGCCTGCTCCAGCCGCAGCATACGATGGAGATTCTCGATCAGTCCTCTTCGATCGTGGGTATTAGCGTTATGTCCTCACAGGCTGCTGCTGCCGGCCCTGCCACGTTCCTTTCGTTTGCCGCCCTCATTTCATTCTCGCTTGGCTTTATGAACCTGCTGCCCATCCCGCCACTCGATGGCGGCAAGCTAGTCATCGAGATCATTCAGAAGATTGCGGGCCGCGAGCTTCCGCTCAAGGTCCAGACGATTGTGAGCTATGTGGGCATCGCGCTCTTTGCGCTCCTGTTTGTCTATATGCTTCGTTCCGACATCCTTCGATTTATTTTGTAGGGGAGTGTTTGGATTGTCTTTATCCCATCCTTTGCCTCGCGAGCTGACGCGCCCCGTGCATGTGGGCGGCGTGCAGATCGGTGGCGGCGCGCCGGTGGTGGTCCAATCTATGACCTGCACCGATACCGCTGATGCCCAGGCAACGCTTGCGCAAGTGTGCGCGTTGGCGCAGGCTGGCTGCGATATCGTGCGCGTGAGCGTGCCCTCCGAGGCCGCGCTTGAGGGCTTCCGCACCATCTGTGCCGAGTCTCCGGTGCCCATTGTCGCCGATATCCACTTTAACCATAAGCTCGCCATTGGTGCCGTTGAGGCCGGTGCCGCCAAGCTGCGCATCAATCCCGGCAATATCGGCGATTGGGCCAAGGTTGACGCGGTGATCGATGCTGCGGGTGCCGCGGGCTGTGCGATTCGCATTGGCGTGAACGCGGGCTCGCTTGAGCAAGATATTGCCGAGCGCGACGACCTCACGCAGCCCGAAAAGCTCGTGATGTCGAGCGAGCGCTTCGTCAAGCACTTTGAGGATCGCGGCTTTACGAACATTGTGCTTTCGGCCAAGGCCCATAGCGTGCAAACGACGCTCGATACCTATCGAGCCCTGTCACGTGAGATTCCCCACGTTCCGCTTCACCTGGGCGTGACGGAGGCGGGGACCAAGCTTCAGGGCACCATCAAGAGCTCTGTAGGCTTGGGTATCTTGCTTTCCGAAGGCATCGGCGACACCATGCGTGTGTCGCTCACGGCCGATCCGGTTGAGGAGCCGCCGGTCGTCTGGGGAATTCTACAGTCGCTGGGCCTGCGTCGCCGTGGTCCCGAGATTGTCTCGTGCCCCACGTGCGCCCGCTGCCAGGTTAACCTCATTCCCATCGCCGAGGAGGTCACCGAGCGGCTTAAGAACTATTCCGCGCCGCTTTCGATTGCCGTCATGGGATGTGCCGTTAATGGCCCCGGTGAGGCTTCTGATGCCGACCTGGGCGTTGCTTGCGGACGTGGTCAGGCCTTGCTCTTTTCGCATGGCCAGATCATTGGTAAAGTAGCTGAGGACCAAATTATCGACGCGCTTATGGCAGAGGTCGACAAGCTTATTGAGGAGAAATAAATGACCCGAGCAATGTATATGTCTAAGCTCTATGCGCCGACGCTTAAAGAGGATCCGGCGGACGCTGAGCTCGCCAGCCACCGCCTGCTGCTCCGTGCCGGCATGATCCGCAAGGAGGCCGCCGGTCTGTATTCCTACCTGCCGCTCGCATGGCGCTCGATTCGCAAGATTGAGAACATCGTGCGCGACGAGATGGACGCCGCCGGCGCCCAGGAGCTTATGATGCCCATTATGGTCGACGCCGAGTTGTGGCGTGAGTCCGGCCGTATCGATGCCTATGGCAAGGAGCTTGTGCGCTTTGACGACCGTCATGGTCGCGAGTTCGTGCTGGGCCCCACGCACGAGGAGACCGTCACGGCCCTGGTGCGCAACGAGCTGCGCTCCTATAAGCAGCTGCCAGTGAACCTCTATCACATCCAGGATAAGTTCCGCGACGAGTTCCGTCCCCGTTTTGGCCTGATGCGCGGTCGCGAGTTCATCATGAAGGATGCCTACAGCTTCTCCGCCACGCAGGAGAGCTTGCAGGAGGAGTATGACAAGATGAAGCAGGCCTACGCTAACATTTGCGAGCGCTGCTACATCAAGGCCTTGCCCGTCGTTGCCGACTCCGGCGAGATCGGTGGCGATACCTCCGTCGAGTACATGGCTTTGGCCGACGCCGGCGAGGCTTCTCTCGTCTATTGCGATGACTGCGGTTTTGCCGCCGATGATGAGGCTGCAAGCACCAAGGTCGTCGTGACTGAGGGTCCCGGTGACGGTACGCTTACCAAGGTCGAGACTCCGGGCATGGGCACCATTGAGGCCGTTGCTAAGTTCTTTGGGTTCCCCGAGAACGGCACGCGCAAGTCCCTGGCGCTCATCGATGCCGAGGGCAAGCCTGTCGTGGCCATCGTCCCGGGCGATCATGAGCTCAACGACTGCAAGGCCGAGCATGTCTTTGGCAAGGGTTATCGCATGATGACGGACGAGGAGCTTCAGACCTACGGTCTGCACAAGGGCTTTATCGGACCGGTTAACTTGCCCGAGGGCATCCGTCTGGTGTGCGACGAGAGCCTGCGCGAGTCCAAGCAGTGGGCCTGCGGTGCCAACGAGGTCGATTATCACTTTACCGGTGCCTGCCCCGAGCGCGACTTTACCGTCGATGAGTGGGCAGATCTGGTCACCGTCGTTGCCGGCGATCCCTGCCCGCACTGCGGCAAGCCGCTCTCTGCTGCTCGCGGCATCGAGGTCTCGCAGGTCTTCCAGCTGGGTACCAAGTATTCCGAGGCCATGGGCGCCACCTTTATGGACGAGGACGGCAAGGAGAAGCCGCTTATCATGGGTTGCTACGGCGTGGGCGTGTCCCGCTCGCTTGCTGCCGTCGTGGAGCAGCACAACGACGAGCACGGTATCGTCTGGCCGGTTTCCGTTGCCCCGTACGAGGTCGCTGTGATTCCGCTCGATCCCAAGAAGGAGGAGTGCGCAACCGTCTGCGACCAAATCGTCGAGGGCTTGTGCGCCGAGGGTATCGAGGTCGTCGTCGACGACCGTGACGAGCGTCCCGGCTTTAAGTTTGCCGATAACGACCTTATGGGATTCCCGTATCAGGTGGTGCTTGGCAAGCGTGGCCTTAAGAATGGCACCGTTGAGCTCAAGGACCGTGCCACGGGCGAGCGCGAGGACGTGGCGATTGACGAGGTCGTCGCCAAGGTTGCCGAGCTTGTTAAGGCGGCCCGCCGTTAATCGACGTTTCTGCTATTAGATGTAATTGCGGGACTGCTCCGTATCTCTCTTAGGAAGAGATGCGGAGCAGTCTATTTTGTTGCGTGAATAAACTCGATGGGTAAAGGAAAACCCCACAGCCCATATGAGCTGCGGGGTTTTCTTGTGCCTCCGATGCGAAATAAATCGCTCAGATATTACTGATAATCGACGACGTCGATCCAGTTCTTCAGGAACTCATCGTTCACGTTGCGCTTACGAGCGAGCTCGGAAGCGGCGACGATGCTCGTCCACTGACGCACGACCTGCATGGGCATGTCGGCGCGGTCGCAGTAGAGCTCCAGGTAGGCCTCGGCCTGATCCTTGCTGTTGAGGGCGAAGAGCAGGTAGGTGGTGGCAACGTCGGCAGCAGGGGAGCCCTGGGTGGCGTGTGCCCAGTCGCACACATAGAGCTGGCCGTCGTCGCCGACGATGACGTTGGAGGGGTTGAAGTCGCCGTGGCAGACCTTGAACTCCTTGGTCATGCCGTCCAGACGCTCCTGAAGGTTGTAGCGCGTGGTGGCATTGAGCTGATCAAGGCTGTCGATCATGCGGGCGAACTTGTCGCGCTGACGGTTGAGCAGCGGGGAGGTGTAGCCGTGGATCTCGATTTGGAGGTCGACGAACATCTCGAGATACTCACCAAAGCGCTGGGGCTCGGCAGTCATCTTCTCGGCAAGGGTGGTGCCCGGAACCTTCTCGGTCACGAGCGCCCAGCCGTTGGCGTTCTCGAGCTGGGAAACCTCGAGAGCCTTGGGGCTGCGGATGCCGCACTCATTGATGCGGGCAAGATTCAAAGCCTCGTTGAACACGTCGGAGACAGGCTTGGTCTCGTTAAAGACCTTGACAATCTTGTCGCCCAGGTCGTAAACGACCTTGTTGCCACGGCGGACGAGCTCGGTCTTGGAATCGGGTAGCAGCATGGTTGCATCCTTTCAACGATGCGATAGAAGCGACGGCGGGGGTGTGTGAAACACCCGTGCACCCCCGCCGTTAAAAACCGTGCTAAAACTAGCAGACGGCGTAGTCCTGAGGCTCGCGGCCGTAGTAGGCGTCCAGGTAGAGCTCCTTGATCTCGCTCATGAGCGGGTAGCGCGGGTTAGCGCCGGTGCACTGGTCGTTGAATGCCTGCTCGGTCATCTCGTCGAGGGTGTCGAGGAAGTACTGCTCGTCAACACCGTAGTCGGCGATGGTCTTCTTGACACCGATGAAGTCCTTGAGCTCCTCGAGCTTCGTGATGAAGTTCTCGAAGACCTCCTTGTCGTCCTTGCCCTCGATGCCGCAGTACTTGGCCATCTCGGCGTAGTTGTGCAGCGCGTTGGGGTAAGGATACTGGGAGAACGTGCCCATCTTGACGGGAGCCTCGGCGGCGTTGTAGCGCATAACGCGGGTCAGGATGACGGCGTTGGCGAGGCCGTGGGGCAGGTGATGGAAGGCGCCGAGCTTGTGAGCCATGGAGTGGTTGAGGCCCAGGAAGGCGTTGGCGAAGGCCATACCGGCCATGCAGGAGGCGTTGTGCATCTCCTCGCGGGCATGCGGGTCCTTGGCGCCGTTCGTGAAGCTGGAGGGCAGGTTCACGAAGACGAGCTTAGCAGCGCGCTCGGAGAGGCCCTTGGTGTAGTCGGAAGCCATGATGGAGACATAGGACTCGATGGCGTGGGTCATGACGTCGATGCCGGAGGCAGCGGTCAGGCCGCGCGGGGCGGTCATGCAGTTGTCGGCGTCGACGATAGCCATGTTGGGGAGCAGCGCGTAGTCGGCGAGCGGCCACTTGATGCCAGTCTCCTTGTCGGTGATGATGGCGAACGGCGTGCACTCGGAGCCGGTACCCGAAGAGGTCGGGACGGCGACGAAGTAGGCCTTCTTGCCCATCTCGGGGAAAGTGAAGATACGCTTGCGGATGTCCATGAAGTCCATGGCCATGTCCTCAAACTTGCACTCGGGGTGCTCGTACATCATCCACATGATCTTGCCGGCGTCCATAGCGGAGCCACCGCCGACGGCGATGATCACGTCAGGCTCAAAGAGAGCCATCTGCTTGGCGCCGCGACGTGCGCACTGCAGCGACGGATCGGGCTCGACGTCGTAGAAGCAGTCGTGGGCGATGCCCATCTCGTCGAGCTTGGCCTCGATGGCGCGGGTGTTGCCATTCTTGAAGAGGAACTGGTCGGTGACGATGAAGGCGCGCTTCTTGCCCATGACGGTACCGAGCTCGTCGAGGGCGACGGGCGTGGAACCCTTCTTGAAGTAGACCTTCTCGGGAGCGCGGAACCACAGCATGTTCTCGCGGCGCTCGGCCACAGTCTTAACGTTGATCAAGTGCTTCACCCCAACGTTCTCGGAGACGGAGTTGCCGCCCCAGGAGCCGCAGCCCAGGGTCAGAGACGGCTTCATGCCAAAGTTGTACAGGTCACCGATGCCGCCGTGCGAGGACGGGGTGTTGATGACGATACGGCAGGCCTTCATGACGTGCTCGAACAGGCTGATCTTCTCGGCCTGGGCGGGGTGCACGTACAGAGAGGCGGTGTGGCCCGGGCCACCGGCGAGCACCAGGTGCTCGGCCTTGTCGACTGCCTCCTGGAAGTCCTTGGCGTGGTACATGGCCAGGACCGGGGAGAGCTTCTCGTGGGAGAACTCCTCCTTGGCGGGGTCGGTGGAGGTGACCTCGGCGATCAGGATCTTGGTCTTGGCGGGAACCTCGATGCCTGCGAGCTCGGCGATCTTGGCGGCAGCCATGCCGGGGATGCGGTGGTCGAGAGCGCCGTTCTTGAACATGGCGGCACGCAGAGCCTCCATCTCGGCACCCTGCTTGACGAAGTAGCAGCCGCGCTTCTGGAACTCGGCCTTAACCTGGTCATAGATGGTGTCGATGACGGTCACGGACTGCTCGGAAGCGCAGATCATGCCGTTGTCGAAGGTCTTGGAGTGGATGATGGAGTTGACGGCGAGCAGCACGTCGGCGGTGTCGTCGATGACGACCGGGGTGTTACCGGCGCCAACGCCCAGGGCGGGCTTGCCCGAGGAGTAGGCGGCCTTGACCATGCCCGGGCCACCGGTGGCGAGGATGATGTCGACGTCGCGCATGACCATGTTGGTCAGCTCGATGGAGGGGACATCGACCCAGCCGATGATGCCCTCGGGGGCACCGGCCTTGACGGCGGCGTCAAGCACGAGCTTAGCGGCGGCGATGGTGCACTTGGCGGCAGCCGGGTGCGGGGAGATGATGATGGCGTTGCGGGTCTTCAGGCTGATCAGCGTCTTGAAGATCGCAGTGGAGGTGGGGTTGGTCGTCGGGATGACGGCGCCCACGATGCCGATGGGCTCGGCGATCTTGGTGATGCCGTAGGCCTCGTCGCGCTCCAGGACACCACAGGTCTTGGTGTTCTTGTAAGCGTTGTAGATGTACTCTGCGGCGTAGTGGTTCTTGATGACCTTGTCCTCAAGAACGCCGCGGCCGGTCTCCTCGATGGCCATCTTCGCCAACGGGATACGAGCCTTGTTGGCGGCCATGGCGGCCTCATAGAAGATCTTGTCGACCTGCTCCTGCGTGTACGTAGCAAAAAGCGCCTGGGCCTCTCGCATCTGAGCGAGCTTAGCCTCAAGCGCCTCTACGTTGTCCACAATTGCGGGAGTAGTGTTTTCCGGTGACTTTTTCACCATTTGTGTCTCCTTGCGATCGGAGATTTACCCTACGTCTTGCATGATAGCAAGAAATAATTCGGTAAACGGTAAGATTCCCGTAAAAGGCATACTAAAACGTTTCAATCAACTGAAACGTTTCAACTATAAGTATCTGCCTATTGCATTGCCCCGCTCATTGGGGACAGACTTACATGAGTGGTTTCACTCATTTGGGACAGACATCGATTTGCGATTTTGTCGTTTTGGGCCTGTTTTTGTCGCTGATTGGATATAAATAGGTCACAGGCTCAGCATTTCGCGTTCCTTCTCTCCTTTTAGGTGTTGCCTGTACAGCTTTGAAAGGAGAGACCATGCCCCGATGCGCCCGCGAAATTTCGCTCACCGGCTATTACCACGTCTTTGACCGCGGTAACTCCAAACAGATCATTTTTGAAGATGATTCCGACCGCTATCGTTTCCTATCGGACATATCGGACAGGTTTGCGTGCCATGACGTGGCGGTGTTGGCCTGGTGTCTTATGGACAACCACTTCCATTTGATGGTTGATGACCCATATGACAACCTTTCAAAGGCAATGCAGTGCGCGCTGACGGCGTATGCCAAGTATTTCAATGGGAAAACGGGAAGAACGGGCCATCTGTTTGACAATCGCTATTCGCGGGTCGCGGTTGAGTCGGACACGCAGGCAGTGCAGCTGCTCGACTATATTCATCTCAATCCCGTGAAGGGTGCGCTTGACTCGCTCGAGGCGTACCGCTGGTCAAGCTATAAGGCGTATCAGCTGGGCTATGATCCCTTTGACATCTGTGATGCGGCCCCTATGCTTGATGTTGTCGGAGGCTCCCGTCGCTATTGCGAGCATCTCAAGAAAGTTGCCGGGCGCATCTGGTCAGTGGAGGTTCTTCCGCGCCGGCGGATCCCCGATGAGGAGGCCCTTTTCGTTGCGCGCGAAGTCCTGACGAGCATAGATCCTGCGTTGCTCAAGGCCCTGCCACGCCCCGAACGCGATGCCTGCCTGCTGAGGCTCAGGCGGGCACATCTCACGGTCAAGCAAATTGCCCGTATCACCGGTATCGGCGCCACAAGCGTGACCAAGGCTACTGCAGGCTGGAAGGATACAGCGTGAGATAGGGGCCGGAGCCGATCGGGACGCCGCATGCGTGCGTCATGTCTGTCCCCAATGCGTGAAAACACTCATCTAAGTGTGTCTCCAATGAGTGGGGCTATGATCCCTTTGAAAAGTGCAAACACTCATGTAAGTCTGTCCCCAATGAGTGCAAAAGGCGCCCTCCTTAGGGGAGGGCGCCTTTGGTAAGTTCTATGTGAACGCGATGTCTTTGACCCGGAGAGTCCGAGGTACTTGTTGGTAAGACCTTATTTAGGAGCGCGCAACCTTGCCAGACTTGAGGCAGGTGGAGCAAACGTTCATCTTGCGACGGTGACCATCGACGACGACGTAGACGCGCTGGATGTTGGGGCGGAACTTACGGTTGGTGACGCGGTGAGAGTGGCTGATGGAGCGACCGGCAACGGGGTGCTTACCGCAAACTTCGCAAACTTTGGACATAACTGACCCTCCTTGGGCGACAAACGAACATGTCGCGTTAACAAACAAGCCTGAACTATAGCACAGAAGTCACTCCCTGTGCGCAATCTACACAGAGATATTCCTCTTTTGGCGATAGTGCCCACGCTACGGCCCTGGACGTAGATCCGATTTGCGTGCAGCAGGGGGGATTATGCCAGCTCGCAACAAGGTTTTCAAGCTCGTCCCACAAATATATATAGGTTTATTGAGCGTACCTTGATTCTCATTTTCATTGCAACAGCCTCAGGACTCAGCGCAACGCGTTGCG
>UQMW01000039.1 GCA_900542275.1 uncultured Collinsella sp.
CGGTCCGACCGGGCCGCGCGGCAAGGAGATATATTGCCAGACCGGAGGGGCGCCGTGGGCGGGAATTCCACTCTTCACAAGTCCTACACAATACATCGCTTCCTATATAAGTAATAGAAAGGCTGGTGCAGAAATACTGCACGTATCAGATGATGACCCTTCGGTTAAGAGATATATAAAGATCGGTCACCTGTAAGTGTCTATCTACCCGCGCTTTTAGCAATGTAAACCGCGCTTCAGATAAAAAGAGGGAGCGCCGCGCACAACGCGACACTCCCCTAGCGATTCAAGAGAATCTATTAGGCCTCGAGAGCCTTCTTGGCGATGGTAGCCAGCTCGTTGAAGGACTCGATGTCCTCGTAAGCCATCTGAGCCAGGACCTTGCGGTCGAGCTCGATGCCGGCAACCTTCAGGCCATGCATGAACTGAGAGTAAGAGATGTCGTTCAGGCGAGCAGCAGCGTTGATACGGGTAATCCAGAGAGAACGGATCTCGCGCTTCTTGTTGCGGCGATCACGATACTGATACTGCAGGGAGTGCTGGACCTGCTCTTTAGCATGCTTGTAAGTACGCGAAGCGGCACCGTAGTAACCCTTCGCACGGTGCATAACGGTACGGCGCTTCTTCTTGGCGGCAACAGCGCGCTTAATACGTGCCATGTTCTATCAACTCCTAGACGGTAAAACGAAAAACGGGAACGCGAACTTAGGCGAGACGTGACTTGATGACCTTGCGGTCGGCAGCGGCGATCTCGGTCTCCTGACGGAAGCCACGCTTACGCTTGGTGGACTTCTTGCTCAGGATGTGGCTCTTGAAAGCCTTGGCGCGCATAAGCTTGCCGGTACCAGTCTTGCGGAAACGCTTCTTGGTGCCGCTGTGGGACTTCATCTTAGGCATGAAATACTCCTTAATCGGTTACAGAACACTAGTTACTTGCTATCGCTTGCCGCTTTATCCTCATCGAAGGCGCCCTTAATCGGGGCGAGCAGCATAAGCATGTTACGGCCTTCCATCTTAGGCTTGGACTCGACCGTAGCGTAAGGCTTGAGATCCTCGGCGAGACGCTCGAGAACGTTAAGGCCCTGCTCCGGGTGAGCCATCTCACGGCCGCGGAACATGATGGTGATCTTAACGCGTGCGCCCTTCTTGAGGAAACGCAGAACGTGGCCCTTCTTGGTCTCGTAGTCGCCAACGTCGATCTTGGGTCGGAACTTCATTTCCTTGACCTCGACCTTGGACTGGTTCTTACGAGCAGCCTTGGCCTTCATGGCCTGCTGGTACTTGAACTTACCGTAGTCCATGACCTTGCAGACCGGCGGCTCCGCGTTGGGAGCGATCTCGACCAGGTCGAGACCCTGATCGTCGGCGACGCGCTGGGCATCGCGGATGGCGAACAGGCCGAGCTGAGAGCCATCGACGCCAATCAAACGACACGAAGATGCAGTGATCTCGTCGTTGATGCGGGTGTCATCAGACTTAGCTATTTTCCCTACCTCCATTCATAAAAAAATAACCCGGCGCTTCTCAGCAACCAGGTCGTACACATAGACTTCCTCGATTTGAGGAAGGGAATCTAAGTTGTATGACCAGTCAGCTGCTCATTGGCGCCAAAAGGTGGGAACCCTCAGGTTCCTCTTTAGGGCATTGCGGGAACAACGCCTTGCGAATAATAACACGTACAGCGCGTTATCACATTACGTACACGAAAAAGGGACCTTGACCCCCTTGAACGCTCGCTTGCATGTATGGTGCTCGAGGCGAGACTCGAAGGGCCTTCGCTTCGCGAAGCCCCGGGCTTCGGGCGCGTGGCGCCCTCGCCACGCTCCGCTACAAACAGGCCACAGGCCTGTTTGCTTAACGCTTCGCGCGCTCACGCGAGTTCGGCACGAAAAAGGGGGCCGCAACCCCCTTGAACGCTCACTTGCATGTATGGTGCCCGAGGCGAGACTCGAACTCGCACGTTGTTGCCAACGGTGGATTTTGAGTCCACTGCGTCTGCCAATTCCGCCACTCGGGCACGCAATGCGTGAGTTAGTTTATCACAGCTTTCTACCGATTAGTCCGAAAATGGAACTTCGAGCATTTCGATGAGTTCGACCGTGCGGAGCATCTCGCGCCGACGGCATCCGCGACCGTCGACCGAAGCCTCACCCATCTGGTTGTCGTAAGGGTCCTCGCGCATGCCGTCGAAAGAGGGCTCAAACTCTGCCTGGAATCGATTGTTGGCCACCATACGCCACGGGTCGAGATTGCCAAAGTAGTGACGGCGGCGCCACTCCTCCCCCATCCTGCGAGCAGAAGATCCAAATGACACGTCGGCGTTGAGCCATCCGGTCTGCGGCGTATAGAACTCTGCCCAGTCGTGCGACCCCACCGAATCGGGCGCAACATACAGTCCGCTCTGCCAACGGGCAGGCACGCCCGCGATACGGCACATGGTGATAAACGTGAGCGCCATAACGCCGCAATCGCCGCGGAGCGAATGCGCGCAGTCATCGGCAATAGGTCCCAAAAGCAAGTACGGCGGCTGATAGCGATAGTCGATGTACTGCGTCAGGTAATCATAGATAGCACGGGCGCGATCGAGCGGATCCTCGAGCCCGTCAATGACACGGGCTGTCAGCTGCTGTAGATACGGCGTGAATGCAATGCGCGGACGGTCCTCGGAGGTGTCCACGGGCAGTGGCGCGTCCATGCAAGGATGCACCGGAAGCGCACCCCCATAGACATCACGATAAGCGGCATCAATTTGATAGCGATAGGTCACCGAGAATGAGCGCTCACTCGAAGAAGACCACGAGGAGGTACGCGCCGAAGCATTCGCGGGGGCAACAGCACCCTCCGGCGTCATATCGAGAACCTCGATATGAGACTGTTGACGACAGGCGGCGGCAACGGGTAGCCACGCGCGAACGGTCTCCCCTTCCAGAGCGCCGGGGACAGACACGGACGCTTTAAGCGTAATGACGCGAGCCAATCCGTTTTGTGACTCCATCTCCTTGAGCATCTCGTTGCGCAGTGCTATTCCGTCCGTAGAATCGGGCCGCATGCCGGGAACCTCTTTGGGATATACGCGAAGCGAATCGAGGAAGTTGTCGAGAACGAACAGTTCGCCATCGATAAAGCGCCAGTCAATACGCTTACGATTAATCAGGTCATCAAACTGCTCTTCGGTAAACTCTGGCCACTCCTCGCGAATCATCGCAATAGCCTGGTCGCGCGACACCGAAAAATGAAGCGGCGTCTCGAGCATGCGATACCGCTCGGCACGAACACAAGCAGCCAGCGAAGGCTCGGGGTTCTGCTCCAAAAGGCGATCGCAGGCAGCAACAGCCTGCGTCAAATACCCGGCATCCTTAAGACGAAGAATCTCGGGCGGCAGTCCAACATCGAGATGACGAAAGTCATCACAGCAAACATCAGCAGAGCAACCAACTGGACCCTCGTCAATAACCTTCCCATCCGAAGGCAGCACATTAATAACAGCCATACCAAAACTCCAAGTCACTAGAACGCTTGAAGCCCATTGTAGCGAGATAAAAAGAAAGCCCCAACAAGGGAGCCATCAACACCGCTGAACGGTAGTCAAATAAATAACTCAGCCTCGTAACCCTGCGGCGTTAAACGAAGGAAGCCCCGTCCCCCGGAGCTGTTTTCTTGGCGCGACTTCTGGCAAAGCCAGGTGAGCGCAAAGGAAACAGTGTAGGGGGACGGGGCTTCCGGCGGGAAGTTTAGCGACGCTTACGCCTTGTTGACGGAGCCAAACTCCTCCATGAGCTCCTTGGTGCGGGCAACGATGTTGTCGCGACCAGGCTTGAGGAGCTTGCGGGGGTCAAAGCCCTTGCCCTGCTGATCCTTGCCAGCCTCGATGTACTCGCGGACGCCCTTGGCGAAGACGAGCTGCAGGTCGGTGTTGACGTTGATCTTGGAGATGCCCAGGGAGATGGCCTTCTTGATCTGATCCTCGGGGATGCCGGTGCCACCGTGCAGAACGAGGGGCAGGTCACCGGTCTGGGCCTTAATCTCGCCCAGACGCTCGAAGGAAAGACCAGCCCAGTCGGCGGGGTACACGCCGTGGATGTTGCCGATGCCGCAGGCGAGGAAGTCGACACCCAGGTCAGCGATCTGCTTGCACTCAGCAGGATCAGCGAGCTCGCCGCTGGAGGTCACGCCGTCCTCGGTGCCGCCGATGCCGCCGACCTCGGCCTCGATGGACATGCCCTTGGAGTGGGCAAACTCAACGAGCTCCTTGGTGCGGTCGAGGTTAAGCTGGAAGGTCTCCTCGTGAGAGCCGTCATACATGATGGACGTGAAGCCGGCCTCGATGCACTTGAAGCAGTCCTCGTAAGAACCGTGATCGAGGTGAAGGGCGACGGGAACGGTAACGCCCGTGGCCTCGACGGCAGCCTTGACCATGTCGGCGCAGACCTTGAAACCGCCCATCCACTTAGCGGCACCAGCGGTGCACTGAAGGATCAGCGGAGACTTGGCCTCCTCGGCGGCCTGGAGAATAGCCAGGGTCCACTCGAGGTTGTTGGTGTTGAAGGCACCAAGACCGTACTTGCCGGCCTCGGCCTTCTTGAGCATGTCTGCTGCGTTGACGAGCATAAAAGAAACCTCCTGTAAGGTTGCTCCGATAACGCCTGAGATTTTACCACGGCGCACCCGAGCATAAACGTTCGTTTGTTCACGAATATCGTCCAAACAGACTTTTTTGACCGTTTGCCCTACGAAATCGACCCGTTGGGGAAAAATAGCTTGACGTTTGGACGCTTCTCGTGCTTCAAAAGCCGACTATTAAGCTAAATCTGCATGAAAGGGTTCTGCATGAGCTCGCGTGCCATGGTGGTCGAATCGCCATGACCGGTTAGGCAAACGGTATCGGGCGGGAGAAGCCGGGCGAGCTTGGAGAGCGAGCGCAGAATTGCCGCCTCGTCTCCTCCAGAAAGATCGGTGCGGCCGTGCCCACCCGGAAACAGGGTGTCGCCCACAAAGGCAATGTTCCCCTGCTCGGTGGCAGCAAACAAGACGATCCCGCCCGGCGTATGCCCTGGCGTCTCGATCACCTGCAGGTAGATATCGCCCACCTCGATAGCATCTCCCTCGGCGAGCAGGCGCGTCGGCTCCCCGGGGTCAGGCGTCTCAATGCCCCACATAGCTCGCTGTTCCTCGATGTTCGCATGCGGCACCGCCACATCCTTAGCACACAGCTCATACTGGCAGCCCTCGCCAACGGTGGTTCGCACGCCTGCAACACCACCAACATGATCGGCATGGCCATGAGTGCATACGGCGCCAAACACGCGTACGCCGGGATGCTCGGCTCGAATATGCTCCACCAGGCGTTCGCCTTCCCATGCGGGATCGATAATCACGCACTCTTTGTCCGAAATAACAGCATAGCTATTGGTCTGAATGGGACCGTTTACGAGCGTCTCGATCTCGACCGATCCCTTGGGAGTTAAATCCAAGGACACAGCACTCATGTCCCTCTCCTCTCTATAGAACTCGAGGCATCAAACGATGCCTCGAGTGTAGCGAATATCGATAATGTGACACGTTCGTCGCGACTAAACGCGGCGCTTAAGCTGGGCTCCACCCTCACCGGGCATCAGGCGGCGCGCGTCGTAGACCGAGTCAACGCTGCTGATGGAGGCCAGCAGCGGATCCAGACCACTCGCGTCCGAGATCTCGACCATAAAGCGCAGGGTTGCAATACCCTCGCGGTTGGTCGACGTGGCGGCAGAAAGGATATTGCCGCCCGCATCGCCAATGGCAATGGTGACATCCTTGAGAAGGCCCATGCGGTCCAGGCACTCGACCACGATCTCGACCTGGAAGAGGGTGTCGGCAGCGCCGTCCCACTCCACTTCGATCATGCGCTCGGGATGCTCCATAAGACCCTTGACGTTGGGGCAGTTGGCGCGATGCACCGAAACGCCACGACCGCGCGTGATGAAGCCGACGATGTCGTCGCCCGTCACGGGGTTGCAGCAATGAGCCAGACGGACTAGCAGGCCGCTGTTACTCTCGCCCTTGACGATAATGCCGTTACTGGCGCTCTTGCCGCGCTTTTGCGGCTTGCGGTTGGAGCCGCGAGCAGGCTGTTTCACGACCTCGGCGATAGCCTCGGCCTTGGTGAGCTGTTCCTCGGGCTTGGGGTCCAAGATTTGCTCGACCTTATTGCCCACAGCGCGCGGGGCAACCTTGCCGGCGCCGACGGCGGCAAACAGGTCCTCGAGCTGCTTGAAGTTAAACTGCTCCGCCACGGCGTTGAGCGCACGCGTCGAACGCGGCGTAGAAATGCCATAGCCACGCTTACGCAGGTCCTTGGCCAGCATATCGCGACCAGCAGCAGCGTCATCGTCTTTGGTCGCGGCGGCAAAATAGCGGCGGATCTTTGACTTGGCGGAAGGTGTCTTAACGATCTTGAGCCAATCACGCGACGGCTTGGAACTCTTGTTAGTCAGAATCTCGACACGGTCACCCGTCTTAATCTCGTGCGTGAGCGGAGCCACCGCACCGTTGATTTTGGCACCGACGCAATGGTTTCCCACCTCGGTGTGAACGGCGTAGGCAAAGTCGAGCGGCGTGGAGCCGGCACGAAGCGCCATGACCTCGCCCTTGGGCGTAAAGACAAAAATCTCCTGGTCAAACAGGTCGACCTTCAGCGAATGCAGGTATTCCTTGGCGTCGGTAATCTCATCAGACGCAGCCCAATCGAGCGAATGTTTGAGCCAGTTAATCTGGTCGTCCAGACGCTGGGCATCATTGGTCTTAGACGCAGACGATCCGCCCGACTTCTTATATAGCCAGTGGGCGGCAATGCCGTACTCGGCCTGCTCATGCATCTCGTAGGTTCGAATCTGAATCTCGAGCGGGCGAGCCGTGGGGCCGATGACCGTCGTGTGGAGCGACTGGTAGTTATTGACCTTGGGCATGGCGATATAGTCTTTAAAGCGACCGGGCATGGGGTGCCACAGCGTGTGCACCGCGCCGAGCGTGGAGTAGCAATCGCGCACCGAATGCGTGATGACGCGCAGTGCCACCAGGTCGTAGATCTCGGAGAATTCCTTGCCTTTGCGCTTCATCTTTTGATAGATGGACCAATAGTGCTTGGAACGGCCGTTGATCTGGAAGTCTTCCAGGCCAATGCGGTTGAGCTCGTCGGTGAGCGTCTTGATGGTCTCGGCCAGATAGCGCTCACGGACCTCGCGCGACTCCGCCACCATGCGTGCGATGCGCTGGTAGGCATCGGGTTCCAGGTAGAAGAAGGACAGGTCCTCGAGCTCCCATTTAATGGAGCTCATGCCCAGGCGGTCGGCCAGGGGCGCGTACACGTCCATAGTCTCGCGAGCCTTAAACAGGCGACGGTCCTCACGCAGGGCGGCAAGGGTGCGCATGTTGTGCAGACGATCGGCAAGCTTAACGATAATGACGCGGATGTCCTTGGACATGGCGAGGAACATCTTGCGCAGCGTGAGGGCCTGCTTCTCGTCCATGCTGTCGACTTCGATGTTGGTGAGCTTGGTCACGCCATCGACGAGCTCGGCCACCGTATCGCCAAACAGGCCGGAAACATCGGCAAGCGAGGTCTCGGTATCCTCGACGGTATCGTGCAGCAGCGCGGCGCACACCACGTCACAGTCCATCTTGAGGTCGGCCAAAATGATGGCCACCTCAACGGGATGGTTAATGTACATCTCGCCCGAGCGGCGCTTTTGGTTGCAGTGCTTCTCGGCAGCAAAGCAGTAGGCCTGTTCAACCTTGGAGAAGTCGTCCTCATTCATATATTTGAGGCACAGGCGCTCCAGCTTGTCGTAGCTGTCCGCCATAATCTCGGGCGGCAGCTCATCGGCATGCTTATAGTGCTCCATCTCCGAGAACGGCTGGAGGGTGGAATCATGGGCGGTACGGGCTGCGGCATCCATCGAGGTTCCCTTCCCCTAGGCCCGCGGTACGATCGGGCGGTTAACTTTGGCTAGCATATCAGAAGCGCACGAATCGAGCGCCCAACTCCGGAAAGCCGAGAACTCCATGCGCGAGCGCAAGCCCTCCAAATAGCGAATTGACCTGCTCAATTGCACGCGGCCGGGGTTTTCGGCCATCACGATGCGGCGCGTGTCGCCAAGCCCCGAAACGCGGCAGAAACCAAGCTCTTCGAAGATTCCCAGGCCGCTTGCCACCGAACGTTCGTCGACCGGGGTGCGGGCATCGATGGCAAGGCACATCTGCGCGATGTCGATATCGCTTGCGCAGAATGAATCATCCCCGGTCTTACCGCGGTTGGAGCGCCACATGGTCTGCAGCGCGCGATAGAGTGTGACGAGTTCGTCGCGCTCGGGTGCGTAGCAGTCGAGCAGGCGCTCGTTGATGCGGGCGTCACGCGACGAATAGAGCAGGTGGATCACGGCGGGCTGTCCGTCACGACCGGCACGCCCGCTCATCTGGTTGAACTCAATGGCGCCAAACGGCATGTGGTAGAGCACGACATGGCGGATATCGGGCAGGTTGACGCCCTCACCGAAAGCCGAAGTTGAAACGATGCAGCTGAGGCTTCCGTCTCGGAATGCTTCCTCCACGCGGCGGCGATCGGAGCGCGCAAGCCCCGCGTTATAGAACGCGATATGGGTTGCGTAATCGGGCACACGCTTGCGCAACGTCTTGGCGAGCGCCACGGACTGGTCGCGCGAATTGACGTAAATGACGGTCTTCTCCCCCGTCGCCACGATCGACACCAAACGGTTCTCGCGGCTCGCAAGGTCGCGGTCGTCCTCGAGATGCAGGTTCTCGCGCACCGTCTCGTCGACCACCGTGCGAGTAATCGGCAGCATGCGGGCAAGCTCGGCCACGACCGGAGCCGTCGCGGTGGCCGTCGCAGCCATAACAACCGGGTCGCCCAGGGCTTTGAGGATATCGGGCATGTCGAGATAGGCGCTGCGGTCGCCGCCCTTGGCAAGGCCGGCGTGGTGCGCCTCATCGATAACGACAAAGCCGATGCGGCCCGAACGCGCGAAGCGGTCACGGTGGATAGATAGGAACTCGGGCGTCGTGAGCACGATACCGGTGCGGCCCGAAGCTAGGCCGGCGAACACGTCATCGCGTGCGGCCTCCACGGTCTCGCCGGTCAGCACGCCAACGCCAATGCCAAGCGCTGCCATCGTCGACGAGAGGTGATAGGCCTGGTCGGCAACAAGCGCGCGCAGCGGATAGACAAAGATGCTCGCACGCCCGCGAAGGACCGCCTCGCGCGCGGCATGCACATGGAAGATGAGCGACTTGCCGCGCCCCGTTCCCATAACGGCCAGAACACTTTGGTGGTCGGCCAAGGCATCGAGCGCCTCAGCCTGCGCGCGGTGCGGCTGGTTCGATCCGATAAAGCTATGGATAAGCGAGCGCGTGAGCTCGGTATAGGAAAGCTGGGCGAGCGTCTCGCGCTTACGCGACTCCAGGCGCAGGCCGGAATCCGCCGGCTGCACTCCACGACGAAGCTCGCATGCCGGATCGTCGACGCTGGGCAGCGTGGTATCGCGGACCAGAACATCCTTGATCATGAGCTTGGGCTTCACACGCCCCTGCCAATGCTCGGCAACGGCCTCGAACACCAAGTCGACAGCGCTATCGCAGTTGATGAGCTTATCGATTTGCGGCACGCGGAACATAATGGCCGGCACACTCGCGGCGCCATCGGTCGCCACAAAGCGCATGTGCTCGCCGGTTTTGCCCACCACGGCGCGGTCGCACATCGTCACGCCCTCGGCAGCCAGCAGCGGCACCTTGTTGCCCTGGCCAAACGGCTCAAGGCGGGAGATCTGCTCGATGGTCTCGATATTCAGCTCGGAAAGGTCGACGGTGGCGGCGACCTCGTCGGTGTCTTCAAAGTCCTCGGAGGGAAGCTCGGACAGCACGGCGGAAAGGCGGCGGCGGAACTCATCGAGCTTGGATGCCTCGATGGTCACACCCACCGCACCGGCATGTCCGCCGCGACGAATCAGCAGGTCGGAACAGCGCTCGACGGCGTCAAACAGGTTAACTTTGCCCACCGAGCGACCAGAGCCGCGCGCGATACCGTCCTCGATCGAGAACAGCAGCGCCGGCACGTGATAGCGGTTGGTCAGACGGCTTGCCACGATGCCCTTGACGCCCTCGTGCCAGCCCTCGCCACCCACGACGATTGCGCGTCCGCCGTCATAGGTCTTCTCAACCTTTGCCATGGCATCGCGCGTGAGCTCCGCCTCGATCTCACGGCGCTGGCGGTTGATTTCCTCGAGCTCAGCCGCCAGTGCGCTTGCTTCGATGGGATCGCGGGCAAGCAGCAGGTCGAGCGCCAGCTTGGGATCGGCCATGCGACCGGCAGCGTTTAAGCGGGGAATGAGCGAGAACGATAGGCCATCCGCCGTAATGCTCGAAAGGTCCGCCTTGGCGAGCGCGGCAAGCGCGATATAGCCGGGACGAGCGGTTACGCGCATCTGCTGGATGCCCTCGGCAACCAGCGCGCGGTTCTCGGGCGTGAGCGGCATCATGTCGGACACGGTGCCCAGCGCCGCGACCTCGATTAGCGAACGCCAATACGACGGCTTGCCCAAGCGCTCACCCAGGACTTGCACCAGCTTGAGCGCCACGCCGGCACCGGCAAGCTCACGCGAAGGCCCCTCGTCCTCGAGCTTAGGGTCGGTCAGGGGCACGCCCTGCGGCACCTGATCGGAGGGCTCGTGATGGTCCGTGACCACCAAATCGATCCCCAGGCTCTCCAGATAGGAGACCTCTTCCTTGGCGGCAATGCCGTTATCGACGGTCACGATCAGCTGGGGGCGAGCGAGCTCGTTAACGCGGTCGAGCGCCGCGCGCGAAAGACCGTAGCCCTCGTCAAAGCGATGCGGAATAAACGGCGTGACATCGGCGCCAAACGTGCGCAGTGCCTCGGTCAACAGGCAGGTCGACGTAATACCGTCAACGTCAAAATCACCAAAGACCGCGATGTGCTCGTGGTTGCGAATAGCACGCTCGACGCGGTCGGCAACGACCGACATGCCCGGGATAATGAGTGGGTCAGCCCAGTCGCGATCGAGCGAAGGCGTCAAAAACAGCTGGCCTTCTTCGATGGATGTAATGCCGTGCGCAACCATAATGCGCGCCACCAGCCCGGGTATTCCCAGGCCAGCCGAAAGCTCCTTTTCGAGTTCGGGGTTTTGCTGAGCGACCGCCCAGCGATGCGTCGTCTTAAGCGATGACATAGGCGCCCACCCCCGATAGGGGCAGGTCGCCGCGATACCTCTCACGGTTCATAGCGATGAGTCCTCTGTGTATGCCCGCTTCGGCAGGCAGATCTGTTGAACGAATTTATTATACCGTGCAGCGCGGACGCAAATCGCCGCAGTACGCCGCGGTTTCGGTAAACGATGCCGGTAATAGCCTCGAAATATTCAAGCGTTTCTGACGCACGGACGCACGCGAGCGTCTAGCATATCCATTCAAAACGGATTCACGAGCAAAGGGAGTCACAAGCGCATATGAAGCAATGGGTTGGACTGGGCAAGTTTCTCGCGGGGCACATGCAGATCATCGTTCCGATTTGCGTGACGCTCGGCGTGCTCTTTCCTCAGCAGATCGGCGTTCTCAAGCCCATCGTTCCCACCTTGTTTGCCTTTATGACCTTCCAAGGCGCGCTCAGTAACACCTTCCACCAGGTAGCTGAAGTGTTCCGCCGTCCCCTGCATCTGATTTTGGCGTTATTTGTCTCGGCTGTAATCATCCCCATCGCGGCGTATGCCATGGGCTCACTGTTCTTTGGCTCCAACCCCAACCTTGTCTGCGGCATTGTGCTCGAATACAGCGTGCCTGTGGCAGTCACTGCCTTTATGTGGATTAGCATGTTCGGCGGCAACGGCCCGCTTGCGCTCACCATTATCCTGACGTCCTCGGTCATCTCGCCCGTGACGATTCCGCTCACGCTCAAGCTCTTGCTGGGCGCCACCGTCTCGATCGATGTGCCGAGCATGATGCAGAACATGGCCTTTATGATCGCCATCCCCGCTGTGCTCGGTATTGTCATCAATGAACTCACGCGCGGCTGGGGCCACGAGAAACTCTCTCCCGCGCTCTCGCCCGCCTGCAAGTTCATGATGATGGGCGTCATCGCGTCCAACTCCACCGCTATGAGCGAGTACGTGCTACACATGAATGTTGAGCGCTTAGAAGTCGCGCTCTTTATCCTGGTGTTCGCCATCAGCGGCTTTATCATCGGCGTCCTGATCGCCCGGGCCCTGCACCTGCCGTATAGCGAGACGACCACCATGTGCTTTACCTGCGGCATGCGCAACATCTCTTCGGGTGCCGTCATCGCCACGCAATATTTTCCCGGCGAAGTGGTATTCCCCGTCATGTGCGGCACGCTGTTTCAGCAGGTGTTGGCCTCAATTATCGGGCACCTCTTTGAGCGCCTGACCGGCGAGGAGCGCGCCGCCCAGCGCAAGCGGGTCGAGGCTGGCCGCGACGCCATGGCGCGCTAGGCTGTCCGCATTACGCGGGTGTTAGTCTTGCTATACGAGCGTTTCCAGATGCGCACGCAGACGCTCAGCATCGATATCGAGCGTCGTCTCAGCATTGACTTGGGCCAAACGATAGCCGACAAAGTAGGGCGAAACCACCCAACGCGGCAGCGCCTTGGCAATGGTCCGACCGCCCAGGTGATAGAAGAACAAGTTGTACGACTCTGCGCGACCACCGTGGTGCTCGTTTAGGATATAGCGCAGAGCTACCTGAATCGCATCGGCAAAGAGATCCGCCTCGGCTTGGTCTCGTGCGTCATCGCTGGCGGCGATTCCCTGTGGGGCTGAAACGTTGATCTCAAAGAACCCCATGATCGGTTCGGTTGAGATATTGACCGAGATTCTCCCCTGTTGCCAGACATTGATGCCTTCGAAATTGGCAGAAGTCAGCGAAGCATAGCCGTCTTCCTGCTCCAAACCCACAATCTGCATGTGCGGATGGACCAGACTGCCGCCCGAAAGTGGGCCCCTGTTCTTGTACATGAGAACGCTGCGATACTGCCGGGAGTCAATCATCCGCTGCCAGCAATCCAGGGAAAACCGCATAACATGATGCAGCTCGTCCGGCGCATAGGTCACCAGGTCGGCGTCGTGGTCGGACGACTCAATCAATACGGTCTGGCGAGTGGCCCGCAAGGTCTTAAACTTATTCTCGAGCCAGATGCAGTCACCGTCGCGCCGGATGATATTGGCGAGTTCCTCGGTATCGCAAAAGGGGCACGCGGTGCCGGGACGACGGTTGTCGTCGGGCTTACCGTTCGCCTGCTGAGCGTCAAATACCAGCGCCACGGGTTATACCTCCAGCGGCACGATCTTGGTGCCATGGAGTTCGGAGACGCCCAGTGCCGCCGCCACGGTATCGCGATTGGCCGTGGAAATGCCGCCACCGGGAAGAATGGTCAGGCGGTCGCCCGCATACTCGACAAGACGCGACAGGTGCTCCAGGTTGTCCTCGATCGGCGTACCGGCAGTACCACCGTGCGTCAGAATGCGCGTGACGCCGCAGTCGGCGAGCGTGTCAATGGCGTCCAGCTGAGCCTCGGGCGAGAGCTGGTCAAACGCCATGTGGAAAGTGATGTCAAGGGACTCGCGCTTGCACTCCTCCGTCGCGCAGCCCGTAGCCATCACGAGGGCGCCGAGGGTGAGCTCGTCGAGCGCCCAGCCGCTGGCACAGGGCTTGCAGCAGCCAAAGACCAAGCCGTCAACGCCCGCACTCACGGCAAGGCCCAGATCCATCTCCATCATACGCAGCTCGTCCTGGTTGTAGTGAAAGTCACCGCCACGCGGGCGAATCATGCACATCACCCGTGCATCGTGCTCGTGAGCATAGTTGGTCGTAGCGCTGATAACGCCGGCCGAAGGCGTAGTGCCACCAACGGCAAGGTTGTCGCACAGCTCGATACGCCTTGCACCGGCATCGATAGCCGCCGGCACCCGCTCAAAGTTCTCGGCACAAAACTCGTACAGCATAGATAGACCCCCAAAGACAGCAGATGTTTTCCGACGGGCATTGTCACACACCCCCATGAAGTTGCGGTGGAATAGGGACTCTTTTGGCCTCTGAGGCTCCCATTTAGTCCCTATTCCACCGCAACATAAAGGGAGTAGAACCAAAGTAACGCCGCAGGCAGAGGACCGACAGCGAGCGGGCGCCAGAGCGAACAAATTGACATGAAAAGAGGACGGCATAGACCTTCTGGTCATGCCGTCCTCTTTGAATGACAAGTTGTCGCTCTGGTGCCCGCGCAGCGTCGGGCAGTTACGGCGTTTGGTAAAACGCCGTAACGAACTACCGTGTAACTCCCCTAGCTCATCATGGCATTCATCATCTCGTTGGTTGCGGAATCGTCGGCAGACCACTCGCCATCGTCATTGCAGGAATACTTGAAGGTGACCTTGGTGTCCTTGGTCTTAGCAGCCTTGGTCACATCGACCATAACCTGACCGGCCATCTTGTACAGCTCGTCATCGGAAGGCATCGAATCGAGCGCGGCGACCTTCTCCTGATACTGGGTGGCAAAATCCTCAACGATCTGGTTCATGGACTTGCAGGTAATGGTGACCTCGGCAGTTGCGGTACCCTTGTCCTCGTCGACCGTCACGTCGCCGATCTTGTAGTCAAAGCCCTCGAGATAGCTCTTGGCGTACTCCTTGGGATCGATGCCCAGCTGCTCGAACTCGTCACCCGAGGCCTCTTCCAGGCCGGCGAGGAAGTCGTCGCCGCCGTTCTTGACCTCGTCAAACTGCGTCGTAAGATCCTCGGTGATGAGCTCCTCAACCGAAGGACCTCCGCAGCCGGAAAGCACAACCACGCACGCGACCAGAACAGCCATCAGGGGCGCAAGCAGCAGCTTCTTCTTCATGACATTCCTCCCAACAAGCGGCACCGCGCTTCCCGACGCGGTGCGCGTCGTAACAATAAGGCCATACTAGCCGATAACGAACACCCCCGGCAAAGCAAAGGCGCAGTCGGCTCGATTTAACGTCCGAACGGTTTACCGGTCCGCCCAACGCGCAATAAAACGTTCCGCCGCATTGCAATAAAAAAGGGCGGCCGGATAACCCGACCACCCCAAAACACCCTTATGTTGCCGCAGACTACTTGCGGACGACCTTAACGATGGCGTCACCGGCGGCGACAGCGGAGTCGGCCTCGACGGCGAGTTCGACATCGGCAAACTCGGCGGTGTTGGACACAGCAACGACGACGCAGTCCTTGTAGCCGGCAGCGGCGATCTTGGCGCGGTCGATCTTGAGCATGGGCTGGCCAGCCTTTACGACGTCGTCGGCCTTGACGAAGCCCTCGAAGCCATCGCCGTTCATGTTGACGGTATCGACGCCAACGTGCACCAGAACCTCGATGCCGCTATCGGACTGCAGGCCCACGGCGTGACCCATGGTGACGGTCACCTTGCCGTCGCAGGGAGCGTAGACCAGATCGTCCTCGGGCCACACGGCGCAGCCCTTGCCCAGAACCTCGCCACCAAAGACGGGATCGGGCACGTCGGCCATCTTGATGACCTTGCCCTTGACGGGCGAGCACAGCACGTCGGCGCCGGCAGAAGCAGAGATGGAGGCCGGAGCAGCGGCAGCCGCGGGCTCGGCCTTCTTCTTGAACATGTCAAACAGACCCATACGTTTTCTCCTCTTGATCAAGCGCAACGTTATGCGCATGCCTATGGTGATTATAGTGCCAAATGGTTCAAATGCTAAGGTGGGGACTCGAATCGCGAGCCCGTACCAAGGCTTTCCCCGGTGGCACTCATCTTGTCAATTAAGCCAGGCCCTCGGTACCGTTGGACTTGATGATCTTCTGGTAGGCGAAGAAGCTGTCCTTGCGGCGGCGCTCGTAGGTGCCGGTGCCGTCATCGTACTTATCGACGTGGATAAAGCCGTAGCGCTTGCGCATCTCGCCGGTGCCGACGGAAACCAGGTCGATGGGGCCCCACCAGGTGTAGGCGATCAGGTCGACGCCGTCGGCAATGGCCTCGCCCATGGCCTTGACGTGGCTCTGCAAGTAGGCGATACGATACGAGTCGTGGATGGAGCCGTCCTCCTCGACCTCATCGTAGGCGCCCATGCCATTCTCGACCACCATCAGCGGAATCTCGTAGCGGGCGTAAATCTCGTTGAGGGCGATGCGCAGACCCAGCGGATCGATCTGCCAGCCCCAGTCGGTGGACTCCAGATAGGGATTCTTGCCGCCAAAGGTCATGTTGCCCTCGGTCATCTCGTGATCCTTGTGGGTGCCCACGGTGCCGGACATGTAGTAGCTAAAGGTGTAGAAATCGACCTTGCCGTCGGCGATATCCTGCAGGTCGCCGTCCTCCATCACAAGCTCGACATCGTTCTCGGCCCAGAAGCGCTTGGCATAGAACGGATACTTGCCGCGCACCTGCACGTCGGAGCAGTACCAGTTCATGGTATTCATCTCCTGCTGCGCGGCGAACACGTCGGCCGGATCGCACGTGGCGGCATAGGAAAGGATGAAGCAGTCCATGTTGCCCATCTTAAACTGCGGGTAATGCTCGTGGGCATAGCGCACGACGCGGCCGCTGGCGACAAACTGGTGATGCAGCGCCTGCATACGAGCCTGCGGCGTAGCATGGACCGCCGAAGCCGGGCCCTCAAAGCCCTGAATCATGCTGGTCTCAAAGAGGTTGCCCATGTCCTGAGTGCCGCAGTTGATCTCGTTGAAGGTGAGCCAGAACTTGACCTTGTCCTGATAGCGGTCGAAGACGGTCTGGCAGTACTTCTCAAAGAAGCCGATGAGCTCGCGGCTCGCCCAGCCGTTGTATTTCTCGACCAGGTGATAGGGCATCTCGTAGTGCGACAGGGTCACGAGCGGCTCGATATTGTGAGCGCGCAGGCAGTCGAAGACGCGGTCGTAGAAGGCGAGGCCGGCCTCGTTGGGCTCGGCGTCGTCACCGTTGGGGAAGATGCGGCTCCAAGAGATGGACATGCGGAACATGGTAAAGCCCATCTCGGCGAACAGCGCGATGTCCTCCTCGTAGTGATGGTAAAAGTCGATACCGTCATGGTTGGGGTAGAAGCGGTTAGGGTCGATGTCGATCGTAATCTGGCGCGGCTCCTTGTAGCTGCCACCCAAGAAGTGGTCGTCGACCGACGGACCGCGGCCGTCAACGTTCCAAGCGCCCTCAAACTGATTGGCGGCCGTGGCGCCGCCCCAATAGAAACCCTCGGGGAACTTGATGTTTGCCATGAGCATCTCCTTTGCATTGCGGGTCGATAGGCCGAGTATCGCCCACGCACGCGACAGGCAGGGGCAGGGGTGCCAAACCCGACACTTCTTTTCGCAGACGCGCGCTGCAACAGCGCTGCAGCTGAAACTTTTTGACACCGAAGGAGCGAAGACGATCCGCCCCGCGCTTACCGGCGGTATGCCGCGGGGGTGCAGCCATACTTGTCGTGAAACTTACGGTAGAAGAAGCTCATGTTTTCATAGCCCACCGCATGCGCAGCCGCCCCGGCCGTGGCGCCGCCGCGCAGAAGCTCGGCCGCACGTACCAGGCGTCGCTCCTGCACAAGCTGCCTAAAGGTCTTGCCCACATGGCGCTTGAGAAGCGCCGTCGCATAATTAGGGCTCAAGCCAAACTCCGCCGCCATCCCCTCGAGGGAGCATGCAGCGAATTCACAATCGATATAGCCAAGCATTCCCGTCACCAGGGCAGTGGGCCCCGCCGTGCCGTCCGCCGCGCCGCGCACCAGCTCGCGCTCGTAGCAATCCATGAGCTCGGCCAAAAACAGCTGAAACAGACGCAAGACGATCTCGGGACCGTTGGGGCTCGGGTCGTACAGCTCGCAGAGCATCTCCTGCATGTAGCGCCGAATCCGACGGCTCTCGCCGCAGTAAAAACGGACATGGCCCCGATGGTCCGTCTCGCTGTTGAGCGCGTTGAACAAAAACCGCGAGACCGCGCTCTCGCGCGAGAGGCTCGACTCGAGACTCCGGCGCAAAAAAGAGCGTGAAACGGTCATGCTCAGCATGATGTCGTCCTCGCCGAGCGCCGCCACGGCATGAGGGCAAAGGGCGTCGAGCAAAAGCACCTCGTTGCGGCGCAACTCGAGCCTCTCCCCCGCCACCGTCTGCGGGCAGCGCCCGCGATACACATAGCTCATCTCCACGTAATCATGCACGTGCTCGGGAACTGCATTAAAGCGCGAGTTTTTCCTTATCGTCAGGCCACGCGGCATGCCGGGCTGGGCATAGGCAAACCCTGGCTGCCCAATCTTGCGCACTGGGCATCCGTCGATTTCGACATGCTCGGTCATAATCGACCAATCAAATGCCATGCCGTCTTTATAAGCGATCTCACTGGCGCTCAGTTCGCTGAGCCTACGCTCGAGCTCGTCGATCTCCATGGCTTGCCAATCGTTGATTTAGTCATAGTTCGTCGTGATTCAGATATTAGCAGAACGCGCCGACGCGTCCATAATCTGTGCTATGCAGCAGATCGATCGAGCCAAGGAGGATCCATGACCGCGCACTATCAGCAGGTGCTCGAGGGTACATACGACAACCATGTGCTTCCGTTTTTGTGGATGAAGGGCGAGAGCCATAAGACCATTGCCGAGTATCTGGAAAAGATCGCCGGCGCCGACATCCACGAGGTCTGTCTCGAAAGCCGCCCACACCCCGATTTTTGCGGCGAGGGCTGGTGGCGCGACTTGCGCTTTGTCATTGACGAGTGCAAGCAGCTGGGCCTTAAGCTCTGGATCTTGGACGACGCGCACTTCCCCACGGGCTTTGCCAACGTCGCCGTCAAGGAGGCCGTGCCCGAGCTCCGCAAGATCGTGCTCACGCACCGCACGTTCGACATCGTGGGCCCCACGTCCGCCGCGAGCATCGCGCTCGCCAACATGCTCGACAAAACGGAGCGCTTCTACGGCGTGACATTTATGCAGGACGGCAGCCCCGTCGACGTCGCTTACCGAGTAATCGACGATGCAGACGGCAACCCCAGCCGCCTGGTCTTCGATGCACCTGCGGGCCTCACGCAGGCATGCGTGATGTTCACGAGCGGCAAGACCTCCTACAACGAGGACTACATCAATATGGTCGACCGCGCCTCGGTGGCGCAGCTCATCGATGCTGTCTACGAGCCGCATTTTGAGCATCTGGGCGATGAGTTTGGCAAGACGATCCTGGGCTTTTTCTCCGATGAGCCCGGATTTGCCAACGAGAAGGGCACCACGGGCCCCGATGGCATCTCGGACACGCTCATCGGCAAGGCCACCGCGCCCCTACCCTGGTCGGCCGAGCTTGAGCGTCGCCTACGCGCGGCACTGGGCGAGCGCTACCTGGCCGAGCTCCCGCACCTGTGGGACCGCGAGCCGGCCGGCGCGCACGTACGCCACGTCTATATGGACATCGCGAGCACCCTCTATAAGGAGTGCTTCTGCGACCAGCTCGGAGACTGGTGCCGCGCGCGCGGCGTGCAGTACATCGGCCACGTTATCGAGGACAAGGACTGCCACGCGCGCCTGGGCGTGGGCGCCGGGCACTACTTCCGCGCCGTGGGCGGTCAGGACATGGCGGGCGTCGACATCGTGATCAACCAGCTGGTACCCGGCATGGACCGCGGCCTTCACAGCTACGGACGCGGCGTGTGGAACCTCGAGTTCTATAACTACGTGCTGCCCAAGCTGGGCTCCTCGGCAGCACACCTCGACCCCAAAAAGCAGGGGCGCTGCATGGCCGAGGTCTTTGGCGCATTTGGATGGCACGAAGGCCTACGCGAGATGAAGTGGATCGCCGATCATTTTTTGGTGCGCGGCGTCAATTGGTTTGTGCCGCATGCCTTTAGCATGGCCGCCTTCCCCGACTGGGACTGCCCGCCGCATTTCTATGCGCATGGCCAAAACCCCCAGTTTGCACACTTTGGGCAGCTCATGAGCTACATGAACCGTACGGCGAGCCTGCTGAGCGGCGGGCGCGCAACGACCCCGGTGGCGCTTCTCTACCATGCGGACGCCGAGTGGACAGGCGAGGCGAACTTTATGCAGCATGCCGCCTCCGAGCTTATGCGCGCGCAGGTCGACTTTGACATCGTGCCGGCAGAGGCATTTGAGGACGCAGGGCGCTATGCCGTTGAAATTGCCGCAGACGGTAGCGGCTTTGGCGTGAACGGCCAGGCATACCGCTGCCTGGTGATGCCCGGAGCCGAGTTTGTCGGCGGAGCCGTGCTCGACTTTGCCGCGCGCGCCGCAGCCGCAGGTGTTGCCGTGTACGCGCTGGATGAGTTGCCGAGCAAGCGCTACGACGGTGATATTGCAGCCCGCGAGGGCTTTGCCTCCGTGGATGCAGCCGCGGTCGCCGGCATCAAGCTCCTGGCAACCGCCGAGCTCGCAGGCACGCTTGCCGACGCCGGTATGCAGACCGTGGTTTGTGCCGAGTCCCAGCCCTGGCTGCGCGCACTGCGCTACGAGCGGGCGGGCGAGACCTATCTGATGCTCGTCAACGAGCATCCCAAGCAGGGTATCTCCACTCAGATTGCGCTTGCCGACGGCATACCCGTTGCAGGCGCGCGCCTCGACCTGCTCAACGGCACCGATCCCGCCGCCTTTGACGGCACGCTCGAGCTGGCTCCCTACGAGAGCTGCATCGTGGTCCTTGGGGCTACAGGTTCCGCCGGCGCGGCAACTGCTGGAGACGAAGCCACATGCGTCGACGAGCCCTGGGCGGTTGCCTTCTCTGCCCCTGGTACCGATGCCTTTGGCGAGTCTGTTGAGCTTGCAGACCTGCACGACCTTTCCTCGGCCGAGTTCCCCGGCAAGGCCGGCACGTTCCGCTACCAGGCCTCCTTTGTCCTGGGCGAAGCGGCCAGCCGCGCTGTCATCGACCTTGGGGAGGTCTTTGAGACCGCAACCGTCACCCTCGACGGCAAATCCCTCGGCACCCGCATCTGTCCGCCTTACCGCTTTGAGGCCGCCGCACTTTTAGCCGGTGGGCACGCGCTCACGATCGATATCATCAACACCCTCGACCACGCCGTCCCCGACGTGTTCGGCATGACCGAGCCCTCCGAGCCCAGCGGTCTCTTGGGGCCCGTACGCGTGCTCGGGTAACGCCCCGGGCGCAAACGGCCCAACAAGGACAGCGCCCCTATGTTGAGCCCGCACAGCGTCGAGCGGTCCGTCGTTCATAGACCGGCGGACCAAAACTCCCAGCCAAGCCGAACGTTTTATTTATCGCTATGATTGGTTTATCGCGACGCAAACGCATAGGAGCCATATGGATATCAGGCGAAAGATCACGCAGGGCAAAAGCCTCACCCCCACCGAGCAACAACTTGGGCGAACGGCCCTCGCCATGGGCGAGGATGTGCGCGGGCTTTCCATTAAGGAATTTGCCGCGTGCGCCAACGTTTCGGTCGCGAGCGTGCACCGCTTTTGCAAAAAGCTCGGCCTCGAGGGATTCAAAGACCTCAAGGTCGAGCTCATCCGCCAGGCGACCGAGGCGGGCAACCGGCGCGACGTGGACATCAACTTTCCCTTCGATGCCACCTCCGCCCCTGCGCAGGTGATGGAGCGCATGGAGGGGCTCTACCAGACCACCTTGGCCGAAACGCAGGAGCTGCTCGACCCTGCACAGCTCGACCACGCCGCCAAGCTCATCATGCGCGCCGGCACCGTGGACATCTACACGGGCTCGCATAACCTGTATCCAGCGGGAATGTTCCGCGATCGCCTGCTTTCCGCCGGCAAAAGCGCGACGTGCCACGACAGCGTCGAGGCGCAGGTGCGCACGGCGCTCGCCTCGGGTCCCGACCATGTGGCAATCGTCATCTCCTACAGCGGCCTTGCCCCCAACCTCAAGGAGATCTTGCCGATCCTTAGCAGTCGACATGTCCCGGTCATCGTCATCGGCACGCCGTACTGTGCCCGCATTCACCCCGGCTTTGCCGCCTATCTCACGGTAAGCGACCACGAGAGCATGACGCACCGCATCACGCAATTCGCCAGCCATATCGCCGTGCAATACGTACTCGATTCGCTCTATAGCAGCTACTTTGCCAAAGATTACGCCCGCTGCTCCGAGTTCTTAGAGCGCTCGTTCCCCTACACCCGCCTCCCCGGACTCAAGTAACAACGAGCGAGGATTATTGGACACTCAAATAACGAGCGTGGATAATCTCCCGTTTTTGACCTGGATGCAGGCTCAAAGTGGGAGATTATCCACGCTCATTTTGCGGGTAGTCATTGGGGACGTTCTTGAATGATTAGTCGTTTAAGAACGTCCCCAACGACTACATCAGGAGTGTCCCCAGGTGTCGGCAGAAAAGGAACGTCCCCAAGTGCCGCATCTGGACCAGGACAACGCCGATGTTTTGGTAGCGACAGCGAAAACCCGCCAGAGCGGCAATCTGCCTTTCAACTTCGGCGGCATGACCAGAAGGTCAAT
>UQMW01000040.1 GCA_900542275.1 uncultured Collinsella sp.
CGACCAGGGCCGTCACACTACCGTCGCGCGCGTGATGGTGGCGCTGCCGGGCGACGCCGGCGTGATCGCCGATGCCCCGGGTCTGCGCAGTTTGCCGCTCGTGGGTCACGAGCGGGGTCTGGCGCGCGCCTTCCCCGAGATTGTCGAGGCATCGCGCGCGTGCCGGTTTGGCGATTGCACGCACACCCATGAGCCGGGTTGCGCCGTTCGCGAGGCCGAGGACGCCGGGCAGATCGACGGCCTGCGTCTGGAAACGTTCCAAAACCTGGCGTCATCCATGCGCGTGAGTGCTCAAATGCTCGATCCCGATGTCCATCTGTAATTGATTTTTCCTATGACAGCCGTCTCCCAACTGTTCGGGAGACGGCTTTTTTGCTGTGGAAAAGCCTCGAAACATGCAGTTTGCTGACGTGCTGACCAAAACCTTGCCACGAGCTTGACGGGCTGGTCAGTTTTTGGTCAACGATTGGTTTGACATCGAAAACCAAGATCGCGATTGTGCCGCTTTGCACTCTGACCGCCCAGACAATGGTGGTACGGGCATTCGCCCGGCACTGCCATGAGAGGAGCGGCCGTGAACAAGAGCAAGCGCATCGCCATCAGTCTGGTCGCGGGCGTGCTCGCTGCTCTGCTTTGCATGGTTTACGGCTCGTCGATCCGCTCGCAAGCCGAACAGGTCCAGGCTGAGACCTTGGCCAAGTACGGTGGCGATCGCGTCGAGGTATGCGTCGCGGCGCGCGATATCGATGTGGGCGAGACCCTCGATGAGACCAATGTCATAACCCAGGAATGGCTGACGAGTCTGCTGCCGCGTGACGCGGCGACCGAGCTGCGCCAGGTGCGCGGCGACGTGACGACTTCGCGTATTCCCAAAAACGCCGTGATCTGCAATGTCTACACCAAGGCCGAGAGCCGCAAGCTCGAGGTGCCTAAGGGCAAGGTTGCCGTTTCGGTGGCGGTCGATGCCGAGCACTCGGTCGGCGGTGCCACGGGCGTGGGCAGCTACGTGGACGTGTACGTGCAAAAGGACGGCGTGACCGATCGGCTGTGCGGCGCGCACGTGATCGATACCAGTGAGGATTCCGGTGCCACGCGCGAGGGCAAGATCGAATGGGTGACGCTGGCGGCTGACCCCGAAGACGTCAAGGAACTGCTGGGAGCCTCGGGCAAGGGAACGGTCAGCTTGACGATTCCCGCCACGGCGCGCGGCAAAAAGAGCGGAGGCGACGAGTGATGAAGGCGATCTGGCTTGCGTGCTGCGCGTGCGGCGATTACGGGCTGTTGCAGCGGGAAGTCGAGGGCCGTGATGCGGGTGCACAGGTGCTTCGCGTGGGTGACCTGGACGGGCTGGTTTCCATGGCGCGGGCGTTTCCGTCGCGCCGCGGGGCTGCCATCATCGCGGCGTCTCTGTTTGATACCGAAGATGTGCGCAAGACTGTTGCGCGCCTGACGGCCGAAGGCCGCGTGAGTCGCGTGGTCGTGTTGATAGAAGCGCTCGATCCGTCGGATATCGAGGGGCTGTTTCGCGCGGGGGCGACCGAGGTCATCGCTGCACACAGTATATGCGGCAACGGGCGCGCGGGCGAGGGAGCGGTTGATTCCGATCGGCGCATGACGATTGAGCCCGATGCTTTTGTTGATAGGGAACCCGGGGCGCCTCGCGCTACAAGAGGCCCGCGTGTTGATGATTATGGAAAAGCGGAAGCCGAGCATGGTCGGCGCCCCCGGAACCCCCTTGTATACGATGACGCTGGAGGGCCGGCGCAGCATGCTGGCGACTCCCCGGCAGTAGATATGGGATACGTGCACGGCGTGAATCTGGCGGATGAACTCGACGAAGTTGAGGGCCTTGCCGGGTGCGGCGAGTTGTCGCTGATGCAGCATGAGCAGATTGCGCAGAACGAGCCTGCCTCGCAGACCGAACAAGCAGCCATGCCGGCTTGGACGCAGCACGTGGTTGCGGCGGGGGAGACGGGGACGCTGTCACCGACGCCCGCCCCGCCGCCTCCGATGCCGCCGGCAGACGCTACCGCTCCGCCGCATCGAGTTCCAGTCATCTGCGCTATTTCGGGTTCGGGCGGTTGCGGCAAGTCGACGATCGTTGCCACCATGGCACACACATCGTCGCTGTTGGGCTTGCGTGCCGCCGTGCTCGACCTGGACCTGATGTTTGGAAACCTTTACGACTTGTTAGGCGTCGATGCTCCGTGCGATATGGCGGTACTTATCGAGCCGTCGGCGGCGGGCATGCTCACCGAGCCGGATATCGTAGCCGCTTCGATGCGCGTGGCGCCGGGCGTTACGCTCTGGGGTCCCGTCGCGGCGCCCGAGCAAGCCGAGCTCATGGCACGTCCGGTGGAGCTACTGCTTGATGTTCTGCGTCGCGAATCCGACGTGGTCTTTATCGATACCTCGGTCTTTTGGGGCGACGCCGTGGCGGCTGCGGTGGCGGCGAGCGACCGTTGCCTGGTCGTTGGCGATGCGGCGGTGTCGTCCGCGGCATCGGCATCGCGCGTCATTGAACTGGCAGGTCGAGTAGGTGTGCCGCGCACGCGCATGAGCGCCGTGTTCAACCGGTTCGGTGCGCGCGGGGCAGACGAGGACGTCGCCATGCGCTTTGAGATTGCCTGTGCGTTAAGCTCCAAGATTCGTATCGCCGATGGCGGGCAGGATCTCGCCGCGCTCATGGCGTTTGGGCGCGCTGACGAGGCAGTGGGGCAGACCAGCGCTTTTGCGACTAGCGTGCGCGAGGCCACGCGCGAGATGCTCGTGGAACTGGGGTGCGCCGTCGGCCCTTGGAGCGATATGGTCGCCGACCGTGCAACGCGCACCGAACGCCCACGTATCCGCCTTCCCTGGTCGCGCGAGGGTGATCAGCGATGAGCCTGCAAACGAGGATTAAGGCTGCCGGCGCTGCGGCGGCGGCAGCGCCTGTAGATGTGGGGCGTCGCCGCGCCGTGAAACGACGCACCAAGCGCGCCGTGATGGACCGCATGGGTTACGACGAAGTGGCGCGTATCAGCGCCTATATCGACCCGGCACTTGCCCGCTCGGAATTGCGTCCTGCGGTGGAGGCGGCGCTCAATGTTGAGGAGCCGACCGATCTCGCGACGCCCGAGCGCGAGACCATCATCGACGAGATTTTGGATGACGTGGTGGGCTTGGGGCCGTTGCAGCCGCTCATCGAGGACGACACCGTTACCGAGATCATGATCAACGGCTGCCGCTCGGCTTTCTTTGAACGCGGCGGCGTCTTGTACCCCATCGAGCATGCGTTTGAGGATGATGAGCAGATCCGTGTGCTTATCGACCGCATTATCTCGCCACTTGGCCGCCGTATCGACGAGCGCAGCCCCATCGTCAACGCCCGCCTCAAAACGGGCTATCGCGTCAACGCGGTGATTCCGCCTGTGGCGATTGACGGACCGATTCTCACCATCCGAAAGTTCTCGGACCGTATCTGCTCGCTGGACGAGCTCGTGGGGTTGGGATCGCTGCCGCTTTGGTATGCGCAGCTGCTGTCGTGTGCGGTGTCGCTGCGACAGGACCTGGCGGTTGCGGGAGGCACGGGATCTGGTAAGACCACCCTGCTCAACGCGTTGTCATGTGAGATTTCCACCGGCGAGCGCATCGTGACGATCGAGGACTCTGCCGAGCTCAAGTTTGCGCATCATCCGCACGTGGTGCGCCTAGAGGCGCGCGAGGCTTCAATTGAGGGCGAGGGCGCGGTGACGATCCGCGACCTGGTGACTAATGCCCTGCGCATGCGCCCCGACCGCATCGTGGTGGGCGAGGTGCGCGGTGCCGAGTGCTGCGACATGTTGCAGGCCATGAACACGGGCCACGACGGGTCGCTTACCACGCTTCATGCGGGTTCAGAACAGGAGACCGTGGTGCGTCTGACGTTGCTTGCACGTTATGGCATCGATCTGCCGAGCGAGCTCATCGAGGAGCAGATTGCCATGGCACTCGACGGTATCGTGATGTCCGAGCGCCACGCCGATGGCAGGCGCTTCGTCTCCTCGTATTCGGGGGTGCGACGCGCCGCATCGGGCGGCGTAGAGCTCGAGCGCTATGTGACGTTCGATGCCGCCGAGCGCACCTGGACGCTTGACCGCGAGCCGCCGTTTATCGCAGAAGGCCTGCGGTCGGGGACGCTCACACAAGAGGAGGTGGACGAATGGAGATCACTGTGCCCCTCGTCGTAGGGGGCTTGGCAGGGCTTTCTGTCGCGACGGCGTGCGGGGCGGAACCTCGTGTGCCGCAGGTACCGCCGGCGGAGCTGGCACGTCAGGCGCTCGAGACGGTGGCAGAGAAGCTGCCGCGTGAGCTGGTGGAAAACGATCTGCTGAAAAAGATCGCCCGTTCGTGGGCATCGCTGGCTCCGGCGCATCGCCTTGGCCTCGTGATCGAAGATGCTTCGGGACGTTTGGCGTTTCTGCTGCTATCGAGCGGTGTCTGCTGCGTTTTACTAACGATGGTGTCGTTATCGCCCCTCGGATTTGCCTTGGGACTTGTTGCTCCGTTTGCCGTTGGTGCCGCTCGGGATGGCTTTGAGAGCCGGCGCGAGCAACACGATGCAGAAGAGGCAATGCCCGAGGCGTTTACCGCACTTTCCATGTCGCTTGCCTCGGGACATTCGCTGGCCCAGGGCATGCGCTTTGTGGGCGCTCATGCGCAAGAGCCAGTGCATACCGAGTTTTTGCGGGTGGCGGCGGCGATCGATTGCGGCATCTCGGCGACCGACGCGCTCGATGACTTGCTCGTGCGTATCGACGCCCCCGGTCTTTCGCTTGTGACCTTGGCGCTTAAGGTATCTCAGCGCACCGGCGCTCCGCTTGCCGACTTACTGTCCGAGGCGTCGAGCATGGTGGGGGAGCGCATTGAGCTCAAGCGCCGCCTGGATGTTAAGACGTCGCAGGCTCGCATGTCTGCGCATATGGTCGCGGCGATGCCGGCGGGCATGTGCGCGGTGTTGGCGCTGCTTTCGGCAGATTTTCGTCGCGGTCTTGCGACACCTGCCGGCGCGGGCGCTGTGGTGCTGGGTCTTGCCCTCAACGCCGTTGCCCTGGTGGTTATCCGGCGCATTATGCGGGTGGAGCTATGAGCGCCCCGGTTGCAGTTGCGGCTTGCCTGTGCGCCCTGAGTGTATTTGTCGCGACGGGTTTGGATCGGGCGGATGCACGCAAGATCGCAGGGGCCTGCAAGCGCGAGGCGGTGCTGGTCGCTGCCGCGGGTCGCTCGGTGGTCGATGCTCTGACCGCGCGAGTGAAGGGCGCGGTTGGAGCGGGCGGCCCGGCGCGAGTGTCGCTCGGCGAAGTGTCCGAGATGATCGATGTTGTGCGCTTGGGTCTTTCGGCCGGTCTTTCGTTTGATGCGGCGCTTGAGATTTTCTGCGCCAACCGCCGGTCAGTGCTGGCTCTTCGCCTTGAGCGCGCCTGCATGGCGTGGCAGGTGGGCGTGGGCACGCGTGAGGACGAGTTGTTGGCCGCCGCGCGCGACCTGGACGTGCGAGCGCTCGAGACCTTTGCCATCACGGTGGGGCAGGCGCTCGCCCTGGGTGCCCCACTTGCCGAGACGCTGGCCGCTCAAAGTCGCGAGATCCGTGCGGCTCATCGCGCCGCGGTCGAGCGCGAGATCGAGCGTGCACCCGTCAAGCTGCTGATTCCCACCGGCACGCTCATCTTGCCGGCGTTGCTTCTGTCCATATTGGGCCCGCTGCTGGGGGCAGGCGGGATGATGTAGGGAGGAATACATGAACACGATGACTGACGCTGCTGGCAAGGTCCAGGGCTGGGCGTTTTGCCGGGCGGCACATGTTCGTCAGCGCGCCAAGGAACTATTGCAGGAGGAGAGTGCACAGGGTACCACCGAGTATGCCATCTTGGTCGGCGTGCTCGTGGTGATCGCGATTATCGCCATCGTCGCATTTAAGGGCAAGGTCCAAGATCTATGGAACGCTATCAGCGAGGGCATCAACAGCCTGTAGAGGGCGAGCGCCCCGTCGGGGTGCTGCTGGTGTTTGCTTGCCTGACCGTGGCGATAGCGGCGGTGCTTTGGGGGCTTAACGCCGCGCGGCAGCAGCGTCCTGGGACCGCCTCCGATTTGGGCTCAGATTCGGCGGTGGCGTCTCAAAAAGATGAGATGCGAGATGCGGACGATTCGGATGTCGCTGTCACGGCGCAAACCTTTCTGCGGACGCTCGACAAGCGGTCTGGCATTGCGACGGATTCGCCTGAGGGCAACGCGATTGCGGTCCGGCTTGCATGGTCCGAGGACCGACCGATGACCGAAGCGGCGGCGGATATGCTGCGTGCCTATCGCGAGGTACCCACGGCGCAACTTGCTCTGAGCGGCTATCTCGACATCAAGGGAAACGTGTGGGGTGCCATCGTGCGCGACGGACGCGGCTGGGTCGATATGGTGACAATTGCCGCGGATGCTGGCGACGCTTCGTGTCGTCTGCGCGCCGTGCGCCTGAGCCCGCAGGCAACGGACTCAAAGGAGGGATCGTGAAATGCATGGCGTTCTGCGTGAGGAATCTGCCCAGGCGACGGTCGAATACGCCATCGTCACGGTGGCGCTGTTATCGATCGTGCTGGCGATCGCGGGACTTTGGCGTACCGGCACCGATGGGCGCTTGGCGGCGCTGGTTGAGCGGGCGGCATCCCATGGCGTTGCCTCGACGTCGGTTATCGACGCCGCTGCGGCCGCCAAGGACATCGCGTTGTATTGATGCCGCGCGCGAGGACCGGGCGCAGTCTACGGTCGAGGCCGCTTTTTTGCTGCCGACGTTTCTGGCACTCATCCTTCTCGCGCTGCAACCGGTGTGCCTGCTCTATACGCGCGCGGTCATGGAGTCTGCCGCCGCCGAGACCGCGCGGCTCATGACCACGACGACGGCGGAGGACGACGATCTTAAGGAGTTCGCCCGCCGCCGACTTGCCGCAGTGCCCAACGTTTCGATCTTTCATGCCGGCGGGCCGTTGTCGTGGGATATCGAGCTTGGCCGGGCCGGTGCGGGTGGCGTCTCGTCCGTGTCCGTTTCCGGCGAGGTCAAGCCGTTGCCTGTGATCGGTGCGTTTGCGCAGGCTATGGGTGGTACCGCCGAGGGCGGCTACGTTGAGCTCAAAGTCGATGTCTCGTATCAATCGCGTCCCGAATGGCTGGAGGGAGATTATGATTCGTGGATTGCTGCATGGGATTAAGCGTTTCTGGTCTAGACGCGTTTTGACGCACCGTCCGAGCTGCCATCGCAAGCGAGGCGGCTTTATGGGTCGAGCCGGTGTCGATCTGTTTATCGAAGACGGCGCCTATACCACGCTTTCTTCTGCCGTGGTCATCCTAGTGGTGCTCACATTGTTGTTTTCGTCGACCGCGGCGATATGGAGCATGTCGCGTGCCGGGGATACCCAGGTGGCGGCTGATAGTGGCGCGCTGGCGGGTGCCAACGTAGTGTCGTCCTATCACACGGCTGCCACGGTGGTTGATGCGAGCATCTTGAGTCTGGGGCTGGCGGGGTTTGCCACGATCGGGACGGGCCTGGTCGCCATCCTCATCCCGGGTGCCGAGCCGGTTGCCGGCAATATGGTCGACACCGGGATTGAGATCATTAAAACGCGCAACAAGTTTGCCAAAAGCGCATCGGAAGGCTTACAGAAAATCGAGACGGCCCTGCCGTATCTGATTGCCGCGCGTGCCACGCAGGCGGTGTCGGCGCAGGATACCGATAGTGTGACCTATACCGGTACGGCGCTTGCCGTGCCCAGGACATCCGAGTCTGACTTCGCTGCGCTCAAAGGATCAGAGATCTCGACCGATACCATTAAAGACACATCAGATGATTTAGAGGGTGCGGCCGAGGAGCTGCGGAAGGCTTCTGAGGACACGGCGAAGGCTAAAGAGCGTGCTTGGCTGGCGGATTGTGGTGGGTCTGACAAGGGCTCGGTCGGCAGCTGTTCTTGCATGTGGGAGCGTGCGAAAAGCCTAACGGATCTCTCCGGTGTTCAAAATCCGCATTACTCATCGAGCGTTACGTGGGAGCCCCAAGTTGCCCTTGATCGCGCGAAGGACTACTACCATTGGCGTCTGACAAATGAGAAGCCCCACGGCTCGAGTGTCGAGATGAAGGCAGAGTCTGCGGCGCGCAAGGCGTTTTATACCTATGCGAGCGCGGAGGTCGATCGGGCACATATAACCGAGAACGGAGACGGGGTTTCCTCCTATATTCCGCTGCTGCCGCGCAACTCTGATGAGGTTCGGGCGACGGAACTCTATACCGATGCGGTGTGGCCGACTAGCGTGAACGATGACAAGGCGTATCTGCATTACGGGACGACCTGCCCTAACTATAAGAAAGGGACGCCGAGCGGATTTGCTTCGGTTGCCGATTACGATGGACAGGATAAATGCAGCAAATGCCATTTTGGCGTTTTGTCGCTTGGTGCTGTTGCGGCGCCTTCAACCTCTATCGAAAACGGCTTCGAATATCACTTCGACGAGTTCAAAAAGGCCTTGGAGGAATACGTCAAATGTCGGAACAAAGAGCTTGAGCTCATGCGTCAGACCGAGGATGAGGCCGACCGTGCGAGCAATGCGTTTGACCAGGCCATTAAAGCGCTTTCGGGCGAGCGTCCGCGTATCGCTCCGCCCGGTCGCAACGGCGTGGTTGCCTTTGCGGTTTCGGGTGCCATCTCGAGCCCCGATGAGCTCAACTCTTCGTTTAACACGGCAGTCAGGCTTGGCGATCGCGGTGCCATCTCTGCCGCGGTGCTGGCGCCCGATGAGGCGACGGCGCAAAACAACGTGCTTTCGCGATTTTTCTCGACATTGAAGGAACGCTCGGGTGGCGTTGCCGGCGTACTCGATGGCGTCATGGATGTCTGGGGACGGCTGCTTGTGGGATACGGAGACATCCAAGGTTCGGCCGACGAACTTATGGACGAGATGATTAAAGGCCTAGGAGGGGGCAGCGGCGCGTTGGGCTCCATCGCATCGTGGCTCGGCGATACCGTTTCGGCGTCCGTGGCGGCGCTGGGTTTGGAACCGTGCGACTTGCGCCTGCGAAAGCCGGTGCTGACTGATTCCGCCAACGTCATTAAGAGCCCGGGGTCTGACATTGCTGGTCTCTCTCAAGCGCAAGACAAACTGCGAAGTATTCCGTTGGGCGTGACCGATCCCAAGGCGCTTTGCGAGGCGTTGGAATATCAAGTCGAACGCACCATCAGCGGTACGGTGTTCACGCTTGCGGAGATTCCTCTGCCCGGCGGCGGCTCCATCCCGCTCACCGTCGATGTCGCCACGCTGGTTGGCGCTCTGGGCGGTGGGTCGTAATGAGTATCCGCATGCGTCTGCGCGAGGAGCGCGCCCAAGCGACGGTGGAGATAGCAGTGGTTACGCCCGTTTTGCTGGTGCTGGCACTCATCGTATACAACGTCATGATCTATGCCAGCGCTGTCGCGCGCTTCGACCGCGTGGTGCCCGACATCGTGTTGGCGCACGCCGTGGCGCCGAGCGGGGAGGGCGACGAAAGCTCTGTCGATGCCTCGGCGACGGTCCGGACTCAAATTCTGAATGCCATGGAAGGCTATGACTTGCAGATCGAAGTGTCGAGCGAGCAAGGCGCGGAGGCATCGGATGGTGGCCTGCTCTCCCTATCCGGTACGTTTAGGACCTACACCTGCACCATGCACTATGAGCCGTGGCCGACTTCTCTCAGCATCGCTGGCGTTCCGCTGGGGGCGCCGACAACGTTGTCGCACGAGCGCGCGGTGACGGTCGATCCATGGCGTCCGGGGGTGGTCATGTGACCGCGGTCTCGTCCTACATCGCCTACGCGCGGGCACTCAATAGGCTGGGCTGGACGCCGGCCGAGTTTGCGGTGGCGGAGTCGTTTGCCGTGCGCCTGCGCGGCATGCTGGGACGGCATCCGGTTGCCGCCAACGGTCTGCCGCTCGTCATGGCATTTCCACGCTGCTCTTCGGTCCATACGTGTTTTATGGCCTATCCCATCGATATCGCCTTTATCGATGCACGTGGCTATGTCCTCGTATGCTACGAAAACGTACGTCCCTGGCGTATGTGCTCCTGCCCCGGCGCCTGGGCCGTACTAGAGCGTCCTTCAATCATTGTTTCGACCCCTGCTCTCCAACGCGTGCCGGCTTAAGAATTGGCGACAGCGGACTTTCGTCATACGAAATTGGGTAAGATGGAGGAGAAGATGCATGGATGTTGAGATCCATCCCAACGCTAAAAAGCACCTGACGGAAAAGCAGGTGCTTAGCGCTTGGCTTGCGGTTACTGAGTGCATTCGTCGCGAGCCGAAGGACGAGCCGCCGAGATGGCTTGCGATTGGATGGCTCCCAGACGGACGAAGCGTGGAGCTTGTCGCGGTCGAGCTTGTCCGTGGGGGCTTATCATTCATGCCTTGTCTCCAGTCCAGAAGAAATTTTGGCAGGAGATTGAACGGGCTCGGCAAAGGGGTCGATGATGGGCAAGACGTATACGGCCGCTAATGGTCAGGTTGTAACGGATGAAATGATTGACGCGTGGTGCGAGTCGTACGAGCGCGGAGAGTTTCCGGATGGCGAACACACCGTTGGTGGGATCGTGCATGGACGGCCCCCACTCTCAGGTGAGGGGACGGCAACGCTGTCGGTCAAGATTCCTCTGGGAATGAAGGAGGCCATTCGTCGACGGGCGGCTGCCGAGGGGATGACGCCAAGTGAGTTTGCCCGTGCGGCTCTGAGCGAAAAACTTCTTGCTGCCGGCTGATGCCTCTGACGTGCCGATTTAAAGAACCGAGGCTGTGCTCAAAAACTTTTTTGAAATTCTCGGTTGACCGGAACGCGTCCTTGGTTATACTAATCAAGCCTTGAAACAAGGCACACCTCAAATGGCTGGGTAGCTCAGTTGGTAGAGCAGAGGACTGAAAATCCTCGTGTCAGGGGTTCGATTCCCTTCCCCGCCACCTTGAATTGACTAGGACCTCTGCAAAGGGGTCCTTTTCTTTTATGTAGGGTTCTGCGGAAACTGCGTCCCAGAATAAGGGCTCAGAACGGGACACACTTTCCGGTGCCTGCCTCCGGCGCGCGTACACACCTCGTCGCACCATTCCGAGTCCGTCTGCTCCTAGACATTCCTCCCACTTTCGCGTCACTTTGCAGACCGTTCGGTCGCCTGTCCGCACACGCGGGTATACTCAAAACGATACTTATCCTACGCAATACGATGCGGGTTCGACCTGCATGATCCGAAGGGGGCAGTGATGGAGAGGATACTCGGCGTTAATCTCTCTGGCTGGTTTATTCCCGAGCCTTGGGTGACCCCGTCGCTGTACGCGGCGACCGGTGCATCCAACGCGGCTGAGCTACAGGAGGCCATGGGTACCGCCGCCTATAACGAGCGCATGCGCCGCCATTACGAGACGTTTGTGAGCGAGGACGATTTTCGCCGCATGGCGCAGATCGGTCTCAATGCCGTGCGTCTGCCGGTGCCCTGGTATGCCTTTGGCTCACAGGAGTCCGATGCCTCCTACATATCGGTTGTCGATTACATCGACCGCGCAATTGAGTGGGCTGCCAAGTACGACATCCGCGTGCTGCTCGATCTGGCAACCGTGCCCGGTGGCCAGGGCGATTCCAACGATTCGCCCACCACGCCGGAGGCTGTTGCCGAGTGGCATTCGTCCACCAACGGCCGTCATGTCGCACTCGACGTGCTCGAGCGCTTGGCCGATCGCTATGGCGAGGCCGAGAGCCTGCTGGGCATTGAGCTGCTGGACACGCCGCAGATGAGCGTTCGCAAGAGCCTCTTCACCATGACGGATGGCATTCCTGCTCACTACCTGCGCAATTTCTATCGCGATGCCTACGAGCTCGTCCGTTCGTATATGCCCGAGGATAAGATCGTCGTCTTCTCGTCGTCGGGGCATCCCAGCGAGTGGAAGCATTTTATGCGCGGCGCCAAGTACAAGAACGTCTACATGGACCTTCACCTGTACCATTACCGCGACGAGTATGCGCTCGACATCACGAGCCCTCGCGGGCTGACGACGGCGATTTCGCGTAACAAGCGCGAGCTTAAAGAAGCGATTTCGACTGGGTTCCCCGTGCTGGTGGGCGAATGGTCGGGCGCGGCGATCTTTGCCAACTCGTCGGTTACGCCCGAGGGCCGCAATGCCTACGAGCGCGTGTTTATCGCCAACCAGCTGGCTTCGTTTGCGCCGGCTGCCGGTTGGTTCTTCCAAACGTGGAAGACTGAGAAGCGCATTGCAGCATGGGACGCCCGCGCGGCGCTCGGTACGCTCGAGCGCGGCATGATTGAATAGGTTGATATGACGCAAAACAGCGCCCATACGGGCAAACTCTATGTGGTCGGCACGCCCATCGGCAACCTGGGTGACCTGTCCCCGCGCGTTGGCGAGGCCTTTGCCGCTGCCGATGTCATCTGCTGCGAAGACACGCGTGTGACGTCAAAGCTGCTGATGCACCTGGGCATTTCCAAGCCGCTTGTCCGTTGCGACGAGAATGTGATCGCCAGCCGCGCCGCCGGCCTGGTCGACCGTCTGCTGGCGGGGGAGACCCTCGCTTTTGCCTCGGACGCCGGCATGCCGAGCGTGTCCGATCCCGGCCAGGCGCTGGTCGAGGCGGCGCGTGAGGCCGATGTGCCCGTCGAAGTTATTCCCGGGCCCTCTGCTTGCGTCACGGCGCTTGTTTCGTCCGGCATTCCCTGCGAGCATTTTTTCTTCGAGGGCTTTTTGGGCCGAAAGCACGGCGACCGTGTGCGCCGTTTGCAGCGCCTTGCCGTGGTGCCCGGCGCACTCATCTTCTACGAGTCTCCACATCGCATCGTGGCGACGCTCGAGGCCGTGGCGGAGGTCTTTCCCCAGCGTGAGGTTGCCGTCTGCCGCGAACTCACCAAGCTGCACGAGGAGGTCTTGCGCGGGCCCGCTGACCAGCTTGCCGAGGAGCTGCGTGCTCGCGGCGAGGTAAAGGGCGAGATTGCGCTGGTCATCGCGCCACCGAGCGAGGATGAGGAGGCCGGTATCGTGCCGGTCGGCGCCACGGCAGCGGATCCCGACGAGGCCCTGCGCGAGGATATCCGCGCCGCGCTCGAGGAGGGGGAGCCCGCGTCTGCGGTGGCCAAGCGCCTGTCTCAGAAGTATTCGCGCCGCAAGCGCGATGTCTATGCCATGGTGCTCGATATGCAATAGATGGAGGATATCCAGCCCTTGCGCTAGAATCATCCTCTGTATGCAACGTTTTTCTGGAGGACAAACCCCATGGATCAAAGCAAGCCTTCGTTCTTTATCACGACGCCCATCTACTACGTCAACGCCGATCCGCACCTGGGCACGGCTTATTCCACCATCATCGCCGACGTTCAGGCTCGCTATCGCCGTTCCGCCGGCTATAACGTCAAGTTCCTGACCGGCATGGACGAGCACGGCGAGAAGGTCGCCGAGGCCGCAGCCAAGCATGGCATGACGCCGCAGGAGTGGACCGATAGCCAGGCCCCGCACTTCAAGGAGCTTTGGAGCAAGCTCGAGATTTCCAACGACGACTTCATCCGCACCACCGAGCCGCGCCAGCATCATGCCGTGCAGTACCTGTGGGAGCGCATGAAGGAGTCCGGTTACCTGTATAAGGGCAGCTACGACGGTTGGTATTGCGTGCCTGACGAGACCTACTTCACTGATACGCAGGTCCAGAAGGGCGACGAGGAGTACGGCAGCGTCGGCCAGCATCTATGCCCCGACTGCCACCGTCCGCTTGAGCGCGTCCAGGAGGAGTCCTACTTCTTTAAGCTTTCCGCCTTCCAGGACAAGCTTCTCAAGCTCTATGACGAGCACCCCGACTTTGTCGAGCCTGCGTTCCGCATGAACGAGGTTCGCAGCTTTGTCGAGGGCGGCCTCAACGACCTTTCCGTGAGTCGCACGAGCTTTGACTGGGGCATCCAGGTTCCGTTTGACGAGGGCCATGTGACCTATGTATGGTTTGACGCGCTGCTCAACTATATGACGGCCGTCGGCTACGGTGTCGACACCGACGAGGCGCGTGCCGAGCTGGCCTATCGCTGGCCCGCGCAGTTCCACATCGTGGGTAAGGACATCATCCGCTTCCACTGCGTCATTTGGCCCGCCATGCTCATGGCCATCGGCGAGGCCCTGCCCGAGCACGTCTTTGCCCACGGCTTCCTGACCGTGCGCAATGCCGAGACCGGCAAGGCCGAGAAGATGTCCAAGAGCCGCGGTAACGCCATCGCTCCGCAGGACGTTATCGACATGCTGGGCGTCGAGGGCTATCGCTACTACTTTATGACCGATGTCGTTCCCGGCACCGACGGCGCCATCAGTTTCGATCGCATGGAGCAGGTCTACAACGCCGATCTGGCCAACAGCTGGGGCAACCTCATTTCGCGCTCGCTCAACATGAGCGCAAAGTACTTTGACGGCTGCGCCCCGGCTAAACCGGCGTCTGCCGACGCGTTCGATAACCCGCTGGCAAAGATTGCCGATGGCCTGGTCGACCGCTACATGGCCAAGATGGACGTGCTCGATTACGGCGGAGCCAAGGATGAGGTCATGGAGCTCATCCACGCCGCCAACCACTACATCGAGGACTCCGAGCCCTGGGCGCTTGCCAAGGACGAGGCCAAGGCTGACGAGCTGGCATTTGTGATCTACAACCTGCTCGAGGCCATCCGCATTGCCGCTCACCTGCTGATGCCGCTCATGCCCCAGACTTCTGCCGAGGCTCTGCGCCGCCTGTCCTGTGAGGGCGAGGCCGCGAGCGACGACCTCAAGGGCATTTGCACTTGGGGCCTGCTTGCTGGTGGTCAGCCCGTCGAGAAGGGCGATCCGCTGTTCCCGCGTCTGGCGTAGAGACCGCGCGAGCGCCATATCGGCAATTTGATGTTTAGATGTAAGGGCATGGCCGCAACGGTCCATGCCCTTTCGTTTCAAGACGCCGCCATCATGCTAAGGAGGCAACTATGACAACTTCGCCTTTGGCAAACCCCACGGCAACAAGGGAGCTGCTGGAGGAGTTTGGCCTTGCGACCAAGCACCGCCTGGGCCAAAACTTCCTGATCGACAACCATGTGATCGAACGCATCTGTGAGCTCGCTGAGCTTGCAGGTGACGAGCGCGTACTCGAGGTGGGTCCGGGTTGCGGTACGTTGACACTTGCGTTGCTGCAGGAGGCGGCGTGCGTCACGTCGATCGAGGCAGATCCCGAGCTCGAGCCGGTGCTCGATGCTCACGCCGCCGACTATGCCAACTTCCGCTTTATCATGGGCGATGCGCTCAAGGTGACGCCGGAGCAGATTGAGCAGGCTGCGGGCGGTGAGCCGACGGTATTTGTCGCGAACTTGCCCTATAACGTGGCGGCGACGATCATTTTGCAATTTTTCCAGACGATGCCGGCGCTCAAGCGCGCCGTCGTCATGGTGCAAAAGGAGGTTGCCGATCGCATTGCCGCAGTGCCGGGCAACAAGACCTATGGCGGCTATACGGCAAAGCTCGGCCTGTATGCGCAGGTGACGGGTCGCTTTGAGGTGCCGCCGCGTTGCTTTATGCCGGCGCCGCACGTGGACTCGGCTGTCGTGCGTATCGACCGTGTTGACGGCGTGGTGCCCGAAGGGCTCGATCGCGAATTTGTGGCCCGCGTGATTGATGCTGCATTTGCCCAGCGTCGCAAGACCATCCGCAATTCCATGAGCGCCAACGGCTTTGCCAAGGACGTGCTCGATGCCGCCTTTGAGGCTTGCGGTATCGCACCCACCACGCGCGCCGAGACGCTCGGCGTCGCCGACTTTGTGTGCCTGGCTCGGGAGCTTTCCCATGACGCTTAATGCCGAACGCGTGACGTTTACCAAGAAAAAGAAGACGGTTGCTTGTCCCGTGCCCTTGGCACCGCTTGCCGACACACATGCGCATCTGCTTTCGTTCTGGGGCAAGGATGTGCCCGAGACACTCGTGCGTGCCAAGGCGGCAGGCATCGACCTGTTGGTGACGGTCTTCGACCCCATCGCCGACAAGCGCAGCGTGACGGACTATAGCGACTGGCTCGTGCGCGAAATTCTGCCGATGCAGGATATCCCGCAGATCAAGTATCTTGCCGGCGTGCATCCGTATGGCGCGCCGGACTATACCGACGACATTCACGCGCAGGTTGTTGCTGCGCTTGATGACCCTTTGTGTGCCGGTATTGGCGAAATCGGTCTGGACTACCACATGGATTACGACGACGACATCACGCCGGCGCCCCACAGCGTGCAGATTGATTGCATGGCGCGCCAGCTCGAGCTTGCCGTGTGTCGTAACGTGCCGGTGGAGCTGCATCTGCGTCACGAGGACATGGACCAGGAGCGTACCTCGCACGTGGACGCCTACAACGTGCTTCGTGAGGTGGGCGTGCCCCAGGCCGGTTGTGTGCTGCACTGTTTTGGCGAGGACCGCGCCACGATGGAGCGCTTTGTGAAGCTGGGCTGCTATATCGCCTATGGTGGTGCGGCCACCTTTAAGCGCAACGACGACGTGCGCGAGGCATTTGCGGCGACCCCGCTCGACCGCATTTTGTTCGAGACGGATTGCCCGTATATGGCTCCGGAGCCCATCCGCGGTCTTGAATGCGAGCCAGCAATGATCTCCATTACGGCAAACGCGCTGGTTAACGACCGTGTCGATCGCACTGGTGAGGACGCCGAAACAATCGCGCATGCCGCTTGGGAAAATGCCTGCAAACTTTTTCAAAAATAGTTCTTGCGTTCGCGGTGGCGCTCCGTTATTCTAATTCCTGCACGCGGGCGTGGCGGAATTGGCAGACGCGTACGGTTCAGGTCCGTATGGGGGCAACCCCATGAAGGTTCAAGTCCTTTCGCCCGCACCATTGATTGAAAGAGCTCCCAGCAATGGGGGCTTTTTTGTTATGTGCCCATCGCAGGGACTTGAACCTGTGAAGGAGCGAGCGTCAAGAAAACGCGGAGCGTTTTTAGCGAGCTGGCGAGTCCGCCGGCAGGCGGGCGAAGCCGGTGCGGATCCGCGAAGCGGATACGCGGACGTCCTTTCGCCCGCACCATGGATTGAAAGAGCTCCCAGCAATGGGAGCTCTTTTTGTTATGCACGATCTCCTTGGACGGGTATCCTAGTACCAACGTGTGCCTATCAGAGGAGAGACCATGCTGTTTTCCGGTATCATCGCCGCCCTTACCAGCCTTTTGATTCCCATCATCATCCTGTTGCTGCTGCTCCCCAACGCCTGTTATGTCGTTGAACAGCAGCACGCCGTAATCATCGAGCGCTTGGGTAAGTTCAACCGTATCGTCAACGCGGGCTTCCACGTGAAGGTGCCCGTGATCGACCGCAAGGCCGCCACGGTGAGCCTGCGCACCATGAAAAACGGTTTTGGCATCGACGTTAAGACCCAGGACAACGTGACCATCGGTCTTGAGGTCTCCGCTCAGTACCACGTGAGCTACGACATGGGCGCCGGCCCGGCAGATTCGGGCATCTACAAGAGCTACTACATGCTGCAGGAGCCCGTCGACCAGATGCGCGACTTCATCACCGACGCCCTGCGCTCCTCCATCCCCGTCTACACACTCGATGAGGTCTTTGCCAAGAAGGATGACATCGCCAAGGATGTCAACGCTACCGTTTCCGAGCAGATGGCCGCCTACGGCTTCACCCTCGTGTCGACGCTCATCACCAAAATCGCACTGCCGACCGAGGTTGAGAACTCCATGAACGACATCAACGCTGCCCAGCGCAAGCGCGCTGCCGCGCAGGAGCTCGCCGAGGCCGACCGCATCAAGCGCGTCACCGAGGCGACCGCCGAGGCCGAGGCTATGGAAAAGGCGGGCGAGGGCATCGCCAACCAGCGCAAGGCCATCGCGCTGGGTATCAAAGATTCGCTCGAGATCATCCAGGAGACGGGTGTCGGCAATGACGAGGCCAACCAACTGTTCATGTTTACGCAGTGGTCCGAGATGATGACGGAGTTCGCTCGCACGGGTAAAACCTCGACGGTCGTGCTGCCGAGCGACTTTTCGCAGTCGGCCTCGATGTTCGAGCAGATGCTGGCCGCCGGCAAAGTTCAAAACGATTCGAAGGAGTAGACGCGCGTGAAATACACCGTCGTTTGCGTCGGTAAGCTCAAGGAGCGCTTTTGGAAGGACGCGTGCGCTGAGTACACCAAGCGCCTAGGTGCCTATGCCAAGGTGGATATCCGCGAGGTGGCCGATATCGACCCGGCTAAGGCGGGCGGCGTGGATGCCGCGCGCGACAAGGAGGGGGCGGCGATTCTTGCCGCCTTGCCATCTCGAGCGCATGTGATCCTGCTGGCTATCGAGGGCAAGGAGCGCTCGAGCGAGGAGTTTTCGGCGAGGCTCGACGATCTTATGCTGCGAGGCGGCAGCGACATTGCCTTTGTAATCGGCGGTTCGGACGGCGTGAGCGATGACGTGCGCGCACGAGCCGACGAGATGCTCAGCTTTGGACGCATTACCTTGCCGCATAACCTGGCGCGTGTGGTGCTGCTAGAGCAGATTTACCGTGCCTGTAAGATCAGTCGTGGCGAGCCGTATCACAAATAGGTCGGCAATACGAAACAATGGCGTGGGACAATACCTTTCGTTTTGAGGAATGTGTCTGAAAGGACTATGCGATATGAAGATTGGATTTGTCGGTTTTGGCAATATGGCGAGCGCTATGGCCGATGGCTGGATCGCTGCCGGTGTAGCTGCGAGCGACATGTGCGCCTGCGCGGGTCGCTACGACGCACTGGTTGAGCGCTGCGAGGCGCGCGGCATGGTCGCCTGCCACGATGCCGCCGAGGTTGTCGCCGCATCCGATATCGTGGTCGCTGCGGTCAAACCGTACATGATCGAGAAGGTATTCGCCCCGCTCAAGGATGCTTTTGCCAAAAAGGTCGTTCTGTCGGTTGCCTGGACCTGGGACAGTGCCAAGTGGGAGCAGGTCCTGCCGGGCGTCGCGCATATCTCGACGGTGCCCAACACGCCGGTTTCGGTGGGCGAGGGCGTCATCGCCTGCGAGAAGGCTTCGACGCTTAACGACGAGCAGCGTGCTGTGGTGCTCGACCTGCTCGGTAAGCTTGGCGCTGTCGTCGAGCTCGACACAAGCCTGCTGTTTGTGGGCGGCACGGTGGGTGGTTGCGCTCCGGCGTTTGTCGCCATGGCAATCGAGGCCCTGGGCGATGCGGCGGTCAAGCACGGTATCCCGCGTGCGGATGCTTATCGCATTGTGAGCCAGATGGTGCTGGGTACGGCAAAACTGCAGCTTGCAACTGGCCAGCATCCTGCGGCGATGAAGGATGCCGTATGCTCGCCCGGTGGTGCCACCATCAAGGGCGTCGTTGCGCTCGAGGACGCCGGCATGCGCAGCGCCCTGGTCAAGGCAATCGACGCAACCCTCCAGTAAAACCGACCAAAAACGGGACAGGTTTATGTTGGCAGGTTTTTCCTGCGGTTTTGTCCTTTTAGCGAAAAGTGCCCCGCAACTGGCTCAATTCCAGTTGCGGGGCACTTGCGTTTGCCCAGATAAAACCGACCAAAATAAACCTGTCCCTTTTTGGCAGGTTAGTCCCAGAAGCTGTCTTCTTCGTCCTCGGACTTGGGGCCGCGGTCGACATACATCTTATGGGTGCGCTTCTCCATTACAAAGGCAATAATCGCAAACAGCAGAATGCCGCCGGCGAAAAGGATGGCAAAACCGGTGCGGGTGCCAAACAAAAAGGAAAAAACTGCGTCCATTGGGTGCCTTCTTGCGTAGTTGAGTTGGGTCGTAAACGCTCATAAGTATATACTTGCCCATACATGTACAAGGTTGCAACCTAAATGGAATGTATATCGCCGGAGGATCTAATGCTTGATATCAAGTTTGTTCGCGAGAACCCCGATGCCATCGATGTCGCCATGGCTAACCGCCAGACGTCTTGGGATCGCGAGAAGTTCTTTGAGCTCGACGACGAGCGTCGTGCCGTCATCACCGAGGTCGAGGAACTTCAAGCCACGCGCAATGCCGAGTCCAAGAAGATCGGCGCCCTGATGAAGGAGGGCAAGAAGGACGAGGCTGAGGCCGCCAAAGAGGCCGTGCGCGCCGTCAACGAGAAAATTGACGGTCTGGCCGAGCGCCGCACCGCCCTCGAGCAGGAGCAGTACGACTTCATGGCTCACCTGCCCAACATTCCTTGCGAGGCCACGCCGTACGGCAAGGACGAGGACGAGAACATCGAACGCCGTCGTTGGGGCACCCCGCGCGAGTTCGACTTCGACTTTAAGCCGCACTGGGATCTGGGCACCGACCTCGATATCCTTGACTTCGAGCGCGGCAACAAGCTCTCCGGCAGCCGCTTCACCGTTCTCGGTGGCGCCGGCGCCCGTCTTGAGCGCGCCCTCATCAACTTCTTCCTCGATACGCACACCAGCCGTGGTTTTAAGGAGTGGTGGCCGCCCATCGTCGTCAAGCGTCAGACCATGTTCGGCACGGGCCAGCTGCCCAAGTTCGAGGACGACGCCTATCACGTCTCGGGCGACAACTTCCTGATCCCCACCGCCGAGGTCGTGCTCACCAACCTGCACGCCGGTGAGGTCCTCGACGCCGATACCCTGCCGCGCCGCTACACCGCCTTCACCCCCTGCTTCCGCGAGGAGGCCGGCTCCGCTGGTCGCGATACCCGCGGCATCATTCGCCAGCACGAGTTCGACAAGGTCGAGATGGTCAAGTTTGCCAAGCCGGAGGAGTCCGACAAGGAGCTCGAGAGCATGACCGCCGAGGCCGAGTTCCTGCTGCAGCAGCTGGGTCTTCCGTATCGCGTGATTAGCCTGTGCACCGGCGACCTGGGCTTCTCTGCCCGTCAGACCTACGACGTCGAGGTCTGGCTGCCGAGCTACAACGCCTACAAGGAGATCAGCTCCTGCTCCAACTGCGGTGACTTCCAGGCCCGTCGCGCCAACATCAAGTATCGCGACCCCGAGAACTTCAAGGGTTCGCGCTATCTGCACACCCTCAACGGTTCCGGTCTGCCGGCTGGCCGTACCATGGCAGCCATTCTGGAGAACTACCAGAACGCTGACGGCACCATCACGATCCCCGAGGTTCTTCGTCCCTACATGGGCGGCCTCGAGAAGATCGAGCCGGTCGCGTAACTTGGCTGCATAGGCGATTTGCTAGGGCACTCCTTTTTGGGGTGCCCTTTTTGTGTGCGGCCATACCATGCTGTGCGGACAGCTCAATAGAAAACACACGAACAACTGTTCTGTATACAGCCATCTACCTGCTATGCTTTTGCTAAATAAGAGCGAGAGAAAGGGGACGCGATGGAGCTGTTTGATGAGCGGGTGGTTTTGTTTGAGAGCGACGTGGGCGGGGAGTACCTGCTTGTGACGTGTGAGCCGTCTGGCATGGGTGGCCTGGTGGTTCGACAGACGAGCGAGGGTCCGTTGACCCAATGGGGCTACGAGGAGTCGCCGCATGTGGTTGAGACGTTTGTGGCGCACGAGGGGCTTGTGGCCCTGGAGCATTTCTATGGGGTCCGGACATCTAACCAGGTTGCTCGCATGTTGAGTATCTCGTTTGCCGATTATGATTGTGCCCAGCGGGTGAGATCGCTCCTGAGGGAACTTGATGCTAAGTTTGACGTGATCGAAAAGCCAATCGATCGTACGGGGAACGACGGTATATGCGGAGCAGCATGACAAAACTGCGTTCCAAAAAAAAGTTTGAGATTGTGCTTGACTCCAATAAGCTAAAGTGGTTTTATATGTTTTGCGCTGCGGCGTTACCTCAGCTGGATAGAGGGTCTGACTACGAATCAGAACGTCATAGGTTCGAATCCTATACGCCGCACCAATTGAAATTGAAAGCCTCCGGCAACGGGGGCTTTTCTTTTATGGCAACACCGCATGGATTCGAACCTCGGTCGAGGCACGAACAACTTAATTATCACTCCGTAAAATTTTTTCTAATTGTCGCTTGACCCATCGGGGGCTCGCGTGCATAATAATCCGTGCGTTGCGGCGTTACCTCAGCTGGATAGAGGGTCTGACTACGAATCAGAACGTCATAGG
>UQMW01000041.1 GCA_900542275.1 uncultured Collinsella sp.
ATTGACCTTCTGGTCATGCCGCCGAAGTTGAAAGGCAGATTGCCGCTCTGGCGGGCTTGCAGCGTCGAGCCGTTACGCGGTTTGGTAAAACCGCGTAACTAAATAAGCTTTGTTGACTCCAGCTTTTCGATAATCCAGTCGTTGGCTTTGATGACCGGGCGGCGGAAGACGACGCCCAGTGCCAGCGACGGAATCAGATAGCTCGCCAGAATGCCCAGCTCAACCCAGTACTCCATATGGTAGGCGCCAGCCATGGCGGCATGCATGGCGTTGATGCCGTGAGTGAACGGCAGGAACGGATAGATCGCCTGGAACACAGGGCCGGTCATCTCGATGGGGAACGTACCGCCCGAACCGCCGACCTGCATAACCAACAGCACAACGGCGAGCGCCTTACCGATATCACCAAACGACACGGTGAGCGTGTAGACGATATTGGAGAACACGAGACTCGCGACCCAGCCGGCAAGTACAAACTGCAGCGGGTTGTCGCATTGGATGCCAAAGAACAGGATGTCACCCGCGCACACGAGTGTCGCCTGCAGCAGGGCCAGACCTCCAAAGAACAGGTAGCGGCCCAGGTAGATCTCGTGCAGGCGCACGGGGATCAGCTCGTTGATGAGCTCATCGTCAACCGAGACCTTCATCATGGCCGCCAGTACAATCGAGCCCACCCACAGCGACAGAATCGTGTAGAACGGTGCCATGGCCGAACCGTAGTTGCGGATCGGATAGACCGGCTTGCGGTCGAGCGCGACGGGGCCGGAAAGCGACACGGCGAGGCCCTCAGGGTCGTTGCCAATCATCGTCTTGATCGTGGCAAGGTCGTCCGACATCAGGGCGCCATCGAGCTCGTCCTTAAAGGCGCTGATCTTATCGGACGCTTCACCTAGCTGATCGGAAGCCTTGTTGACCAGCTTGGCGGCCTTGGAGAGGCCCTTAGCCAACGAGCCGGATGCATCGGTGAGGCCGCTCACGGCACTATCCAGATTGCTCGAAATATCGTTCAGCGAATCCAAAACGCCCGAGATGGTCTTCTTGAGCTCCTTTGCCTTGACCGAGAACGTGGAGTCGTAGTCGGACTTAGCGCCCGAGATGCCCGCCTTGGCATCGGCGATGGCCTGGTCGACCTCGGCACGCGTGCTGTTGACCTCTGCCATGCTGTCGGAAAGGGACTTTGCGGTTGCCCTCAGGTCGTTGGCATTGTTACGATACTCCGTCGCGATCCTGCCCAGCGATGTAGCCACAGACTTGAGGCTGTCCTGGAGCTTTTCGTCACTCACCTGATCGGCAAAGCTGCGGAGCTGGTCGGCCGTGTCGTCGATTTCCTTGGCGCGCGATTCGAGTTCCGACGCGGCTTCGTTGAGCTGGGTCACCGTAACGTTGACATGCTGGTTTGCGGCGTCGAAAGCCTTCGCGAGCTCGGCGGACACGTTGTCAAACGAGCCCGCACTTCCGTCAATCGCGGCGTTGATGGCGTCGTTGGCGGCCTTGAGTGCTTCCTTGGAATCACTAATGCCGCTCTCGGCGTGCTCCATCAACTGCTTGGTAGATTCATCGACCTTACCCGTCTGCTGGAGCATACCGCTCGCCGACGTCAACGAATCGGAGGTCGAGCTCAAAATGCCCGCCAGCGAAGTCGCGTTGGCTTGAACGTCCTGCAGGTCCTCGACCGAATCGCCCAGTGTCGAGGACAGGTTGGCGATAAAGCTGCTGACCTGATCGGTGCTCATGTAATCGAGCAGGCTGGACACGGTCTTAAGGCCGATGGTCGTGATGGTCTTGGTAAAGGTCTCATTCACCTGGCTCTGGACGGCGCTCGAACCCTTTTCGGTCACGATCTGGGCGATGGCGTTAGCCTTCTGGTTTTCGTAGAACTCGATGTCGGCGTGCTTCACGTTGGTCGAGAAAAGCGTCATCATGTCGGCGCTAAACGTCTTGGGGATAACGACGGCGGCATAGTATGTGCCCGACTTAACGCCCTCAATCGCCTTATCGCGGTCGTTGAGGACAACCCAGTCAAAGTTCTCGTTACCGCGCAGGGTCGCCGTCACGTTTTCGCCCACGTTGATCTCGACGGGAATCAGGTCGCTCTCGTAGCCCTCATCGGTGTTGACCACTGCAATCTTAAGGTTGCCGGTATTGCCGTACGGATCCCAGCTGCCGGCGATGTTAAACCACGCGTACAGGCACGGCACGATAATGAGGCCCATCACGACGACCATGCCGATCACGGAGCGAGACACGTTTTGGACATCGCGCTTAAACAGGTGCAGGATGTTCTTCATTTATGCCTCACCTCCTTTAGAGTGCTTGCCAAGCAGGGTGGTATCTCCATCATTTGTAGCTGTGCTGTCGCTGCCCTGAGATTTACGATGCGCACCAATATGCGGCAGACGGCTCGTGGGCTGTTCGCTGTCCTTGGTGCCCCGCTCGCTGGCGTTGAGACCAAACATGCGACGGGCGGCAGGGATGGCAGCCGTGTGCTCGCGCATCTCGCGGCGCAAGTCCTCGTCCGAAAGCGCCGAGATGCGCATCTGGGTGTTGAGGCTTGCACGGATGTACTCGATGTTGATGAGCCAGCCGCAGATGGCAATGACCGAGATAATCCAGATAACGAGCAGGATGATCTTGCCGTTATTGTCGATATCGAGCACCGTCGAAAGCACAAAGAGCAGAACCTGCACGCCTACCACGGCGGCAAAACCGCCCTTGATGTAGTACGGGTAGCGATGCTCAAAGGCGACCGCATGATCGAGCAGTTCGCGACGGTACGAATCGGAATCGAGCATGACGCGCATGGCCGTACGCAGCGAATAACGTTGGCGCGGCAGGTCGTTGGACTCGCAGATCATGAGGCCCGTCGTGGAAAGCTGCTTATCAAAGAGCAGATTGAGGTTGAGCAGCAACGGGCGCAGCTGCAGACCGATAAAGAGCGCGATGATAAGGAACACGCCCAGGATGCACAGGTTGAACAGGTAGTTGAACGAATACATGCCACCGACGGTCTCGCGCAGCAGGTTGATGCCATAGGTGAAGGGCAGCAGCGGATGCAGCCATTGGAAGAAGCCGGGCATCATCTCGATGGGATACATGCCCGACGAGCCGGGGATCTGCACAATGACGAGGATGACGCCAATGGCTTTACCGATATGCTTAAAGGTGGTGGACAGCGCATAGATGATATTGACGTAGGTGAACGAGATAGCGATGCCGCCCAGCACAAAGAGCAGCGGATTGACGCACTGAACGCCAATGACCAGATCTCCCACCGTAACGATGATGGCCTGCAACGCACCCAGGATCACCAGCAGCAGCCAGCGGCCAAAGTAGCCCTGACGCGCCGTAAAGCTACCGATGCCCTCGCGGTCGACCTCGAGTTTATAGATAGCGATGAGCACATAGCCGCCTACCCACAGCGCCAGATTGGTGTAGAAGGGCGCGATGCCCGAGCCAAAGCTCTTGACCGGATAGATTGACTTGGACGTCAGCTCAACCGGAGATGCCATGAAATCTGCCACGTCATTGACGTCGACGTCCATGAGGTCGGCTAACTCGCCCATAGACTCAGAGGTCTGCAGCGCCGCAATGGCATTGGCGGCGGTCACGAGCTTGTCCTGAACCTTGGCAAGGGAGGCGTCGGTTTGGGACAGCGTGGTCTTTGCCTGCTTGAGCGTGGCGTCGAGCTGCGCCAGCGTGCCGCGCGCGCTCGCTATCGTGGGGGTCATACCCGACACAATGCCGGTCAAATCGCCCGAAACGGCGGCAAAGGAGTCAAGCGCGCTCGAAGCCTTCGGAAGTGCGTTCTGACCCAGATCGGTCTGAGCCTGACCGAGGTTAGCCGTACCGGTCTGAATTGCCGCGTTGAGTGCGTTGCTCGCGTTCGAGATTGCCGTAGCGTCGTTTGCCATGGCGCTCGATTGTGCAGAAAGGCCATCCTTGATGCTCTGCAGCTTCTGGTTTTGCTCGCGAAGCGAATCGATGGTCGATACAATGCGCGCGTCAATTTCCTCGGAACCTGTCGACGTGTCATTAACGAGAATCTCCAAGTGCCCGATAACGGCCTTATTGTGATCGATCGTCGCCTGGAGAGACTCGAGCGAGTTGTCGATGCGGGTGGTCGTAGATGTGACCGTACCCGTTAGCTTGCCAATCGCAGCGTTCGCGGAGGCTGACGTCTTGGTGAGTGCAAGGCTACCTTCCGAGAGTGCCTTGGAGAGCGAGGTGATAGAGTTGCCCGCCGTGGCGCGAGCCTCGCCCAGCAGGTCGTTGCCCTGGGAGATTGCCTGCGTCAGCGACGGTGCCTGACCTTGCAAGCCGGCAAGCGCCGCATCAGCCGAGGCGATAGCGCCACTCGTCTTATCGATGGCGGCATTCATATCGCCAATCGAATCGCGCACCTCACCCAAGGTGTCGGATGCCTCGGACACCGAACTTGTCAGCGAGTCCTGAGTCTGGGTTGCCTTGTCTTTAAGATCGATGCCAGCATCTTTGGCAATGCCCGCGACGGTCTCGCCCACCGTGGAGACAAACTCCGAGTTGATCTGCTCCTCGATGGTGTTGGCACCGGTATCGGTGACCTTGGGCGCAATGGCGCTCTTCTTCTCATTGACGTAATAGGTGAGCTTCGGCTGATGGTAATTGCCATCGAGCATCGAGACAAGATTGTCGGAGAAGTTCTTGGGGATTACGATCGCCGCGTAGTATTCCCCGCTCTCGACGCCCTCTTTGGCATCGGCAGCCGAGTCGACGAAGGTCCAGCCCAGCTGATCGTTTTCCTTGAGCTGGTCGACCACCTTATCGCCTGCATTGAGCTCGCCCACCAAGTCATTCTGGGTGCCCTGATCGTTGTTGGCGATGGCGATTTTAATGCCCTGGGTATTTCCGTACGGATCCCAGTTGGCAACGATGTTGTACCAGGCATACAGCGAGGGAATGACGCACACGCCCAAGGTAACCACCAGGGCGACGGGGTTCATAAGCAGTCGCTTAATGTCGCGCTTAAATATCGCAAAGGAGACCTTTGCGTTGGATAGTTTGCTGCCGAGACTCACGCTTGGACCATCCATCCTGTCGTTGAATCAAATCGTACTATCAAAAACCATTGTACGTAGGCGCTTTAGCGTCTCGAAGCACAATGGTATTGAGTTTTGCGGGTAGCAATATACTACGAAGATTAGTTAACGTACAGTTGTACAGTATCTCAAATTTCAGCAGGTCACAAAACCACAACCCGCACAAATTAGCAATCCGAATAGTCATCGGGGACGTTCTTAAATGACTAGTCAAACAAGAACGTCCCCGATGACTACTTAGGGCCACGAAAGCGTCGCAGGTTGAGCATAAGTCAGCGAAAACGCCCCTGAGCGAGCAAGGTGACGTGAAAGAGGAGGGAAGCGTACTTTGGTACGCGGCCGACGATTGAACGTCAGATTGCCGCTTAGGGGCGTTTGCAGCGTCGAGTAGTTACGCGGTTCGTAGAACCGCGTAACTACCAAACTACATAAGCTCGCAGACAGCTGCTGCGAAGGCAACGGGGTCCTCGGGGAGGATGCCCTCGACCAGCAGGGCCTGATCGTAGAGCAAGCCGGAGTACTGCTTGATCTTATCGGCGTCGCCTGCCTTCTGGGCAGCGACAAGCTTGTCAAAGACCGGGTGCTTGGCGTTGAGCTCGAGCACGCGCTGGCTCTTGGGCATGCCGTTGGGCGCGCCCTCGGGCCCCTTCTGGAGCACCTTCTCCATCTCGAGCGAAAGCGGACCCTCGGTGGTGATGCAAGCGGGGGCATCGGTCAGGCGCGCGGAGACGGCAACTTTCTCGACCTTGTCACCGAGCGCCTCCTTCATAGCGCTAAAGAGGTCCTCGTTTTCCTTGGTGGCGTCCTCGGCCTCCTTCTTCTCGTCCTCGGTCGCCAGATCAAGATCGCCAGTCGCGACGTTCTTGAGCTCCAGGTGACGATCCTCGACCTCGGGCTCGGCACCGTCGGCAACGGCCTTCTCGGCAGCCTCGCGGGCGGCGTCGTCTTCGTAGATCTTAGGCATATCGGCGGCAACGTACTCACGCATAGCCTGGAACGTAAACTCATCCACATCCTGCGTCAGCAACAGCACGTCATAGCCGCGCTCGAGCACGCCCTTTACCACGGGCATCTTGGCCAAGCGCTCACGCGAGTCGCCGGCGGCGTAGTAGATGGCCTTCTGATCCTCGGGCATGCCCTTGGCATACTCGGCCAGGGTAATCATCTTCTGCTCCTTGGCAGACCAGAACAGTAGCAGGTCGGCGAGCTCATCGGCCTTCATGCCATAGCTCGAGTAGATGCCGTACTTAAGGCCGCGGCCAAAGTTCTCAAAGAACTTCTCGTAGGCCTCGCGGTCGTTGTCGCGCATGTCCTCAAGATCGGCAGTGATCTTCTTCTCGACACGCTTGGCAATGGCCTTGAGCTGACGGTTCTGTTGCAGCGTCTCACGCGAAATATTGAGCGTCACGTCGGCAGAGTCCACGACACCGCGCACAAAGTTGTAGTAGTCGGGCAGCAAGTCGTCGCACTTCTCCATAATCAGCACGTTGGAACTGTAGAGCGCCAGGCCCTTCTCGTAGTCCTTGCTGTACAGGTCGAACGGGGCGCGACCCGGCACAAACAGCAGCGCATCGTACTCAAGCGTACCCTCGGCATGGAAGCTGATAGTGCGCGCGGGATCGTCAAAGTCGTGGAACGTGGACTTGTAGAACTCGTTGTAATCCTTCTGCTCAACGTCGGAGCTGCGCTTTTTCCAAATCGGCGTCATGGAGTTGATGGTCTCGAGCTCCTGGTAGTCCTCGTACTCGGGCTTGTAGTCGTCGCCGGCGTCCTCGGGCTTGGGTTTCTGGCGGCTCTTGCTCACCATCATCTGAATCGGGTAGCGCACATAGTTGCTGTACTGCTGAATCAGGCTCTTGAGGCCCCACTCGGTCAGGAAGCGATCGTAGGTCTCGGCCTCGCCGTCGGCGTCGAGCTTCTCGTTCTCGCGCAGCGTCAGGATGACATCGGTGCCGTGCTCGGCGCGCTCGCCGTCTTCGATGGTGTAACCCTCAAGACCATCAGACTCCCACACGTGAGCGGCGTCCTCGCCATAGGCGCGGCTGACAACCTTTACGTGGCTGGCAACCATAAAGGCAGAGTAGAAGCCCACGCCAAACTGACCGATGATGTCGACATCGGAACCCTGCTGCTCGGCGTTCTCAGTCTTAAACTCCTCGGAGCCGGAATGGGCGATGGTGCCCAGATTGCGCTCGAGCTCCTCGGCGGTCATGCCGATACCGTTATCCGAAATGGTGATGGTACGGGCATCTTTATCAAAGGAAACACGGATGGCCAGGTCGCCCTGGTCGAGCTTGACACTCGGATCCTGCAGGCTCTTAAAGTTGAGCTTGTCGACGGCATCGCTCGCGTTGGAGATAAGCTCGCGCAGGAAGATTTCCTTATTGGTGTAGATGGAGTTGATCATGAGGTCGAGCAGTTTTTTGCTCTCGGTCTTAAATTGACGCATGTGCAGTCCTTTCGCGCTACCCCCGTCCGCAAAAACGGCCCGGTTGCCCGAGCCGCATTGCAGACCTGCTATGTTCAGACTTAGATTTTATAACCCATTAGCGCGCATATATACATACGGAATCGAAAAACTGTATGTCCAAACGCTCTGATGCACCAATTGCCAAGGAGTGTCCCCGACTGCCGGCAGGAAAGGAACGTCCCTATCTGCCATCTACGCGCTTGGCCATCCAAACATGGGGCTGGCCCTCGTCTTCGTAGTCCACCGGGGCAATCTGCGTGTAACCCGCCTTGGCATAGAGTGGTAGCACGTATTCCTGCGCGTGCAGCTTAATGAGCTTGGAGCCGGCATCACGCGCGCACGTATCACTGGCCTCGACAATCTTGCTCGCCAAACCGCGACGGCGCATGCTCGGCAGCACGGCCACGCGCCCCATAATGTAGGTCTCCCCCGCCGCGACGCCTTCGTCCAAGTCGCACGCCGGCAAAACTGGGGCTTCGGCATCTGCCGCGTACTCCAGTTCCTCGGGAAACACGCGCGAGCAGCCGGCAAGCTCGCCGTCTACATAGAGTGTCACATGAATGCAGTTCGGATCCTCGTCGATAGCGTCGAACTCATTCTCGTAGCCCTGCTCGTCCATAAAAACGACGCGGCGCACCAACGCCGCGTCGTCAAAGCATCCCGTCTTAAGTTGGATATCCATAGCTGCCCTTTCATTCAACGCGAACGTTAGGGACAGATTTTAGCGAAAATGAGCTCCGCGCACGCTAAACTTCGCGCGAGCCTTCGCCAGACAGTCGTAATGACCCACGTTATGGGCATCGCTCGCGATGAAGCTGTACAGGTTCTGATCGAACAGGCGCTGTGCCGGCTTTTTCTCGCGACCAAAGCGACCGCCGGCAATAAAGTCCGCCGAAGCCTGCAGCTTGCAGCCCATATCGACCAGGCGCTCCGCCACGCTTACATCCTTTTGAACCGCACGATAGCGCTCAGGATGAGCGATGATCACCTGATAGCCACGGCACTGCAAATCGTAAATCGTGTTCTCGTACTCTCTAAACGCATACGCATCGGCATGCGTCGAAAGCTCGAGCAGAAACTCGTTGGTCCCATCGAAATGCAAGTGATCCGCGGCATCGATACCAAGCTCAACGAGCTTTCGATGGTTGACCTCGAAGCCCATCTGGAGCGGAAAACCGTCAGCGTTATCGCGCAGCAGCTCAAAGGCATCCCACATCTTGTCGTAATCAAAATAGGGATCACGGCAGTGAGGAGTGCAAACGATTCTGGTTACACCGGCCCGCTTGGCAGCCTCGAGCATCGCCAAGCTCTCTTCGAGATCGGCGGCGCCGTCGTCTACACCCGGCAAGATATGGCAATGAATGTCACGCATAGGTCAGCCTTAATCAACTAAACGTTTGCTCGGTTGGTGAAGATGCCCTTTTTGGAAGTGCCCTGATCGTCGGAGCCCTTCTTAACCTTCTTACCGTCCTTGGTGTAGTAAGAATAATAGTACTCGCTGGTCTCGGTCTCACAGTAATTCATGACGGTACCGATGAGCTTGACCTTCTCGGACTTCTTAAGCTGGGCGATAGCGTTGAGTGCCTCTTCGCGCTTGGTAAAGTCCTCGCGCACCACGAACAGCGCGCCGTCGGTCAGGCTGGCAATCTCGGCAGCATCGATGAAGGTGCCGACCGGAGGAGCATCGAAGATGACGTACTGGAACTTAGCAGACAGTGCCTTGACCAGCTTGGCAAAGCGATGGGAGACGATGATGTCGGCAGGATTGGGAATATGCGGCTCGGCATCGAGGAAGTAGAAATTCTTCTGACCTGTCTCGACAATCGCCTGGTCGATAGAAACCTGCTCGGACAGGACTGCATAGAGTCCGCCGCGGGAGCGGACGCCGAGCATATCGGCAAGGGACCTGCGACGCATATCAGCCTCGACCAGCAGGACACTCTTGCCGCTCGTGGCGATTGCCTGAGCAAGATTAATGGAAACCGTAGACTTGCCCTCGTTGGGAATCGAGGAGGTAACGGTGATGGTGCGAATGGGGTCGTCCACGCTCGCAAAGCGGATGTTGGCCAGAAGGGTCTTGGCGGCATTCTGCACAACGAGCTTATCGGTGTTCTTTGCCTTAGCCATGCCTATTTACCACCTTTCATAGCCGGAATTCGGCCAACAACGGGAATACCCAGGAGCTCTTCTGCCTCTTCGGCACCGCGGATGCGGGTATTGAGCATGTCTGCCAAAACGACATAGGCAACTGCGATAAAGATACCGGCGAGGAACGCGACGGCAATATACAGCGTGCGCTTGGGGCCGCTGGGGGCTTCGGGGGTCTTAGCCTCGTCGATAACGTTGATGCTCTGGGCAGCGCCGACGTTCTGAGCGACCGTACTCACCGAGCTGGCAATGGCCTTTGCGACCTCAGCCGTCTCCTTGGCATCGGTGCCGGTAACCGAAAGCGTAATGACACGCGTGGTGGTCTCGGAGGAAACAGACACCTTGTAGTCATCCAAATCGGTGAGGCCCAGTTCTTTGGCGGCGCCGCTCTTAACGCTATCGCTATCCAGCAGCGTGGCGATATCGTTGGAAAGCATCTGGCTCGCCGAGAGATCGTTGTAGCTCATCTGACCGCTATCGTCGGTCTTGGCGAGAATGTACATGCTCGTCGTCGCGGTATAGGTGTTGTCCATCGCAACGAAGGACACGATGCCCATGGCGATCGCGCAGACCACCGGAAGGGTGATGACCAGCTTGAGGTGCTTCTTCAGCAGCTGGAACAGTTCGAGAAGGGTCATGCAGCTTGCCTTTCATTTCCCCAGTTCGGATTGACAAAACTGTCCGTATGTTATCGCATCTTTTTACCGAGACCAAACTCTATACATAAGAAACAGGCTCTCCTGTAAAAATGTCGGAAGCAATCGTAAAATTGCACAACAACGCCGCACCCGAAAGTCAAATGCGGCGTCTACATCAATATCTGTGTTGTATCGCTATGCGAATGGCTCGTCCTGCTGTATGGGAAACGTCACCGTAATGGTGGTTCCCACGCCCAACTCGCTCGACAGATCAAGCGTGGCGTGATGATACAGGGCCGCATGCTTGACAATGGCAAGCCCCAGGCCGGTTCCGCCGCGTGCCTTGGACCTACTCTTGTCCACGCGATAGAACCGCTCAAATACCTTGCCCTGTTCTTCAGGCGCGATACCGATTCCCGTGTCGGCGACAGCGAGGAACGGATGGCCTTCGTCGTTGGTGCCGCACTGCAGCGTAACCGTACCGCCGGGCCGATTGTAGCGGATGGCGTTGCTTGCCAGATTATAGATGAGCTCGTCGACCAAGCGCGACACGCCTTCGATGACCACAGGCTTGGTCTCATGACTTATCGTCACATTCGCCTGACGGGCAACCTGTTCAAGACGCTGCTCAACCGCGTAGATCGCACGCGAGAGCTCAATAGGCTCCGTGGACCCAATGGGCACTGCCTCGCCTTCAGTTGCACGTTCGGCCTCGTCCAAGTTAGACAGCGTAAGGATGTCGTTGACAAGCGCTGCCAAGCGGCCCGCCTCACGATAGATGCGACCGCCAAAGTTGCGCAGGTCGTCCTCGCCCTCGACCATGCCATTTGCGATGAGCTCGGCATAGCCCGAAATCGCCGTAAGCGGCGTCTTGAGCTCATGGGTGATATTCGCCGTGAACTCGCGGCGCATACGGTCGTTGTCCGCTAGCACCGCCATTTGGCGCTTGAGTTCCTGGCGCTGCGACTCGATGCGCTCAAGCATGGGGACCATCTCGGCATAGGCGTGCTCATAGCTACGGCGTGGGTGATCCAAATCCACCTCTTGCAACGGCGCGATGATGGCACGGGACTCACGGCGCGCCATAAAAAACGAGAGTACTGCACCCGCTGCTGCGATAAGCAGCATCGGCGCCAGCATCGACAGCAAAATCGCCGCAACGCCAGGCTGGGCCTGCGCCAAGCGAACGACCTGGCCGTTATCAAGGGTGACGGCGCGATACAGCATAATCTCGTCGAGTGTAGAGCTTGCGCGCTCCGCGGAACCCAAACCACTCTCAAAGGCCTCGATGACCTCGGGGCGATCGCCATGGTTGGGCAGTGTGGAAGGCGACGCCTCGTTGTCGTAGGCAACAGATCCGTCCTTATTGATCAGCGTGATACGAAGATCCTCGCGATCGAGGCTTCGCAAGAACGGAATGGGCTCCTGCTGCTCGTCGAGGGCGGCAGCAATGAGCTCAGTTTCCTGCGCCAGATTGGCACTCGTGGCATCCGCCAAAGTGTTTTGCACAAAGAACGCACCCAGCACCGTAAACGCCACGATAACCGCCATGGCGCAGACAAAGATCGTCACAAAAACGCGGTGCGACAGCGTATGTTTTCCCTGGGGGGCGAAGACCACGGGTTACTCCTCCGATGCGGTGGCCGCGGTGTCGTCGCCTTCGGCACCATCACCGGCAGAAGGCTCGGCCAGGCGATAACCCACGCCGCGCACGGTCTCGATGGCGCTGGCATGCTCGCCCAGTTTTTGGCGAAGCGTCTGCACGTGCACGTCAACGGTGCGCGAACCGCCGTCGAAGTCCCAGCCCCACACGCTCTGCAGCAACGACTCGCGGGTAAAGACCACGCCGGGCTTGCGCATGAGGTACTCGAGCAGGTCGAACTCGCGCAGGGTGAGCTTAAGCGGCTCGCCGGCAACGGTCACCTCGCGATGGCTGGGCGAGAGCACGATGTCGCCCACGCTGAGCACATCGCTCGCCTGCTTGACCATGCCGCCGCGACGCAGCAGTGCGCGGCAGCGGCTCGCAAGCTCCATGAGCGAAAACGGCTTAGTCAGGTAATCGTCGGCACCGCCATCGAGCGCCATCACCTTGTCGAGTTCGGTGTCCTTGGCGGTAAGCATCATGATGGGCACCGTCGCCGTCAGGCGATCGGCACGCAGGCGACGCATAATCGCCAAGCCATCGGTGTCGGGCAGCATGATATCGAGCAGCACAGCATCGGGCACCCGTCGTGCCACGGCAGCTTTAAACTCGCCATCACACGAAAAGCCCTCGGCCTCGATTCCCTGCTTGCGCAGCGCGTAGACTGTCAAATCCCTGATGTTGTCATCGTCCTCGACGTAATAGATCATGTTGAACCCCTTTGCGGCCGATATGACCGCATCTTAACCCTAAAGGCACCTGTAAAAGACAGCGTCAGCCAAAACGCCCCGTCAAATAATCCGCGGTGCGCGGATCGGACGGATTCTTGAAGAGTTGCGCGGTGGGCGCGTGCTCCACCAGCTCACCCAGCAAAAAGAACGCAACCGAATCGGAAATACGCGCGGCCTGCTGCATGTTGTGCGTCACGACCACCAGCGTGCAGGTCTCCTTGAGCTCGCAGGCCAGCTGCTCCACCACCAACGTCGACACAGGGTCGAGTGCCGAGGTCGGCTCGTCCATCAGCAGAATGTCGGGCTGCACGGCAAGTGCGCGGGCGATGCACAGGCGCTGCTGCTGTCCACCCGAAAGACCCAGGCCTGACTCTTTGAGCTTGTCCTTGACCTCGTCCCACAGGGCAGCGCGACGCAGGGAGTCCTCGACCAGCTCATCGAGCACGACGCGGTCGCGCACACCCATACCGCGAGGACCGTAGGCGACGTTGTCGTAGATGCTCATGGGAAATGGGTTGGGGCGTTGGAACACCATGCCCACGCGCTGGCGCAAACGGCAGATGTCGCAATCGCCCAGGATATCTTGACCATCGAGCGCAATCTTGCCCTCGATGCGGCAATCCTTGATGCCGTCGTTCATGCGGTTAAAGCAGCGCAGCAACGTGGACTTTCCGCAGCCCGAAGGCCCGATGAACGAAGTGATCTGCTTGTCGCGGATCTTGATATTCACGTCCTTGAGCGCATGGTGATCGCCATAGAACAGGTCGAGGCCCTCGACGTCGATGCGCGTCGGCGAGGCGGCAAGATCCTCTGCCGTGGGGCGAGTCGCATCCCCAACCTCGCGCTCATGCGCGGCCTCGGCCTGCGCTTCCATGAGTTCTTCAAGCTCCGTGGGCTCCACAGCCGCAGCAGCCGTCATACCGCACACCTCCATATCGATATCAATTCAGCAGTATCGATAGTAGGAATCGCGGCTCATACGCACGTGAGCACATTGTCAAGTGTTTGTAAGGGCACACTGGCTATGCGGCGGGCAGCTCGATGGTGAATATCGTGTGTTCGGGCGTCGATTCACATGCAACGGTACCGCCGTGTGCCGCGATGATCTCCTTGGCAATAGCAAGGCCCAGGCCGGCACCACCGCGATTGGTCGCACGCGCCGCATCCAGGCGATAGAACTTCTCAAAGATCACCTTGAGCTTAGCCGCAGGGATAGGATCGCCCTGATTGATAAAGCGCACGCGCACGCCGCCATCGTCTTGGCGCCTGGCCTCAATCGTGATAGTCGAGCCCTCATAGCTATAGGCGACGGCGTTTTTCATGATGTTGTTGAACACGCGGGCCATCTTGTCGCCATCCACGAGCACCGTCAGGTCCTCGCGAATATCAACTTGGACTTCCTTATGCTGCTCGTTGAGGATGGGATAGAACTCGTCAGCCACCTGAGCCAGCAGCAACCCCAGATCAACATAGCCGCGCGTGAGCACGATATCGTGGAAGTCAAAGCGCGTGATATCGAAGAACTCTTCGATGAGCGCATCGAGCCGGTGGGCCTTGTCGAGCGCCACGCCCGTAAAACGTGTGCGCTGCTCAAGCGGCAAATCGGGGGCCTCCTGCAAGAGCGAAAGGTAGCCCACCACGCTGGCGAGCGGCGTGCGCAGGTCGTGCGCCAGGTACGTCACCAGGTCATCTTTGCGGTGGGATTCGTCACGCAGGGCTTGTTGAACCCTACGCTCGCAATCGCGCGCCCGGTTGAGCGCGCCCTCGACCTCGAGGAAGTCGCCGTCAATGTTGTCCCATGTGTCGGGGTTATCGATCAGACGGTCCTGAATGCGGGCGGCAATCACGCGGTCGGCGTGCAGCTCGCCCTGCTCGTAACCCTGGTAGTACAGGGCGCGTCCGCAGAAGAACAGGACGCACACGGCAAGCGCCAGCACAAATCCAAGCATGTTGAACACAAAGCCGGCGTCAAAGAATACGGGCTCGCCAATACCGCCAAGCGCCATGGACCCGATCGCCAACGTAATTGTCCACGCGGCGCCGCCGATCACCACACAGCGGCGAACGATTTCGAATCGATCAATCAGCAAAAAGCCAATGAGTAGAACTGCCAGGATGCCAACGATATTGTCAATGCCGATGAGCAGCAGACTCAGCAAAAAGAGCAGCACCGTCGCAAGCGCGCGGTTGTCGACGACTGCCCGTACGTATTCAAAGAGTCGATCGGGCACCTCGAATGCCTGCCTATCGTCTTTTGTCATATCCACTTCCCCACCATCAAAGGCGCTATTCGATTATGTAGCCGACGCCCCAGACGTTTTTGATAAAGCGCGGCTTTTGAGCGTCGTCGCCAATCTTTTCGCGCAGGTGGCGAATGTGCACCATCACCGTATTGTTGGAGCCGGGCATAAAATCCTCGTTCCACACCGCGCGGAACAGATCCTCCACGGCTACCACGCTGCCGCGATGCTCAACCAGATACAGCAAGATGGAATACTCGATGGGCGTGAGGCGTACCGGTGCACCGTCCACCGTTACGGAACGAGCATCGCGGTTGATCTCCAGGCCGTCGAGCTGGATGGTCGGCGACTCGGCCGCCTGCGAGCGGCTACCGTAGCTGGTGTAGCGGCGAAGCTGAGCGTGCACGCGCGCGATGAGCTCCAGCGGACGGAACGGCTTAACCACGTAATCGTCCGCGCCAAGCGAAAGGCCCTCGATCTTGTCTTGCTGGGCATCGCGCGCCGTCAGCATGATCACAGGATAGGTATGGCTGAAACGGATCGTACGCAGTAGCTCAAAGCCATCGATATCGGGCAGCATGACATCCAACAGTGCCAGATCGAACTCCTGCTCCAGGATTGCCTTGGCAGCATCGGCCCCGCTATAGGCAATCTGGACATCAAAGCCCTCTTTTGTAAGGTAGATACCAACCAAGTCGGCGATGGCCTTCTCGTCATCAACTACCAAAATGCGCTCGTTCATGCGTGCTCCTCTCGCGCTCCATTATGCCCGAGGCGACGCACGCCACACACAACAAGCGTGGGTGATTAAGTCGGCCTTAAGCACCCTTGTGCCCGTTCGGGCGCGGATGTGGGCCACGCACGCACGCGATGATCGCCGACGCCGGCAAACGATATACTCTAGTTCCAGAAGAGACCATCCCGTCGAAAGCGAAATCCGTGAAGTCCCTCACCTCTTTTGCAAAGCGCTCAGCCCAGCTTGCCGCCGGCTTTGTCTGCGCTATCGCCCTTGCCGCTGGCGTGCCCACCGTCGCCGGCGCCCAAGTACTCACGACCGACAATGTTTGCGGCAAAACCGCCGATGCGCGCGGCATCACGGCCGAAAACCTGCCCGATATCGATGCGACCAATGCCCTCGTCATGGGCAAAGACGGCACCGTCTACTATGCCCGCGGTGCCGATGAGCAGGTCAAGATTGCCTCGATCACCAAGGTCATGACCGCAATCCTAACCGTCGAGAATTGCAAGATGGACGAGAAGGTCACGGTGAGCAACGCCGCAGCCACCGTGGGCAATTCAACAGCCGGCCTACTCGAAGGCGACGAGCTCACCGTGAAGCAGGCACTGCGCGGCCTGATGATTCCCTCGGGCAACGACGCCGCCATCGTGCTCGCCGAATATGTGGGCAAGAAGATCGACCCTAAGACCAAAGACGCCGAGGCAACATTTGTGAAAGCCATGAACGAGCGCGCTAAAAAGCTCGGTTGCACCGGCACGCTTTTTGAAAACCCGCATGGTCTGGACTTTGATGAGTGGGCTGGCGATATGCACTCAACCGCACACGACGTAGCGCTGATGATGCAGGAGGCCATGAAAAACGACACGATCCGCGAGGTCGTAGCGAGCGAAGATTCCTGGATCGAGGTCACGGGCGCCGACGGCACCGACCATTCGCATTCCATGGACACGCATAACTATTTGCTAGGCCAAGATGGCAACATCGGTGGCAAGACCGGCACCACCGATGATGCAGGCTATTGCTTTACGGGTGCCTACAACCGCGATGGCGACGAGATCTACACCGTCGTTTTGAACTCCACCACCACCGACCAGCGCTTTACCGATACCGCAACCCTTGCCAATTGGTACTACGGTCACAAGGTGACGGTCGCAATCGCCAACACACAGGAAAAGACCGCCAACGGCAACCCGCTTATGGCGCGCATTGGTCAAACCGACTGGACGGATAAGACGATCGACGCCACACTCGCCGATCCTACGGCGCAAGCGACCGTGTTTTCCCTTGCCGGCGAGGTGACCGAAAAGGTTAGCTACGACGATCTTTCGGGCACGGTGCATGTGGGCGACAAGGTGGGCAGCGTCACGCTCAAGCAGGACGGCACCAAGATCGCCGTCATGGACCTAGTTGCCGACGAGGAGGGCGCAGGGCCGAATCCCATTGAATGGCTACTCGTGAAGCTCGATCGCTTGGGCCGTCGCATCGACAACCGCCCACTCACGGCAGAAAGCGAGACCGTCGCCAAGGCGCCCGAGGTGTAGGGCGCAAGAATAATAAGCCCACTGAAAGGAGGCGTCCGAAAGGATGCCTCCTTTTTTGAGGTTCGAATCCCCAGCCTCCTTTCTCCGCACCAAAAAAGGGCCCCAGATGGGACCCTTCTTTCAATTCGTACTGGCGGAGAGCTGGGGATGTCCGGGCATGCTGCGCATGCCCTCCGGCTTCAAAGCCTGGCGGCTTTTCGCCCACGGGCTACAAACGCTTTCGCGTTTGCTTAACGCCCGTGCCCTCTCGGGTTCGAATCCCCAGCCGCCATTCTTGATAATAAAAAGGGCCCCAAATGGGACCCTTCTTCAAATTCGTACTGGCGGAGAGCTGGGGATTCGAACCCCAGACACCCTTTTGGGGTGTACTCGCTTAGCAGGCGAGCACCTTCGGCCTCTCGGTCAGCTCTCCGTAACAGCCGTTCTATAGTAACCAAACAGTCGAAGTTGGGCAAGAGGGAATTTTCTAATTGCCCAGCGGCCTTTCCTCCTTGCAGTTTTCGCCCCTACCCCAGCGAGCGGTTGAGGGAGCCGAGCTCGTCGTTGCCCATGGTGCGCCACATTTGGAAGATGCAACCGCGCGCCAGGAAAAAGAAGCCGTTATCGACCAGCTGCACGGCGGCATCCGCAAGCTGGTTGGCCACCGCGGGCACGGGCGGCAATTCGAGTCCAGCCCTGCGGATGGTCTCGACCGCTTCCTCGAACGTCGGAGGCTCGCTGACACCCATCTCGTTCATAAGGCCCTGCATTTCTTCCAGCGCGCTGCTGCCCGACTCCTCGCCGCGCGGCACCAGACGGTAACAAGCCAGCGCCAGGTCGAGCTGATCGCAATTCCAATAGGCAAACGCCAAGCGATAGAACAGGTAGCCGATTGCAGAACGATCGCTGGCAATACGTAGGCCGTGGCGCGCCACCTCGATAATCTCGTCAAAGCGCTCCAGACGCGCAAGCACGTTGATGAGCGCAAAGTGCGACTGCATGGACGAGCGCGCCAGATCGTAAAGATGGCGCACCTCGGGCAGTGCTCGTTCAAAGTCCTCTTGCTCGGCGTAAAAGCTGCAGATCTCGTGCTGGGCAAAGTACAGCGCATCGGGCGCACGAAGGATTCGCACAGAGCGGTCTTCTTCCAACACCGGTAGCACCATGCGCACCAGCTGGTTATCGCAAAGCTGCGTTTGAACCGGACCTGTCGCCAAAAGCTCGGCGACGGCGCACTTGGCCTCCAACTCCTCGACAAGACGGGAAAAGCCTTCAAAAGCACCTGTACGGTCGACTTTTGCCTGCTCGCGCAATTCAACAACACGGGCCACGTATGGGTCGTCGTCCTCTTCCATGACCTCCAGCTCGTCAGCCGTATCGGCAAGCAGCAGATCGCGCAGCGCCGGCGGCAGCATGCGATGGTCATCACGCGGACGAGCATGAACCTCCGCAGGTTCAATCGTCTCCGGAGCGGTTGACTCATATGCCTCAAGCACACGCTTGCACGGCATATCGTCCATGTCTATGCTCTCAAGATCCTTGGCGACAGGCACGCAATCGGCCAGATAGGCCGCGCGCCCAAAGAAATACGTTGCGACAACGCACTCGCCCTGCTCACTGTCGGGAGCAGCAATCTGCACATAGCAGCGCGTGATGCAGGTGCCCGCGGCAAAACACGCTGCCGCAAGCGTAAGCGCCACGCGCGCATCGTGCTCCGCGGCCCAGATCGTGCGCGTGTCCTCGTCCAGCTCGTGCCAGGCGTCATCTTGAGCGTCGTATTCACGTTGCGGCATGGCATCAACGACAGACTGCCCAAACCGAACGAGCATAATCCCCTCGGCAACGTTTGCCCGATAGGTATAGTCGAGCCGCGTGACCACGTTAAGCGCCTCGACAATACGCGCGAAGCGGGTACGCACATCCCACTCACCGCCCGGCTGGCAAGCCACCGTTCCCGGTTTGGACCACGGGTTGTCGCTCGAGGTTGTATCGAGCAGTCGGGGAACATCGTTGGTCGTCTTGGCGATATGCCACGCATCAAAGAGCGCGCAGCCCTCAAGGCTCGGCGAGGATGCCGCAGGGACCAATCCGGCCCCGATGTGCTCAAGGATGCCGGAGAGACGGTTAAGACGGCACTCGATGGCAAGCAGCATGTCAATCTCGTCCTGGTCCAGCAGGCTGCGATCAAAATTGAGATAGAAAAGCTTTGAGCGATCGATGCGAGCCAGGCTCATCTCGGACTTAGCGGCGATGGTGCGCAAGCGGGGCAAGTCAATTTCACTCATAAGGGCGGCGGCATAGCGCTCGATACCGCTCGGATTCTCGGCATGGTCAACGCGGTAGAGCAGCGTCTCGATAGCATCAGGGAGCGGTGTCGTGTTAAAGCCCAAAAACACCTCGACCGGCTCGGGCAACTTTACGAGCTTGATCTTGTCGACAACGTTTTGCATACCCTCGTCGAGTCCGTCGGCGTCCGCCGTGCTCGCAATGGTATTTTCGGAGTCAGCGAATATCACGTAGCGCAGGAACATCGATGCCATGAACTCACCGTAAGGAAGGGAGCGGGTCGAATTCCATGTCTCGTGATCGGACTGTTCGCGCATGGGGCCTTCGGGAGAGCCGACGGTTCGCGCGCACGCGCGCATTGTGCCGTTGGCTCCCCGAACCACAATCTCACCAATACCGGAGTCCGACTCGTCAAGGACCAGTTCCATGTCGGGATCGTTGGGCAGCGGAGTCTCGCTAACGGGGCGGTCCACCTTGTACACCTCGCCCGAAACGCTTACGTAGCCCAAAAGCGACACATGACTTTTGCCAACGAATTCGACGACATAGCAAGATTCATGCTGATCCTCGCCAAAGAGTTTCCAGACCACGCCATATGAGCGTCCCGCAGGCTGCTCGGGCATCGCCGGAAAGCGCTTTTTGGGATCGAGAAACCTGAGCTTGTATGTCGGACGCTCTGCCACGAAGTATCACCCTGATCGGTCGCTTGAAGAAGGAGTGGTCGCGAATTAGTCGCGACATCTACTCGGAATCTTACACGAGTCGACAGGAAATCGTCCGCTTTACGCCCGCGCCTCGACCGAGGTTCGAATCAATGCGGTGTTTACGTAAAAGAAAAGCCCCCGTTGCCGGGAGCTTTAATCTCAAATGGTGCGGCGTATAGGATTCCGCGCATCCGCTGCGCGGATCCGCACCGGCTTCGCCCGCCTGCCGGCGTGCTCGCCCGCGGGCTAAAAACGCTCCGCGTTTTCTTTACGCCCGCGCCTCGACCGAGGTTCGAATCAATGCGGTGTTTACGTAAAAGA
>UQMW01000042.1 GCA_900542275.1 uncultured Collinsella sp.
ACACTCGACGATATCTGCGCGCTTGCCGCGGTGGGTGAGGATGCTATTGAGGGTGCGATCACCGGTCGCGCACTCTACGAGGGCAACTTTACGCTGGTACAGGCGCTGGCCGCCGCCCGAGGGGAGGAGTAACCCATGCTTGCCAAGCGTGTGATTCCCTGTCTGGACGTTAAGGACGGCCGCGTGGTCAAGGGCGTCAACTTTGTGAGCCTGCGCGATGCGGGCGATCCGGTGGAGCTGGCGCGCGTCTACGACCGCGAGGGCGCGGACGAAGTCGTGTTCCTGGACATCACTGCGACGAGCGACAACCGTGCGACGACCATTGAGATGGCGGCGCATGCGGCCGAGGAGCTGGCCATTCCCTATACCGTGGGCGGCGGTTTTCGTGACCTGGCGGGCATGCGAACCATGGTGGCTGCCGGTGCCGATAAGGTGTCGCTCAACTCTGCTGCCGTGCGCGATCCGTCGCTGGTCAGCCAAGCTGCTGCTGCATTTGGCAGCCAGGCCGTGGTCGTGGCGATCGATGCCAAGCGTGTTGGTCTGCCCGGTGAGCCGGGAGCCGACAAGTGGGAGGTCTTTACCGCGGGCGGCCGTAACGCCACGGGTATCGATGCGGTGGCGTGGGCCGAGGAAGCGGCTCGTCGCGGCGCCGGTGAGATCTTGCTCACCAGCATGGATCGCGACGGCACCAAGGCTGGCTTCGACCTGGCACTCACCCGCGCCGTGGCGCGCGCGGTGCCGATCCCGGTGATCGCAAGCGGCGGCGTGGGCACGCTCGAGCATTTTGCCGAGGGCGTGATCGAGGGCGAAGCCGATGCCGTGCTGGCAGCAAGTGTCTTTCACTTTGGGGCCTTCAGCATTCGCGAAGTCAAAGAATACATGGCCAGCCAGGGAATACCTGTGAGATTGGACTTCTAAATGGAGCAAGTGACAATCGCGGCAGAGCTCAAATACGACGACCGTGGGCTGATTCCTTGTGTGGTTCAGCAGTATGACACCGGTGAGGTGCTTATGGTTGCTTGGATGAACGAGGAATCGGTGGGGCTGACGCTCAAGACCGGTACCACGTGGTTTTGGAGCCGCAGCCGCCAGGAGCTCTGGAACAAGGGCGCGACGAGCGGCAATATGCAGGAGGTCAAGGAGCTCTGGGCCGACTGCGATAGCGATACGCTGCTGGTCAAGGTCGACTCGCCGGGTCCGGCCTGCCATACCGGCAACCGTACCTGCTTCTTTAGAAAACTCGCGTAGGGCGGGCGCTCGACCAGGCGCTTGGCCAACCAGAAAGGATTGAACCATGGGTGTGCGCACCGCGAATGTTCAGGATGGAAATATCGGTGAGACGCTGACGGGGCTCGCCGGGGTGATTCACGGCCGTCGCGACGCATCGCCGCAGGAGAGCTATACCGCTCGCCTGCTGACCGATGTCGAGGACGAGCTGCTCAAGAAGCTTGCCGAGGAGACGAGCGAGGTCATCATGGCCTGCAAGGATAACGATCACGACCACATCCGCTACGAGGCCGGCGACCTGATCTACCACCTGCTCGTGACGCTCGAGCGCTACGGCATCACCCTCGATGAGCTGGCCGGCGAACTCAACGCCCGCCGTCAATAGTTGTTTAAGAACGTCCCCAACGACTAGTCTTAGGCGAGGGGCGTGGGTTCCCATTCGCCGGTGGCGTGGGGGATATCGAAGGTTCGGTAGCCGCAGTCGTAGGCGTGGGCCTGAGCCTCGCGGATGTTCCAGCAGATGTCGCAGGCGCGGTGTGCGTCCGAGCCAAAAGTAATCGGCACCTCGGCGTGGGCGAAGCAACGCAACAGCTTGGTCGCGGGATAGTAGTCGTCGAGGCCCTTACGCGGTGCGGCGGTCGAGATCTCAACGCGGCGGCCCGTATCGTGCGCGCACTCGGCCATCTGCTCCCAAAAGGGCATGGGGTTAAAGTCGGGCGCAAAGCCCTCTTTCGAAAAACGCATGACTAGGTCGGGATGGGCCATCACGTCAAAGTTGAGCGAGCTCTCGCAGGCGCGGCACCAGTCGTCGACATAGCGCTCCCATACGCCGCGCACGCCTAAGTTTTCCCAAACATGCAGGTTGGTATCGTCGTCAATCCAGCCGCAGAGCGAATCGGGCGTGTCGGGGCGAGCGACGTCCTCTGTCCCCGCCGTGCCTGCGGCGCCTGCCGCAATATCGCCTGGGTTGCCAATCCAATGCACGCTACCCAGGCGTACGATGGCGCCCTGGTACCAGCTCTCAACCAAAGGCTCGCAACCTTGGTACCAATCGCATTCAAAGCCATAGATAAGCTCGAGTTCGGGTGCGATCTGCGCGGCAAGCTTGCGGGCGTCCTCAAAAGCCAGACGGTGCGCCGGCAAGTCGCTTTCGACAACCTGCACCTCGCAGTTGGCATCCATGCTGGCGGGCAAGGTGAGGTGGTCGGTCGAGACCATGACCCGACAGCCAGCGGCCGCGGCAGCGCGAACGTTTTCCTCAAACGAGGCATGGCCGTCCGAAAACGAAGTATGGGTGTGGCAATCGACCAGCGGGCATGCGGGCATGGCGACTCCTTTGCATTTGGCGAATCCGCTCCATTGTAATGGCGTAACTCTCAAAACGCCGGGCACGTCGGGGGTCGAAATCGATTGGAAAGGCTGCGCGGCGCGCGGTGCGGCCTCGATTGCGCTCTCAAAACGTGTACGTCAGCCTCCAAAACCGACAAAAAATGGCATGTTTGGAGGCTGACGTACACGTTTGGATAGGGGCGAGGGCGGCGATGGACGAAAGTCACGTCTGCGCCACGTCCGATGTGCTAGCGTTTGGGTGAACAAAACGAGCCCGTGCGGAAAGGATCCGGACCGTATGCAACGTGGAAGTACATCTCCGCTGTCCCGCGAGACCGATGCGCCCGAAACCATCGTCAAGCTGGAGTGCGACATCGACGATGCATCGCCCGAGGTACTCGCCTATGCCGCCGACCGCCTGCGCGAGGCAGGTGCGCGCGAGGTGCACTGGCTGCCTCTCTACTGCAAAAAAGGTCGCCCCGGCTGGCAGCTGCAGGTGATCTGCTCGCACGAGGATATCGAGCGCCTACAGACGATTATCTTTTTGGAGACCACGACCAACGCCGTTCGTCGCCAGGTGATGGAACGCGTCTGCCTGCCGCGTCGTTTTGAGCAGGTAGCGACGCCTTGGGGCGAGGTGGCCGTCAAAGTAGCCACCCTGCCCGATGGCAGCGAGCGCGCCGCACCCGAGTACGAGGACTGCGCCCGCCTTGCCCGCGAGCACAGCGTGCCGCTCCAGCGCGTGATGCAGGCAGCTCAGAGCGCGGTGCTGCAATTTGAGTAGCACGGGCGAGCGACGCGCCACGCCAACCCTATTTGCCCCATCCCGAAAGGACTTCCCATGAAATGTCTCATCGCCTCCGACATCCACGGCTCGGCATATTGGGCCGAGCGCCTGTGCACTGCCATCGAGTCCGAGCAGCCCGACCGCATCGTGCTGCTGGGCGACCTGCTCTATCACGGCCCGCGTAACGACCTGCCGCGCGATTACGCCCCCAAGCGCGTGATTCCGCTGCTCAACGCCCTGGCCGACCGCATCATCGCGGTGCGCGGCAACTGTGACGCCGAGGTTGACCAGATGGTGCTCGACTTTCCCGTCATGGCAGACTACGCCACGCTGTTCGACGAGGCCGGCCGCGAGCTGTTCCTGACGCATGGCCATGTCTTTGGCGCCGGCATGCACAACAGCGTCGACCACGCGCCTGCGCTGCCCGAGGGCTCCGCGCTCGTCTACGGTCACACGCATATCAAGGTTAACGAGGCAAGCGAGGCGCACCCGGGCCTGTGGCTGTTCAATCCCGGCAGCGTGAGCATTCCCAAGGACGGTACGCACAGCTACGGTATCTATGAGGGCGGTGCGTTCCGCCACGTGATCCTGGAGGAGGAGTAACCATGGCCGAGCATATGGCTCAGCAAAATGCCGAGGGTTCGCGCGACCTGTCGACGCTGGTAGATGCGTCGGCCGAGCTGCAGCATCTGGTGCAGACCATCTGGCGCCTGCGTCAGCCCGATGGCTGCCCGTGGGACCGCGAACAGACGCATCAGAGCATCGGCAAGAACATGATCGAGGAAGCCTACGAGGCGCTCGACTGCATTGAGGCCGACGACGCGGCACACCTGCGTGAGGAGCTGGGCGATGTGCTCATGCAGGTCGTGCTGCATGCGCAGATTGCGGCGGACGCCGGTGAGTTTACGCTGGCCGATGTGGCACGCGATATCGACGCCAAACTCATCCGCCGCCACCCGCACGTGTTTGGCGATGCGGATGCCGAGAACTCCGACGAGGTGCTCAAGATCTGGGACGAGGTCAAGCTTGCCGAGAAGGCCGTCAAGGACAAGGCCGTGGCAGCAGGCGAGGCGGTACCCGAGGGCCTGCTCGACGGCGTGCCCACGCATCTGCCGGCATTGATGCAGGCGCAGAAGGTGTCGCGCAAAGCAGCGGCCGTGGGCTTTGAGTGGGAGACGGTCCAGGACGTGTGGGACGAGGTTGCCGAGGAGCGTGCCGAGTTTGAGGCCGAGGAGCCCGGCTCGCCCGAGCGCGAGATGGAGTTTGGCGACCTGCTCTTTGCCCTGGTCAACGTTGCGCGCAAGGAGGGGATTGACGCCGAGAGTGCCCTGCGCGCCAGTACGGCAAAGTTCCGCCGCCGCTGGGCCGCGATGGAGCAGATGGCAGCCGACGTTCACGTGGATCTTGCCGAGCTTTCGACCCACGGCCTCAACGACCTCTGGGATGCCGCCAAGGCGGAGGAGTAAGACTGCGGGAACGACGGGCTGACATGCCTCATCGTTCCCGCTCAATTATTCGAAAAACAATTGTATCCCTCGGCTAACTTAGGGCATAATGCAAAAAGTGCGACGGGCTAACTTACGGAGGCGCACCGACGGTGCGCAGTCGGCCAGTCGCTTGCATCCACTACGTTTCCAAGTGAGAGGGAGACAACATGAGCGATATTTTGGACGTCTACGGTCGTGAGGTGCTCGACAGCCGCGGCAATCCCACCGTCGAGGTCGAGGTCGTGCTCGAGGACGGCAGCTTCGGCCGCGCAGTGGTGCCTTCGGGCGCTTCGACCGGCGCCTTTGAGGCCTGCGAGCTGCGCGATGGCGACAAGGGCCGCTACCTGGGCAAGGGCGTTTCGCAGGCCGTCGAGCACGTCAACAACGAGTGCGCTAACGCCGTCGTGGGCCTCGACGCCTTCGACCAGCGCGCCGTCGATGCCGCGCTGATTGCCGCGGACGGTACCCCCAACAAGACCAGGCTCGGTGCCAACGCCATCCTGGGCGTGTCGCTGGCCGTTGCCCGCGCCGCTGCCGAGTCGGCGGGTCTGTCGCTGTACCAGTACCTGGGCGGCGTCAACGCCCACCTGCTGCCCACGCCCATGATGAACATCCTCAACGGCGGCGTGCATGCCGACAATAACGTCGACTTCCAGGAGTTCATGATCATGCCGGTGGGCGCCCCGAGCTTTGCCGAGGGCCTGCGTTGGTGCGCCGAGGTCTACCACACCCTCAAGGGCGTGCTGCACGAGGCCGGCCTGGGCGGCGGCGTGGGCGACGAGGGCGGCTTTGCCCCCAACCTTAAGACCAACGCCGAGCCGTTCGAGTACATCACCAAGGCCGTGGAGAAGGCCGGCTTTAAGCCCGGCGTCGACTTCATGTACGCCATGGATCCGGCCTCGACCGAGTTCTACAACGCCGAGACCGGCATGTACGAGTTCAAGGGCGAGGGTGTGGAGTACACGAGCGCCCAGATGGTTGATTACTGGGAGAAGCTTGTTGACACCTATCCCATCATCTCCATCGAAGACGGCATGGCCGAGGAGGATTGGGACGGTTGGGTCGAGCTTACCCGCCGCATTGGCAACAAAGTGCAGCTGGTGGGCGACGACCTGTTCGTCACCAACACCGAGCGCCTCAAGAAGGGCATCGAGCTGGGTGCCGCCAACGCGATCCTGGTCAAGGTCAACCAGATCGGTACGCTCACCGAGTCGCTCGAGGCCATCGAGACCGCCAAGGAGGCCGGTTACGCCTGCATCGTGAGCCACCGCTCCGGCGAGACCGAGGACTCCACGATCGCCGACCTGGTCGTGGGCGTCAACGCCGGCCAGATCAAGTCGGGCGCCCCGTGCCGCAGTGACCGTATCGCCAAGTACAACCAGCTCATCCGCATCGAGGACGAGCTTGAGGGCAGCGCGCGCTACGCCGGCAAGACCACGTTTTACAACATTCGCTAGACAGACGAGCCTGGCGGGGAGGGGTTGACTCGGCTCCGCTCCACTTCTGATGGCCGCCATTGGGCGCTGGGCCACACGGCTCAGCGCCTTTTTTATGTCGAGCAAAGGCTGGCGAAGGCGGTGCGCATGCTCGTGCTATAACTAAAGGACTTAGCGCAAACAAACCTCAACCGCACAAGGCGCACATGGATCAGATTTACGACAACAGGTACTATTCCGCCGGTTCGCGTGAGCCGTCGCCTCGCCGTGCGCGCACGGTGCAGCTCGGTGGGTCCGCCTACGCCGGCGCCGACCGCTCCACGCAGCGCCCGACAAGTATCTCGCGCCCCAATGCTCAAGTGAATACTTCGACAGATGGACCAGTACGTCCGACACGTTCGCCGCATTCGTCGCGTCCCTCGGCCCAGACGCATGACAGGTCGAGCAGGCCCTCGAGCCGTCTTTCGGGCTCGGACTTTATGCGCTACGCCAACGACAATGCGGTGGTCAAGGCAATCTATGACTTTACGCATGGCTCTCTGCGCCTGCTGTTTATCGGTATCGTGGTGGCGCTGGCGCTCGTGAGCCTGTATTTCCCCGTGCGCGACCTGTACGTGGCAAAACGCTCGAGCGACATCTTGGCCAAGCAGGTTGAGATTCGCGAGCAATATAACGACGAGCTGCAAAAAAGCGTCGACAAGCTGCTCTCGGAGGAGGGCATCAAGGATGCGGCGTCCGAGGACCTGGGCCTGGTGATGTCTGGTGAGACTAGGATTGATGTCTTGGGCCTGGACGATGATTCGGACTCGTCGTCGGCTGAAAAGAAGTCGTCGAACGCCAAGAAGGCCAGCGAGGTGGCCAAGGAGATCGAAGAAGTCGGCAAGGACGCGCCGTGGTACATTCAGACGCTCGACATGCTGTTTGGATTTAACGGCGTCGAGGGTCAGACGGTCGCTTCCAGCGGCGAGTAGGCGAGTAGCGCCCGGAGGGGAGCCCGCAATGACAGATTGCAAACGATATAGGGTGGCGGCGATCGACCTGGGAACGGTGTCATCGCGACTGGTGCTAGCGCAGGTCGAGGGCGGGGCGATTGTGGAATCGTCCAAGCATACCGAGATTACCGATTTGGGCGAGGGCGTTGACGCGACGGGCCGCTTTTGCGAGGCGGCGGTCGAGCGCGTGCTTGCCGCATGCCGCATGTTTATGGACGAGGCGCGTGCCTTTGGGGCTGTGTGCATCTGCACCACGTGCACGAGTGCTGCGCGCGATGCGTCCAATGCTGCCCTGCTGCTGGACGGCCTGCGCGAGCTGGGGCTCGAACCGCAGGTGATTCCGGGCGAGGTCGAGGCGCGCCTGACGTTTTTTGGTGTGGCGCACGACTTTGCGGGCGAGCGCATCATCGTCGCGGATTCGGGCGGCGGGTCGACGGAGCTTGCGACGGGTGTATACGCTCCGGAGCGCGGGGTCTTTGCGCTGGAGGGCACGCGTTCGCTGGACATTGGCTGCCGTCGTGTAACAGAGCGGTTTTTCTCGGCGCTGCCGCCTTTGGCAGGTGAGCTTGCGGCTGCTGCCGACTGGGCAAACGAGCAGTTTACGGCGTACTTTGAGAGCCTGCCCAACAACTTTGAGCGCGCCGAGCGCTTGGTCGCGGTGGGTGGCACCGTCACCACGCTCGTTGCACTCGTTCACGAGCTGGAGCCGTACGATTCGAGCTTTGTGCACCTGCGCGAGCTTTCGATGGAGCAGGTCTCGATCGCTATCGAGTGCATGTCTGCGCTGGACGTTGCGGGCATCGCCACGCTGCCAGGCGTGCAGCCCAAGCGTGCGGGCGTGATCTTGGCCGGCGCCGTGGTGATTCGCGAGCTCATGCGCGCCGGCGGCTACGACACGCTCACAGTAAGCGAGAACAGCCTACTCGCCGGTATGGCAGCAACCATCAACGAGACTCTCGACGGCGCGACCCCCACCATCGCCTGGACCCCCACTCTCAGCACACTCTAAAAGTAGTCTTTTTGGGACGGGGCTTTTTTAGCTACATGGTCCGCCCGAGCCTTTCCGTGAATGAGTTTTCTGGGACGGGGATTAAAAAATCATTGTGTACCTAATGATTTTTAATCCCCGTCCCAGAAAACTCATTGGGTGGGCGGAAAAGTAGTCAAAAAAGCCCCGTCCCAAATTAGCTGCCCTGCAGTTGACGGCATCTAAAAGAAACGGGCCCGCATCCCTTGGGGACACGGGCCCGTAAAAGCCAATGGTAGGGGCGGTGGGACTCGAACCCACAATCCTTGCGGCGAGAGATTTTAAGTCTCCTGCGTATGCCAATTCCGCCACGCCCCCGTGAGACTAGAAGTCTAGCACAAGCCGCCCGTTACGCGTTGACAGCCATCGAGTGCTGGCCCGACTTTTCCAAGTACTCGGCAAACTTGGCCTCGTCGCCCTTGTTCTTGTACTGCAGGGCCAGCAGGTATTCCAGGCGGCAGCTCTTGACCTTGTCGTCACCGGCCTCCTTGAGCATGCGCTCCAGTTCGGGAATGTCGTTGTGGCGCTTGAGAATCATCGTGTCGTACATCAGCTGACACTCGTGCGCGACTGCTTCGGCCTGACCGCCCTCAAAGCCCTTGATCTCGTGCAGCAACTCCTTGGACTTTTTGCGGTCCTCCTGGCCAACGTAGTAGTTAAAGGCCTTAATTACCAGGTCGACGCGCTGCATCTTGGGCAGGTTGAGTCCCAGCAACAGGTCGAACATCTCGTTGGCGTGTTCGTGGTCCTCGCGCAACAGATAGGAGTTCAGGCGCAGGTAGTCGCGGTTGTAGCGCGGGTACAGCATGCTGGTGAGCTTGCCGTCGAGCAAACGATCGAACTCGTCCCACTGCTTGGCGGCCATAAGCTGCTGCAGGCGTTTAAACGTGGTGCGTTTTTTAACGCTAAAGAACACCGACACGGCGATACAAATAATGACGACGGCGGTCCAGAGTGTGCGGGAATCGGGCATATTGAGCTCCTCGGTCGCTCATAAAACAGGCGGTATGACAACACGTACTAGATGTATTATACGCAGTGCGCAGGCAAACTGGTACAAAAGTGCATCGAGGCCGAGCACCATCGCTCGCTGCGGTACACTTACCTAAAGTAAACCATGAAGGGAGACATTACCTATGAAGAAGATCGTTTTGGCTTGCGGTGCTGGCGCTGCTACTTCCACGCTCGTTGCCCAGAAGGTCGCTACCATGCTCGACGCCAACGGTTATGCCGGCAAGTATGAGATCGTGCAGTGCGCCATCTCCGAGGCCAAGGACGCTTGCGACGAAGGCGCCGACCTGCTGATCGCCACCACCGTTGCCCCCGAGGGCCTCACCTGCCCGTACGTGAGCGGCGTGCCCTTCATGACCGGCATGAACCGCGTTGCTGCCGAGAAGGCCGTTCTCGACGTCATGGCTCAGTAGGCGCTGCCTGTATGAATGAGCAGAACGCCAATCCGGTCGAGCTCTTTGGCATGCGCGTCGCCCATGTGGGCATCAACGCCGCCGACCCGGCAGACGCCTTGGAGATCGCGGAGCTGTTCTCGACGATGATGGGCTTGCCCGTTATCGAGACCCCGGTTTCGTACTTTAACGATTCGCTGATCGAGGTCATGAAGCAGAACGGTCGTGGCACCAAGGGCCACATCGGCTTTGCCGTCAACGACATCGATGCGGCCGAGAAGTGGTTTGCCGAGCGCGGGCTCGAGGTTAACGAGGAGTCGCGCGCGCTGCTGCCCGACGGTTCTACCAAGCTCGTGTACTTTAAGCGCGAGTTCGCCGGCTTCGCCGTGCATCTGTGCCGCGAGTAGCGCACAAACTGCCATAACGAACAAAAAGGGATAGGGCCGCATGGCCTTATCCCTTTTTTACGCCGAGGGGCTTCCTACCGTGGCAGGCGAATCGTAAAGCGGCTGCCGACGCCTTCGACCGAGGTCACGCCAATAACGCCGCCATGGCTATCGACAATCCACTTGGCAATGGCAAGCCCCAGACCCGAGCCCTGCGCGCCGGCATCGCGTGCGTTGTCGGCACGGTAGAACCGTTCAAACGCGTGAGCTGCGGATTCCTGATTCATGCCGATACCCTCGTCCTCAACACTTATGTCGATCGCGCCGGTGCCCGTATCCTGCGCTACGCCAAAGGTGATGGACGTGCCCGCGTCCGAATACTTGGCGGCGTTTTGCACGATCACGCGCAGGGCCTGCTTCACGAGCGCCACGTCGACAGAAGCATCGCAGCGCGGGTCGCTGGCGAGCGCAGTGTCGTACGCCAGCCGATACGTGTGCTCGGCATCGATCATCTGCGATTCCTCGCACACCTCGCCGACCAGTGCGGCCATGTTGGTGTCCACGCGCCTCAGTACGGTGCGGCCGGCATCGCCGCGCGCCAAAAACAGCAGCTGCTCCACGAGCTCTTGCATGTGCTCGCTTTCGGCCTTGAGGGACGCGATGGATTCTGTCAGCACGTCCGGGTCGTCTTTGCCCCAGCGGTCGAGCATGTTCACGTAGCCCTGAATCACCGCGATGGGCGTGCGCAGCTCGTGGCTCGCATCGTTGACAAAGCGCATCTGCTGTAGCTTGGCCTCTTGCATCTGGCGCAGCAGGCGGTTGAGCGCGACCTCGATGCTCGCCAGGTCGGCGTCGCCGGTGGTGACGCTCGGCGAGTCGACACTCGCGCGTTCGATTGCCTGCTCCAGCGTTTCCATCTTGCCGCCGGAGAGCTGCATGCGGCCGAGCTCGTCCACGCGCAGGGCCAGGTCGTTGAGCGGTGCCATGGTGCGGCGCACGCGGCGAGCGCCGCTGAGCATGTTGAGCACGCTGATGACTTGCCCGCCCGCAACGACAAGATAGAGGGGCCACAGCGCGATGAGGTCCTGCGCGAGGGGGAAGGTCTTGGTGGTGCGCGCAAGCTCGACGGTATAGGTGAGCGTGGCCAGGTCCAAGCCGCGCGCGGGCGCGAACGACATGCCGTGAACGGTGGCGCCGGGGATCCAGCCTGCGGTAAACGCGCCGTCGGGCAGCGTCTGGTTGTAGCCATAGACCAGGATCGCCGCCGCAACAACCAGCAGCCACAGATCGAGCCAGACGTAGCTCATCAGGCGGCGCCACATGTAGCTCCAGTTGATGGCGCGGGCAATGGAGGTGACGCGCTTGGTCTCGGCGTTATGCGCGGCAGACATAGCCCACCCCGCGCACGGTCTGGATGATGCGGGCGCCGCCGGCGTCTTCAATCTTGGCGCGTAGGTGCGCGATGTGCACGTCGACGTTGTTGGTGTCGCCTACGTATTCGTAGCCCAGCGCCTCGTGCGCGATGCGCTCGCGCGTGAGCACGGTGCCGGCATGCGCCATAAGCAGGGCGAGGACGTCGAACTCTCGGGCCGTGAGTACGATGGTTGAACTACCAACGATGACTTCGCGGCGGTCGGGATCGAGCGCAACCGAGCCCACGGTGAGCACGGCGGGGGAGGGCACGGCAGAGGTTTTGGCCGAGTCGCTAGCCGGGGACGTCGCGGCGGTACCGGCACCCGTAGCGCCCTCCCCGGTCCCAGCGCCGCCAACGCCCGAAGCCGCCCGCACGGCCTCCGAGCGCTTCAACGCCACGCGGATCCGTGCGAACAGCTCCTCAATGGCAAACGGCTTGGTCAGGTAATCGTCAGCACCGGCGTCGAGCCCGGCCACCTTGTCCATCACGGCATCGCGCGCAGTGACCATGATCACCGGCACATCCTTGTGCTTGCGGACACGCCGCAGCACCTCCATACCGTTGAGCTGCGGCAGCAGTACATCGAGCAGAATCAGATCGTAGTCGCGCTCCAGCGCTAGGTCAACGGCGGTGCGGCCATCGGCGGCGTGCTCCACCTGGTAGCCCTCGTGCTCCAGCTCGAGCGTCACAAAGCGGGCGATTTTCTCCTCGTCCTCTACAATCAGGATCCGTGCCATACGTGCCCCCGTCTGCGATTACTTGTCGTCGTTGAGATTTTGCTTGATGTCGTCCGCGGCGTTAGCAGCGCTATCCATAAGGTTGTTGATGCTGCCGGGCACGTCGCCGTCGCTATCGATGCGGTAACGCATGCCAAAGAACAGACCGATCAGCATCAGCCATATCGTGGCGCCCCAGGCAAACAAGGCGACGATGGGAATCAGGATGGGGATGTTAAGGATGATCGCATCGCGGCGCGTGGCGATAAATTTGGTGTCCAGGCTCAGGCGGAAGAGCTTTTTGAGGTACTCCCACACGCTGTCCATCTTCTTGGAGAAGTCGGTCTTTTCGCTCGACTTCTCGTAGGCGGCCTGCGCGGCGACCATCTCGGCCGAGGGTTCATCTACCGGCTCGGACTCGGTGGCGGCGTGCGCCGACGTGGTCTGGGTCTTGCCTTGCGACTCGAGCCAAATAATGGCGTCCAAAACGTTGCCGTCGGCGGCATCGAGTGCTGCCTTGGCATCGGTGTAACTCACGTTGCACTTGGTGCGGATGGTTTCAACTTTTTCGAGGTCGTCCATGACCTGTCCTTTCGTTCGATGGGCGCGACGCCGGGCGATTTGCCCGGGCGCGAGCGTTGCGTTCGGCGGCCTGCGTCGCGCGCCGCCGCCCCGCCCTCTGTCGAACTCCATAGTGCAGGTTATAGATTAAGCGATTCTTGAGCCAAGATTAATGTTGGATGAGTTTTTGGGTGACGCGGAGGCGGCCTTTGAGGCAAGCGCAGGCCGAGCGGCTAGAGCCCAAGGGTAAATTTGTGTCCGCACGGCGAGATATACTTATTGTCAACGTTGAGGGCGCGTCAGGGCAAAGCTGCCTGGCGCCCGCGAAATCAGAGGGGCCGCCGTGCCGCATGGCGCAAACGAGTGGGGTCCCGACGCAAACAGGGGGTCATACGTGCATATCTACGCTATGAGCGACATTCACGGGTGTTTGGACGCCTTTAAGGCATCGCTTTCCACCGTCGACCTCGATGCCGAGGATTCCAAGCTGGTTTTGCTTGGCGACTACTGCGACCGAGGCCCCGATTCACTCGGGGTCTTCGAGCTCGTCATGGACCTGCAAAAGCGCTACGGCGATCGCGTCGTGGCGCTGCGCGGCAACCACGAGGAGATGTTCCTCGAGTACATTGACGAGGTGAATGACCCCAATTTCACGCAGGCATGGATACTTGCCGACAGCAATCTGGCAACGGCCAAGAGCTTCTTAGACGCCGAGGCATTCAAGCACGTTAAGCACCTTTTGAGGCTCAGGGAGTTCGAGGAGGCCTACGCCTTTACGGTTGAGCGCATAAAGGCCGAGCACGCGGACATCATCGCGTGGGTTCGCAAGCTCCCTTACTTTTACGAGAGCCCCTTCGGCCAGGTCTTTGTGCACGCCGGCGTTGACGAGGAAGCCGGGGAGGATTGGAAGCTTGGCACGGCTGTCGAGTCGTTAACCATGATGCTGCCCGATTACGTGGGGCGCGAGTTCTATCTGGATGTTATCGCCGGGCATATCAACACCGAGGTTGTTTCGGGCATTGCGGGCTATCGCGGCATCTGGCATGACGGGGCCAGCCACTACTACATCGACGGGAACGTCATGAAGAACGGCGAGGTCGCCGTGTTGAGCTACGACTCGGAGACGGGGAAGTACAGCGGCCAAGGGCTGGAGTAAGTTGGTGGGCGATTAGTTCTCCTACGGCCTGCACAACGCTACCCTAAGCCATTCGTTCATCGCCGAAGAGGGCTGCCGTTGCCAATTTTTACCCTTTGATCTAAGTTGAAGTTCAATGGTGCCGGAGGCATAACGGCTGAATCGCAGTTCCAGGGCGTTCAAGTCACCTTTGTCCCAGTCTTTAATGTGCTGGTATAGGCAATGGCATTCGTGCCGCTCGTTGCTTAGGGCATGGGCGACGTCACGGAACGCAAGCAGGGAGATGAGCACATGCCACTGCTGATCTAAAACAGTCGTATTGTCCTTGAAAGGATTAAAGGCATCGATTTCTGCAACCGAATCTTTGTCGAAGTAAAAGCGGTAATGCCCTTGGCTGTCGGTGCGGTGTTTAAGCGCAAGGTAGAAAACAGCATTTTCCGGTGATGCTTTTATACCATTGTTTTTAAGCCATTCATTCCACCTGCCTTCTTTCAGGGCAGATTTCATCTCCATAAGCCTGTCTTCATTAAGGCAATTTAGGCTGCGTACGGTTTGACCAAGCACATTGGCCTGGTCATCTACTGTCCTATTGGAATCATTTTTGTAGGGATTGTTGCACCAACCAATAAAGTCTTTGACGCCTATCGGCTCGACAGAGGGCCTGTCGACACGGTTGAAAAAGTCCTGGATTTCGTTCAAATCGGCGAGCTTGGCTTCGTTCATAGCTGGATTCCTTTCTCATTAGGAAACATGTCTCATTATAGGCATGCCTGCGGTCGCAGCGGCTAGGGGTGCCAGTGCTAGTGAGGGTTCCAGAGAAGGAAGCGCCGCACCCTCGGGGCAGCAAAGAATCAAGGTCTAATACTTTTCCGGAGAAGTGAACGAGCTAAATCGGACCGCCGAAGCATCGACACTTTGAGCGTGTCGTTTCCTGCGGTTTCGGTGCTGAAATCCTGCGATTTTGCGGCCGAAAAATGCGGATGTTTCAGGGGTCCAAAAACAGCCGTTCACTTCTCGGGAAAAGTATTAGACCTCGATAGCGGGGGATGGGGTGCCGGTGCAAAACGGCGTCAAGGGTTGGTCGAGCAGGCGGTTTCTTCATTGATGTCCGCACGACATGTGACACTTACCCTGTCGCCCTGCTCTGCCGCGGCGGCATGTACCTGAACAACGACCCTCTAAGGAGCTCGATAGTAATGAGTGACAACACCAAGCATCTCGCAAAGAAGTACGTCAAGGGCGCGGGGCCGTGCCTCGCGCTGTGCCTTGCCGGCGCAGCGGTCGCGCTGCTGGCTGTTCTGGGGCCATTCGACATGCTCCGAAGTGCCGTCTCTCTGCACGTTTGCATGGCCCTTGCCGGCGCCATGATGACCGGCGGCGTGCTCGATCTGGTTTTTTGGGTGCTTGACCCGTTTGGATGGAAGAACGAGGGGTAAGCCCTAAGGGATGGAAGGGCTGGAACGATTGGCTTAGTGATCGTGCAGAATGTGGGCTAGCGACTTACTGGGAAGTGGTGATCCGATGACGGTCTATGTGACGGGCGATATTCACGGCGGCCTCGACATGCAAAAGCTGCGCGACTGGGATCTTGGGGATAGTTTGACGAGCGACGACTATCTCATCATTGCGGGCGACTTTGGCTTTCCGTGGGATTTCTCTGCCGAGGAATGCGCCGACATCGCCTGGCTGGAGTCGCGCCCCTATACCGTGCTGTTCGTCGACGGCAACCACGAGCGTTTCGATCACTGGGCGGAGCGACCCATGGAGTTGTGGCACGGTGGGCTGACGCAGCGCCTGTCGGATACCTCTCCCATACGGCGCCTGACGCGCGGCGAGGTTTTTGAACTCGATGGCTCAACGATCTTTACCATGGGCGGTGCCACGAGTGTTGACAAGGAATACTGCATACCGTATTCCAGCTGGTGGCCGCAGGAGCTGCCGGACGAGCGCAACTTTGAGGAGGCACGGACAAAGCTCGGCAGCGTGGGCTGGAAGGTCGACTACGTAATCACCCACACTGCTCCACGCGCATGCTTTCGTCCACGTTCTATCCGGCGTCCGGCTGGAATTACCCCGCTGTTGATCGGCTTACGGCATTTTTCGATGAGCTGGAAGATCGCTTGGACTACAAGCGCTGGTATTACGGGCATTTCCATCGGGATGCCAACCCGGCCGAGCGCCATACCGTGCTCTACGACTGCATCGTTCGCCTGGGCGACGAACTCCAGCCCTGGGATGTTGCGTAGGGGTGGGCATAGCGAGAACTTCATACGATACCTTGGGTAGTTACCCTACATTTCAGTAGTAATCTTTATTTGTAGGGTAACTTAGGGCATGCTGGGAGCTGGAGGAGATGTCGCCCGACGATCTAAAGTTTCAGCGCCATTCGGTTGGTGCCCGGTAGGGTGGCGAAGCCAAAATGTTCATAGAATGCTGCCGCCTCATCATCTACTGGATCGACAACTAAAGCTCGCGCTCCTGCTAGGGCAGAAATTTTCAAGGCGTTCTCGATGGCATCTTTGAGCAGTGAAGCTCCAAGACCAAGCCCCTTGAACTTCTCATCGACCCCCATCATTCCAAGCAGCACTGTGGGGACTTGGGAGGGGGAGTTTCGCACGAACCATCCTCCATCAACATTTTCGCGAGCCACGGAGTGCGTGCACAACGTATAAAACCCAGCGACTGCGCCGTCGCAATACGATGCGTATATAACTGCTGATCCTCTTCTTCGCGCCGAGTCTGATCTGTTTTTAGCCCATCCGTCTACAAGAGTATTTCCGCAGTGGAAAGCCTCGATGCCTTGGTCAACGGGGAGTTGAACGGGCTTGGTAAATGTGCTCATTCCCAAACCGCTTTACGGTCAAGCAGCGCTTTTGCGGCTTGGGGCATGGGGGAATCGAGCATTTCGCAAAATGCATCGAAACCATCAGGAGAAAGATAGGTTGTTGATGCCTCGGCGATATCACGTGCGGAACTCTCGTCAAGGTGGGCTGTGGCCCATTGGGTGAGAGTTTGCCCGCGCAAGGCCGCAGCGCGCTCGTAAGTAAGGCGTTGACGTTCGGTCAACCTTAGATCCATACGGCGTTGTTTCTCAATCGTTGGCATGGCAAAAACCTCCTTTGCACAATTGTACGGAATTATTCCGTACATAACAAGACGCAGAATTATGTCCTCGTTGAGGGGGGGGGCGAGGGGGCGGGGCGTATTTGACTACTCGGCCATTACGGTGATGTTCTCGCGGTGCGCACGGATAACGTCCCAGCTAAAGTGCTCGACCAGCTGCTCGGCAGAGCGCGGCGTGGTGTCCGGTGCGATGCCCGTTTGCCCGGCGAGCCAGCCCAGCAGCGCTCCGGGCGTGCCAAAGCGGGCGCGGAGTTCGCCCAGGTCCAGATCGCGGTCGCGCTTGGAAAGGCGGCGGCCATCCGGCGACATGAGCAGCGGAATATGTGCGTAGTGCGGCGTGGGAAGACCCAGCAGATGCTGCAGGTAGATTTGGCGGGGCGTGGAGCCCAGCAGATCGCATCCGCGCACGACCTCGGTGACGCCCATGGCGGCGTCGTCGACCACTACGGCTAGCTGATAGGCAAAAACGCCGTCGCTGCGGCGGACCAAAAAGTCGCCGCACTCGGTGGCGAGTGCTTCGCATTGGGCGCCGTACGTGCGGTCAACAAATTCGACCACGTCGTCGGCGAGGTCATCGACGGCGGGCACGCGCAGGCGTGTGGCCGGGGCGCGCAGAGCACTGCGGCGTGCAACTTCTTCGGTAGAAAGAGCGCGGCAGGCGCCGCGGTAGATGGGCGTGCCGTCGCTGGCGTGCGGCGCGCTTGCGGCGTGGAGCTCGGCGCGCGTGCAAAAGCAGGGATAGGTGAGGCCGGCGTCTTGTAGCCGGTGCAGGGCGTCCTCGTACAAGTCCAGGCGATTGTGCTGGTAGTAGGGGCCTTCGTCCCATTCGAGTCCCAGCCAGGCCAGGTCGTCAATCAGTTGAACGGCAAGCTCCGGTCGCTTGCAGCGATCGTCGAGGTCCTCGATGCGCAACACGATGCTGCCGCCCTGGCTGCGGGCCGAAAGCCACGCGCACAAGCAACTGAACACGTTGCCCAGGTGCATGCGGCCCGAGGGCGACGGGGCAAAGCGGCCCACGACGGGGGTGGGCACTGCCGTTGCCGGGGCGTCCGCGGAGTGTGTTGCTATGTTGCGTGTGTTGATATCCATGCGGACGAGTATAGCGCGGGGCGCGGTGGGGGAGACGTTGCCGTGGCCCGCAAGTTGCCGAGGCCGCGCGTTGCGCGTGTCGGACCACCGGCTCGACAGCTCAATCGCCGCCCGCCAGCCCAACCCCTCAAACGACAGAAACCCCGGCAGCTCTTCGCAACTGCCGGGGTTTCCGCGGAAAAGGGGGACATGATCCTCGAGCGAACGGGAAAGGGGCAACCGTTTTCGCTCAACTGCTTTATGCCCCTCGGTTGGCGGCTCAATCAGCACGTGCCGCGCCCACACAAAGCCGCTACACCTGTGACGGTGCTGTGAAGTGGTGTCTATTGCTGGCGCTGGCCATGCCAAGGGTGTCCCTAATGACTAGTCATTTAAGAACGTCCCCAATGACTAACTGCCGGGGTGCGGGCGTGACTTTTGTCCCGTTTTGACACTCCGCTGACCTAGATGTTCGTCACATGAACCCGCAAACGTGGGACAATGACGCTACTGGTATCACAGACAAAGGATGTGCCTATGAACGCCCCCGTTGCCAAGACCTGTCGGCAGCGCCACCTGTTTGCGCGATTCGCTTCCGTCTGCGCACTCGTCGCGCTTGCGTTGTTGCTACTGCCTGCCGCCGCGCACGCCGACGGCTACTCCATGACCCAAACCTATATCGGTGCCACGGTTGAAGCCGATGGATCGCTGACCGTTGTCGAGGGACGCCAGTTTGATTTCGACGACGATATCAACGGCGTGTATTGGGATATCAATACGGGCACCAACCAGCAGGGCGGCACGGCGGGCGTCGATGTGCTGAGCGTCGAGGAAGACGATGCCGCGTTTAGCAGGGTCGACTATGCAAACAAAGGCGACAGCGGCGTCTATACGGTTGAGCAGTCCGACGGCGGCGTAAAGATCAAGGTGTTCAGCCCTCACGAGAGCGGCGACAGCGCGATCTTTTACGTGAGCTACACCATGACCGGTGCGGTCATGAGCTGGTCCGATACCGCTGAGCTCTACTGGAAGTTTGTGGGCGACGGCTGGTCCGCGGATTCCGACGATGTCGAGATGGAAGTGCACTTCGCAAATGCCGCTGCCGGGACGGCGGCCGTCAAGGGCGATAACTTCCGCGCATGGGGCCACGGCCCGCTGACGGGCGACGTATCGCTCGATGCGGACAAACCCATGGTCACCTACGCCATTCCCTGCGTGCATCAGGGCGAGTTCGCCGAGGCACGCATCGCCTTCCCCAGCGACTGGGTGCCGCAGCTTGCCGCTTCGGGCGAAGATCGCATGTCAACGATCCTGAGCGAAGAAAAGGAATGGGCCGACGAAGCTAACGCCCGCCGTGAGCACGCGCGTGCGGTTGCCAGCGCGATTGCCGTGGTATGTGTTGTTGTGGCGGTTACCTATACCGGTGTGATCGTGATGCTCAAGCTGCGCAGGCTCAAGCCCAAGCCGCTCTTCCAAGACGAGTACTTCCGCGATGTACCCTCGGCCGACCATCCCGCGGTGCTTGCAGCTCTTATGAGCTGGAACGACGTGCCCGATCAGGCATATATCGCCACGCTGATGAAGCTGACCGACGACCGCGTGATCAAGCTAGAAGAAGCGACTGAGACCAAGAAGAAGGGTCTGCTCCGTCGCGAAAAAGAGGAGCGGACGTATCGCATCACCGTGACCGACGAGGCCTGGAAGGCTGCCAAGAAGGACGGCATCGATCGCGACGTGCTCAAGGTCTTCTTCGCTGGCGTTAAGCCCGATAAAGACGGCGTCCGTTCGCGCACGTTTAGCGAGCTGGAGGAGTATGCCAGCGAGCGTACTGAATCTGTTGGCGACAAGCTCGAGGACTATCAGAGCACAGTTAAGGGCAAGCTGGAGGAGCGCGAGTTTATCGCATCGGATGGCACTATCGCGATGGTGGCCGGCCTGGTTCTCGGCATCATCATTATCTTTGGCATTTTGGGTTCTCTGTTCTATACCGACTTTGCGGACGCCAACGTCGGTGCCGCTATGATCTCGATCCCCGTCACGATTGTGGGTTTTGTCCTGAGCTGCACCTTCCGCCGTTACACGCCGGAGGGCGCCGAGGTGGCGGCTCGCTGCAAGGCGCTCAAGCATTGGCTCGAGGACTTTACGCGCCTGAAGGAGGCCGTCCCGGGAGATCTGGTGCTGTGGAACAAGCTGCTGGTGATGGGTGTTGCGCTGGGCGTTTCGAAGGAAGTGCTGCGTCAGCTTGCCGAGGCCGTCCCGCCCGAGGTGCGCGAGGCCGATGGCTTCTACGACAATTATCCCTGCTACTGGTGGTATTACCATCATTACGGTACCGAGTCCCCGCTCGATTCGTTTAACGACGTGTATCACGAGAGCATTAGCGCGGTTGCGTCGAGTTCCGACAGCTCGGGCGGTGGC
>UQMW01000043.1 GCA_900542275.1 uncultured Collinsella sp.
GCCGGGGTGCCTTCCTCTGAGAAGTTCGCGAAGCCCACTTCTCCGAGGAAGGGCACCAGCCCGGAGGCGGCCCCAGCGCGAGACCGTCCCGGATGCTATTCGTTGTCGCCGGCAGTTAGCTGCGTTGCGGAGAGCACGCCGTCGGCTGCGGTTGCGGCAGCGGCGTCGGGCCAGACCCAGTCGGTAAAGGCCGGGTGATCGAAGCCCTCGTCGCACGCGAACTCAAAGGCCTCGGTGCGGAAGGCCTCCCACTCATCAATCTGCTCGGCAAACTTATCGGCGTCGACCATGCGCAGCACGTCGGCGGCCAAAGCCCAACGGTCCATGTTGTTCAGGCGCAGCATGTCGAACGGCGTGGTCGTGGAGCCCTTCTCCTCGTAGCCGTGGACGCGGAACGCGTCGTGTCCGGGGCGGTTCCAGATCAGGCGGCGAATCGTGCCGGCATAGGCGTGGAACGCGAAGAGCACGGGCTTCTCGCCGCAGCCAAACAGCTCAGCCCAGCGCTCGTCGCTTATAGCCTGGTCGTTCTCGCAGACGTTCTGAATCTTGAGCAGATCGACCACGTTGACGAACCATACCTTGATGCCCAGCTCGCGCAGCATATCGGTTGCAGCCAGAGCCTCGAGCGTCGGCACGTCGCCACAGGTGGCGACCACGACATCGGCCTCGGTGAGTGAGTCAGCGGTCGATGCCCACTCCCAATTTGCGACGCCCTCGGCGAGCTCGGCCTTTGCCTCGTCGACCGTCTGGAAGGTCGGGGCGGGCTGCTTGCCGCAGAAGATGGCGTTGACGCAGTCGGTGGACTGGTAGACGCGCTCGGCCACGGCGAGAGCCATGTTAGCGTCGGCCGGATAGTAAGCGTTCACGATATGCGTGTCGTTGGCCTTGTTGAGCAGCAGGTCGATAAAGCCGGGATCCTGGTGCGAGAAGCCGTTGTGGTCCTGACGCCAAACATGGCTCGACAGCAAAATGTTGAGGCCGCTGATGGGGGCACGCCACGGAATCTCGCGCTTGGTAGCCTCGAGCCACTTGCAGTGCTGGTTGACCATTGAGTCGACCACATGGACAAAGCTCTCGTAGGAGCTCCACACGCCGGAGCGGCCGGTGAGCACATAGGCCTCGAGGAAGCCCTCGCACTGGTGCTCGGACAGCTGCTCGACAACCTTGCCGGAGCCAGCGAGCAGCTCGTCGTTGGCCTCGTCCTCGTAGAAGCCGGCATCCCACTGCTTCTTGGTCACCTTATAAGCGGCCTGCAGGCGGTTGGACGCGGTCTCGTCGGGACCGAAGATGCGGAAGTCGTCCATGTTCTTGGCCAGAACGTCGGCAGTGTACTCACCAAAGACGCGGGCAGCCTCGGTGGAGCCCCAACCATGGCCCTTCTCGGCGACGGGAATCTCGTGGGCGTGGATATCGGGCAGCTCGAGCTCGCGACGCACCTTGCCGCCGTTCGCGTTGGGGTTGGCGCCAATACGCAGCTCGCCGGTCGGCATAAAGGCCGTTACCTCGGGGCGCACCTGGCCCTCGGGCGTAAAGAGCTCCTCGGGCTTGTAGGAGCGCAGCCACTCGCGCAGCACGCGGAAGTGCTCGTGAGTGTCCTTGGCGCTTGCCAGCGGCACCTGATGGGCGCGCCAGGAGTCCTCGGTCTTCTTGCCGTCGATTTGCTTGGGGCAGGTCCAGCCCTTGGGCGTACGGAACACAATCATGGGGTAGGCCGGGCGGACCACGGTCTCGCCCGCGGCAGCCTGGGCCTGCGCGGTGGCCTTGATGTCACAAATCTCGTCAAAGACCTGCTCAAACAGGGCGGCAAAGCGCTCATGGATGCTTGCGTGGCTCTCGTCGTCAAAGCCGGCGATAAAGAAGTGCGGCTTATAGCCCATACCCTCAAAGAACTTGGTGAGCTCTTCGTCGGACACGCGGGCGAGGATGGTGGGGTTGGCGATCTTGTAGCCGTTGAGGTGCAGGATCGGCAGGACGATACCGTCGGTTGCCGGGTTCACGAGCTTGTTGGACTGCCAAGAAGTCGCGAGCGGGCCGGTCTCGGACTCGCCGTCGCCCACCACGGCCACGGCCAGCAGGCTCGGGTTGTCCATGACGGCACCGTAAGCGTGGCTGAGCGTGTAGCCGAGCTCGCCGCCCTCGTGGATGGAGCCGGGCGTCTCGGGCGCAAAGTGGCTCGGGATGCCGCCGGGATAGGAGAACTGGCGGAAGAACTTCTGCAGGCCGGCCTCGTCATTGGTGATGTCGGGGCGGATCTCGCGGTAAGTACCGTCGAGCAGCGACTGGGCGGTGCCGGCGGGGCCACCGTGACCCGGGCCCATCAAGAAAATGGCGTTCTGGTTGTGATCGGCAATAAGGCGGTTGACGTGGCCGAACAGGAAGTTGATGCCAGGCGTGGTGCCCCAGTGACCAACCAGGCGATGCTTGACGTCCGGACGACCGAAGTCGCGCGCCTCGCCAGTCTTATCGTCGACAAAGTCAGCGCGCATCAGCGGGTTGGAGCGAAGGTAGATCTGACCGACGGACAGGTAGTTCGAAGCGCGCCAATACAGATCGACACCCTCGAGCTCGGAAGCCGGCACCTCGTGCCCCAGCTTTTGCCACGGCGTCCCCAGTGTTTTAGCCATTGTTTATGTCCCTTCGCTGCGCGGTCACCCTCCGATACGGCAACCATTCGTTGGGACTAGTATATTTGCTAAAACGTTTTATCATGGTGAAAAAACGTTTTATCATCTCTATCAAACACACCAATTGGCAAAACGCAACATTCACCTGCGGCATTGCCTGTCACAGATGCTCCACATTCGATCTTCTCGAATTGATAAACATGTTTAGTTGTATTTAGTAAGTTCTAGAACGCTGCCCTTCACAATGAGAGCAGGCTCCAGAACCACTTCTTCGGCACGCCTGCCGCCCTTGCCGGCAAGACGTTTGGACATGCAACCAAAGGCATGCTCGGCAAGCACGCCCGGATCCTGCTCGATCGCGGTCAGCGCCGGCTCAAAGAGAACGTCGGCAGCCGAGTTGTCATAGCTCACCACCGAGATATCGCCCGGGATGCTCTTCCCCATCTCGTGCAAGCGCTTGAGCAAACCGAGGGCGATGTTGTCCGAACTTGCGAACACGGCGGTGGCATCGGTTGCGAGCACCGCCTCCGAGGCCTCGTAGGCACTCGGAATGTAGTACTCGCTCTCGAACTCCAAGCGCGCGTCGATGGGCAGGCCAACCTCGCGCAGCGCGCGTTCATAGCCGGCAAGTCGTTTGCGACCCGTATTGGAGCGACGCGCGTTAACCAAGCAGGCAATACGGCGGTGGCCCTGCTCGATCAGATAGCGGGTGGCCATATAGCCGCCCATCTCGTGGTCGAACATCACCTTGTCGCACTCGAGCCCCTCAATGGCACGGTCGACCATTACAGCCGGGATGGGAAGGTGGCTGACTTCCTCGCGCAGGGCGCGGTCGTCGGAGAACTCGTCACCTACCACCAGGAAGACGCCATCGACACCGCGCGTCACCAGCTGACGCAACAGCTCCAGATCGTCATCGGCGCTTCCGCCCGAGCTGGTAATAAAGAGCGCGTAGCCGTCCTCGCGGCAGCGCTTTTCCAAGCTGCCGGCGAGCGAGGCGAAAAAGCGGCTCTCGATGTTGGGAACGATAAGGCCCAGGGTGCGCGACTCGCGCATGACCAGGCTGCGCGCGATCTGGTTGGGAACATAGTGATTGCGCGCCGCAACCTCCTTGATGAGTTTGCGGTTTTCTTCCGAGATGCGACAGGGCCGATTATTGAGAACAAGCGAGACCGATGAAGGGGAAAGCCCCACCTCTTGGGCAATCTGCTTGAGGGTGACTTTGTTGGCCATCTCGCTCCTTCCGGGTTTACGCGCAATCTCTTGAAAGTATAGCGACTGCCCCTCTACCTCGATGATAAACACTTTATCAATCCGGTGGACGGCAGTTTTATCGCCGCCAGCGCACCAAATACATCTGGGTGGGGTATATTGCAATCGATTGATGAGAACGACCACCAAAAGGCGGATATTCGTATGCACGAGAACGACTTTTTTAACGAGGACCTGCTGTGCGCGCTCGCTGGCGTTGCCGGCGAGGACAACGTGTTGATGAGCGAGCCCATGCGCGAGCACACCACGTTTAAGATCGGTGGCCCGGCCGATGTCTTTGTCACGCCCGATACCGAGCAGGGCCTCGTCGCCACGCTTGACACCTGCTATCGCTGTGATCTGCCGCTCACCATCGTAGGCAACGGCTCGGACCTGCTCGTCGGAGACAAGGGCATCCGCGGCGTCGTCGTGGCGCTGGGCGAGGGCCTCTCCGACATTACGGTCGACGGCACGCACGTCACGGCGGCAGCCGGCGCCCTGCTTTCCGATGTCGCCGCGGCAGCAGCCGAGGCCGGCCTCACCGGCATGGAGCCCATCTCGGGCATCCCCGGATCGGTCGGCGGCGCCTGCTACATGAACGCCGGTGCCTATGGTGCCTGCATGGCCGATGTGCTGGAGTCTGTGCGTGTCTACAAGCCCGCCCGCATGCTCGACGACGGCACCCGCGGCAGCGGCAACATCATCGAGTTCGATGTCGATGAGCTCAACCTGGGCTATCGCAAGAGCCGCATTGCCGACGACGGCTTCATCGTTCTTTCGGCCACCTTCAATCTCGCCCCGGGCAACGCCGCGATGATCAAGGCCGACATGGACGAATACCGCCAGCGCCGCGAGGACAAGCAGCCGCTCGACATGCCGAGCGCCGGCTCCACCTTCAAGCGCCCCGAGGGCTACTTTGCCGGCAAGCTCATCATGGACGCCGGCCTGCGCGGCCATGCCGTCGGCGGTGCGCAGGTAAGCGAGAAGCACTGCGGCTTCATCGTCAACGCCGACCACGCCACCGCAGCCGACGTCGACGAACTCATCCGCCACATCCAAGCAACCGTCAAAGACCAATTCGACGTAGACCTAGAACCCGAAGTCCACCGAGTAGGCGAATTCCTCTAACAAAGAAGGCCCCGAAAGGGGCCTTCGCTTTCTTTAATTCAGACAACCAGTCCGGCGTGTTGCGCCCCGAACCCGAGAGGGCCGCGTGCCCGCCCGCAATATATTTGATTGATCGCGAGTTCCGCACGCAAAGAAGGCCACTTAATGTGGCCTTCGTCTTGCGCAGGACTGCCCGAGCAGGCAATCAAATATATTGCGGGCGGGCACGCGGCCCAACTTGCCTTACGACAGCACCACGCCGCCAAGCCAGCCCCAGCGCACGCCAGAGCCAGTGCCATAGAAGCTAATAAACGAGTCAAGCGACTTAGACGTAATGGCGCCCTCGTTGCTCATAACGATGCCACCGCCAACATAGATGCCCACGTGACCGTAAATCAGGCCAGGCGCACCGGTGCCGCTATGCGAGGAGTCGGCCACGATCATGCCCACCTGCAGCGCCGAGCGGTCAGAGCTATAGCACCAGGCGTTAAACATATCGCACGCGTTACCGCCAAAGTAGCCAACGCCGGCGTTGCGGAAGACGTTGGTAACCCACGCTGCGCACCAGTTCTGACCCGGGGAAGGCGTGGAGTAGCACGCGTTGACGACGGCCTGCTGCTTGCCCGATCCGGCATTCTGCTGCGGAGTTCCGGGAGCATACGATCCGCCACCCGAGCTCGAACCGCCCGAGTAGGAATTGTTCTTGTTCGCGGCGGCGGCAGCGGCGGCGGCCTTCCTGGCAGCCTCCTCGGCCTGGGCGGCAGCGAGGATCTCGGAATCGCGCTGAGCCATGAGCTCCTTGACGTCGTCGGAAAGACTGTTCAGCACGGTCTGGACTTCTTGCTGCTTGGCCTGCATATCCTGCATCTGAGCCGTCTGCTGGTCCTTGAGCTTCTCCAAGTCGGCCTTTTGTGCTTCGAGCTCGGTCTTCTGTGCGTCGAGCTCAGCCTGAATCGTCTGGATATCCTCGATGGCATCGCGGTCGCTCTTGTTAATCTTCTCAACGTAATGCGCGTTGGCGACGAGTTCCTCAAACGAGCCTGAGGCCAGCAGCAGCGACAGGATGTTCGTGCCGCCGGACTTGTAGCTGGCGGCCACGCGATCGGAAAGATCGCCGCGTTTCTTTTTGAGCTCGGCCTTCTTCTCGTCAATCTGCGCCTGCGTGTCGTCGATCTGGCCCTGTACGCCCTCGATATCGTTGAGGGTCTGGGCATTCTTGCTGGCCAGCGCCGCGTATTCATTTGCGATGCTGTCGAGCTGGGCCTGAACCTCGTCGAGCTGGGCCTGGGCGGCATTCAGTTTATCGGTGGTTTCTTTGGAAGCCTCCGCCGCATGGGCGCGAGTGGGCAAGCCAAAAAGAACTGCCGCAGAAGTGGCGCCGAACAGGGCCTTGAGGGCGGTACGGCGCGAGAGCTCCTGGGAAAGGATGGAATCGCTGTTTGGTGACATATGTACTCCGTTACATGCTTATTTATATGTCGCTCAATTCATACATATTAGCGTACATATGGCGCGTCCCAACGATTTCCACGAACGGCAGGAAACTGCAAGGTCGACGGCTCGTAAGCAAATGCCAAAGATCAGGTTATGCGTACGCAAGCTCTTGTATGAGTACGTTAACATAATCCTCTGATTTTCCCGCCGCGTACGTTTTTTGGAACAACTGTCTGCGCTATACTCCCCTGAAGAAGTGTTCCTGATTCGATAGGAGACTACATGTCCAAAGCACTCGACCCCAAAGACACCTGCGTCCTCGTTACCGGTGGCGCCGGCTTTATCGGCTCGCACACCGTCGTTCAGCTGCTAGAGGGTGGCTACCAGGTCGTCATCGTCGATGATCTCTCCAACTCCAGCGCCGTCGCCGTCGACCGCGTCAAGACCATCGTGGGCGACGAGGCCGCCAAGAACCTCACCTTCTACGAGGCCAACGTGCTCGACCGCGATGCGATGAACAAGATCTTCGATACCCATCAGATTGACCGCGTCATCCACTTTGCCGGCTTTAAGGCCGTCGGCGAGTCGGTGAGCAAGCCCGTCGAGTACTACCACAACAACATCGAGAACACCCTGGTGCTCATCGACGTCATGCGCAATCATGGCTGCAAGTCCATCATCTTCTCGAGCTCCTCGACCGTCTACGGCGACCCGGACAACCCACCCGTCACCGAGGAGGATCCTAAGAAGCCCGCGACCAACCCCTATGGTTGGACTAAGTGGATGATCGAGCAGATCCTTATGGACGTCCACACCGCCGACCCCGAGTGGGACGTCGTGCTGCTCCGTTACTTCAACCCCATCGGCGCTCATCCGTCGGGCCTGATCGGCGAGGACCCCAAGGGCATCCCCAACAACCTGGTGCCCTATGTCGCCCAGGTCGCCGTGGGCAAGCTCGAGGCCGTTCAGGTCTTCGGCAACGACTACCCCACCCCCGACGGCACCGGCGTGCGCGACTACATCCACGTGTGCGATCTGGCCTCTGGTCACGTTGCCGCCCTTAACTGGATGAACGGCAAGACCGGCGTCGAGATCTTTAACCTGGGCACCGGCACCGGCACCTCGGTACTCGAGGTCGTCGCCGCCTTCTCCAAGGCTTGTGGCAAGGAGCTACCCTACGTGATCCGCGAGCGCCGCGCCGGCGACATCGCCGCCAACTGGTGCGATGCCTCCAAGGCCGAGCGCATGATGGGCTGGAAGGCCCAGTACGACATCGCGGACATGTGCCGCGATAGCTGGAACTGGCAGAGCCACAACCCCAACGGCTTCGCCGACGCCGAGTAGCAAAAACCTACATACCGCTCTTGCCCCGATTTCACGTTGTGAGGTCGGGGCTTTTTTCATGGCATATAGCCATTCGCCGAAAATCGACCAACTTTTTTATCTTGCCTATACATGTTTAAACAACATGTTTTACAATAGGCATATCGAATCAGAACACCGGAGGCGGACTGCACACCCATTGGCAGGCCGACCCCACAACAAGAAGGTTGGTGAGCGCATTCATGGAGCGTGCAAGCGGCGTCCTCATGCCCGTCTCATCTCTGCCCGGACCATACGGAATCGGCGGCTTTGGCTGGAATGCCTACGACTTCGTCGATTTTCTCGCCTCGTGCAAACAACATTACTGGCAGATTCTGCCCCTTACGACGACCAGCTATGGCGATTCGCCCTATCAGTCGTTCTCGGCCCGCGCGGGCAACCCCAACTTCATCGACTTTGCCGAACTTATCGAGGCAGGGTATCTTGAGCAGCGCGATATCGATGGCGTGTATCTGGGATCCGACCCCAGCAATGTCGACTACGGTGCTATCTTTGGCGGCCGCCGTCAGATTCTCGACCGCGCCGCCGAGCGCTTTGCCGCCGATAAGCCGGCAGATTTCGATGACTTTATCCAGGCCAACGAGGACTGGCTCATCCCCTACTGTGAGTTCATGACCGTCAAAGAGGAGTGCGGTCTCAAGGCGTTTTGGGAGTGGCCCGCGGAGCTCCGCACCCGCGGCGAGTCTTCCGCCAAGGTCTGCGCCGACCATCCGGCGCGCATGCTCTACCACCAGATGACGCAGTACTTCTTCGATCGCCAGTGGAGCCGCCTCAAGGCCTATGCCAACGAGCGCGACATTCTCATCATCGGCGACCTGCCCATTTATGTCTCGCGCGACTCCGTCGAGATGTGGGCGACACCTGAGCTCTTTAAGATCGACGCCGCCGGCAATCCCGTGAGCGTCGCCGGCACGCCGCCCGACCAGTTCTCGGCCACCGGCCAGTACTGGGGCAACCCCATCTACGACTGGGACGCCATGGAGTCCGACGGCTTCTCCTGGTGGGAGGGCCGCATTCGCGCTGCCCTCGACATGTACGACGTCATCCGCCTGGATCACTTCCGCGGCTTCGAGGCCTATTGGGAGGTGCCGTTCTCCTCGCCCGATTCGTCCCACGGTTCGTGGACGCAGGGTCCCGGCCTCAAGCTCTTCAAGACGCTCGAGGAAAAGCTCGGCACGCTGCCCATCATCGCCGAGGACTTGGGCTTCCTCACTCCCGGTGTCATCGACATGCGCGACAACTCGGGCTTCCCTGGCATGAAGATCCTGCAGTTTGCCTTTGAGGGCACCAACTCGTACTACCTGCCGCACAACTACATTGCCAACACCGTCGCCTACGTGGGCACCCACGACAACGAAACGGCGCGTGGTTGGTTTGAGGGAACGGCCACCCCGCGTCAGCGCGAGCAGGCAGCCCTGTACACCCATCAGCAGGCCGGCGAACCCATGGCAGATGCACTCAATCGCACCATCGCCGCCAGCGTAAGCGACACGTGCATCTACACCATGCAGGACCTGCTCAACTTGGGCAATGAGGCGCGCATCAACACCCCTGCCACGCTGGGCGGCAACTGGACCTGGCGCATGCTCGACGGCGCCATCACCCGCGAGCTCGAGCACAAACTCACCGACTGGACCGAAACCTACTTCCGCATCCCGTCGGAAGCTGAAATCGAGCTTCCTCAATAGGAGCTACCGCGCCCGACCCCTCCCCACCGTGCGGACGCGCTTGCTTTTCCCGCGCGAGGCCACCCCAATCCCCTCGCGCGGGCTTCTTATGAATTGCAGACATGAAACAACCCATCACAGGAGGAAACATGCCCCAAATTAACCTCATGGAACTCGCCGAGCAGTCTTTTGGCACCTCGCTCGAGCAGCTCGACGACCGTCGCATTTACAAGCTGCTGGTCAAGCTCGTGCAGGAGCGCTCTTCCGCCTGCCCGCTCAACAATGGCAAGAAAAAGCTCTACTACATCTCTGCCGAGTTTTTGATTGGCAAGCTGCTCATCAACAACATGATCGACCTTGGCATCTACGACGAGGTTAAGGATCAGCTCACTGCCGCCGGTCACGACCTCAACAAGATTGAGGAGTTTGAGGTCGAGCCGTCGCTCGGTAACGGCGGTCTGGGCCGCCTGGCCGCGTGCTTCCTGGATTCCATCGCCACGCTGGGCCTGACCGGCGACGGTGTGGGCCTCAACTACCATTACGGCCTGTTCCGCCAGCGCTTTGTCGATAAGCAGCAGAAGGCCGTCCCCGATGAGTGGCTTGGCGAGCAGGACATCCTGGTCGATGACGACCGCTCCTACACCGTTGAGTTTGACGATTTTGCCGTCACCTCCAAGCTCGTCAACATCGATGTGCCTGGTTACGGCCAGCCCACCAAGAACCGCCTGCGCCTGTTTGACCTGGCAAGTGTCGACGATGGCCTGGTCCCCGGCAGCTCCATCGACTTCGACAAGACCGAGATCGCCAAGAACCTCACCTTGTTCCTCTACCCCGACGATTCCGACGAGCAGGGCCGCCTACTTCGCATCTATCAGGAGTACTTCATGGTGAGCAACGCCGCCCAGCTCCTGATCGACGAGGCCATCGAGCGCGGCAGCAACCTGCACGATCTGGCCGACTACGCCGTGGTTCAAATTAACGACACGCACCCCACCATGGTCATCCCCGAGCTCATTCGCTTGCTCACCACCGAGCATGGCATCGAGTTTGACGAGGCCGTGACCATCGTACGCTCCATGGTCGCCTACACTAACCACACGATTCTTGCCGAGGCGCTCGAGAAGTGGCCGCTCGCCAGCCTGCAGAAGGTCTCCCCTGCCATCGCCGACATTATCGTCAAGCTCGATGAGGTCGCGAAGGCCGAGCACGATGACCCGCGCGTCGCCATCATCGACGAATACGACACCGTCCACATGGCCCACATGGACATCCACTTTGGCTTCTCCATCAACGGCGTAGCCGCCCTCCACACCAAGATCTTGGAGGACACCGAGCTTCATCCGTTCTACGAAATCTATCCCGAGAAGTTCTCCAACAAGACCAACGGCATCACCTTCCGCCGCTGGATCCATGGTGCCAACCCCGCGCTCGCCAGCCTGCTCGACGATGTGATCGGCACCGATTGGCGCAGCACCGGCAATCTGAGCAAGCTCGCCGAATTCGCCGACGACAAGGACGTTCTTGAGCGCCTGGCCGCCACCAAAGTCGAGGCCAAGAGCATCATGCGCCAGTTCATGGCGCTCGAGCAGGGCGTGACCATTCCCTCCAACGCCATCATCGATGTTCAGGTCAAGCGCATCCACGAGTACAAGCGCCAGCAGATGCTCGCGCTCTACATCATCTGGAAGTATCTCGACATCAAGAACGGCAACAAGCCCGCTCACCCCGTCACCATCATCTTTGGCGGCAAGGCGGCACCTGCCTACACCATCGCCCAGGACATCATTCACCTGATCCTGACGCTGTCGCAGTGGATTGCAAACGACCCCGACGTGGCTCCCTACCTGCAGGTTGTCATGATCGAGAACTATAACGTCACCGCCGCCGAGCGCGTGATCCCCGCCGCTGACATCTCCGAGCAGATCAGCCTGGCCTCCAAGGAGGCAAGCGGCACCTCCAACATGAAGTTCATGCTCAACGGCGCCCTAACCCTGTGCACGCTCGACGGTGCCAACGTGGAGATTGCCGAGCTCGTGGGCGACGAGAACATCTACACCTTTGGCGCCTCGTCCAAGCAGGTCGAGCAGCTCTACGCCGACGGCACCTACGATGCCGGCGTGCTCTACCGCAAGCCCGGCACCAAACTGCTGGTGGACTTCATCACCAACCCCGCCTTTATGGCGACCGGCAACGCGGAGCGCCTGCAGCGTCTGCACGACGACATCAAGGGCAAGGACTGGTTTATGGCCCTGCTCGACATTGAGGAGTACATCCAGACCAAGGAGCGCGTGCTGGCCGACTACGAGGACCAGGACGCTTGGATGCGCAAGGCGCTCATCAATATCGCCAACGCCGGCACCTTCTCGTCCGACCGTACGATCTCCCAGTACAACGACGAGATCTGGCACCTGAGCTAGCTCATTCCCCTTACCCATCCTCTTGAGAAACGGAGTCGTGGCAACACGGCCCCGTTTTTTGTGCCCGCACGTTACCCTGTGACCCGACTCTGCCAAACAATCTCGATCTGTAACAACTAGCCAGCAGAATTGGCACCGCCCGTTACAGAACGAGACAATCAAAACCGTCCATCTGAGTTCATCTCAATCTGTAACATCTGGCACCTAAAATTGCTTCTTCCTGTTACAGATCGAGACAAACGGAATCGTCCCGCAGCAATATCTCAATCTGTAACATCTAACGTCCGAAATCGGCCCCACCTGTTACAGATCGAGACAAACGACCGGCCAGACAGCCCCAACACAAAGAAAGGCTCCCCTCTCGCCCAGTGGACGGGAGGGGAGCCTTATATGTGACCGCGGCAAAAGGATGGTAATACCGCAGTCGCCCAAAGGGAGGGCCTGGATGCACCGGGCCTAGATAAGGTTCTTGCCAGAGACCTTATCGAAGAGGTGGGTCGCATTCTTCTCGAACTTGAACCAGATGGGGTCGCCCGCCTTGAGCGCGCCCTTGGCCTCGAGGTCGACGACGGGGATAATCAGGACAAACTGGCCGTCGGGAGCGGTCACGTGGACATGCTCGGTCGAGCCCATGAGCTCGGTCACCTCGACGGTGCCCTGGAGCGCACCCTCCTCGCCCTTGTCGGCAAGCAGGATCTGCTCGGGACGCACGCCGGCCGTAATCTCCTTCACGTCGCCGCCGTCCCAGTTGAGGGCAAGCTGTGCGCAAGTCTCGGGGGCGAGCGCCACGTTCATATCCTCGGTCTTGACGGTAAAGCCGTTGCCCGAGCGCACCAGCTGGGCATCGAAGAAGTTCATCTGCGGCACGCCGATGAAGCCGGCGACGAAGATGTTCGCGGGATGGTTGAAGACCTCCTGCGGCGTGGCGATCTGCTGGACGACGCCGTCCTTCATGACCACGATACGGTCGCCGAGGGTCATAGCCTCGGTCTGGTCGTGGGTAACGTAGATGAAGGTACCCTTGATCTCGTGACGCAGCTTAATGAGCTCGGCGCGCATCTGGTTACGCAACTTGGCGTCCAGGTTGGACAGCGGCTCGTCCATCAGGAAGACCTTGGGGTCACGCACGATGGCGCGGCCGATGGCGACGCGCTGACGCTGACCGCCCGAGAGCGCCTTGGGCTTACGGTCGAGGTACTCGGTAATACCCAGGATCTCGGCAGCGGAGCGGACCTTGCGGTCGATCTCGTCCTTGGGGACTTTCTTGAGCTCAAGCGTAAACGCCATGTTCTCGTACACCGTCATGTTGGGGTACAGAGCGTAGCTCTGGAACACCATGGCGATGTCGCGGTCCTTGGGAGCGACGTCGTTGACGCGCTTGCCGTCGATGAGCACGTCACCCGAGGTGATGTCCTCCAGGCCGGCGACCATGCGCATCGTCGTGGACTTACCGCAGCCAGAGGGGCCAACGAGGACGATGAACTCCTGGTCGTGAACGGTGAGGTTAAAGTCCTCTACAGCGAGCACACCGTCCTCGGTAACCTTGAGGTTGTGCTTCTTCTCCCCGGTCTTCTTCTTTTTGCCAAAGAAGCCCTTCTTTTTTGACTCGTTGTTGGGATACACCTTCTGAACATGTTTGAGAACGATCTCGGCCATGTCTTTACCTTTCGATACGCGGCGCCGCGATGAGGGGCGCCGCCAAAACTTGCAAAACAGTTACGGCATCAGCCCTTGACGGCACCTGCCACCACACCGTCGATGATGTACTTCTGGCAGAAGATGTACATGATGACGATGGGGACGACGACCATCATGATGCAGGCCATCATGGGGCCAAGCTCGACATGGCCATAGCCGCCACGGAAGTACTGGATCAAGATAGGAATGGTCTTGTACTTGGTGGAGTCGAGCGTAAGGTAGGGCAGCAGGTAGTCGTTCCAGACCCACATGGTCTCGAGGATGCCGACCGAAAGATAGGTGGGCTTCATGATGGGAAGGACGATCTTAAAGAACACCTGGACCGGGTTGCAGCCGTCGATCATGGCCGCTTCCTCAATCTCGAGCGGGATGTTCTTGACAAAGCCGGCGAACATAAAGACCGCCAGGCCCGCACCAAAGCCCAGATAGATGAAGCAGATGTTGAACGGCGTGTTAAAGCCGATGCGGTCCGCGAGGTTGGACAGCGTGAACATCAGCATCTGGAAGGGCACGACCATCGAGAAAACGAACAGGTAATAGAAGAAGTTCGAAATCTTGCTGTTGACGCGCACCACGTACCAAGCGCACATGGAGCAGCACACCAAAATCAGCACGACCGACGTGACCGTGATGATAAGCGAATACATAAACGCCGAAGCAAAGCCTTGCTCGTTAAGAGCATGCACGTAGTTTGCAAGGCCGTTGAACGTCTCGGGCGTGAGCAGATCGAACGCCGTGGTGGTGCTGATTGCAGTCCCCTTCTTAAAGGAATTGAGTGCAATCATGAACACGGGGTAGATCCACGCGAGCGACAGGATCGTAAAGAAAATCGAGAGAGCGCGGTTGATAGCCTTATCGCGTTTCATTACTGCTGCACCTCCTTGGACCTCGTGGCCTTAAGCTGGATCATGGAAATAGCGACGACCAGGATGCAGAAGATGACTGCCTTGGCCTGGCCAATGCCCTGCCATGCGATGCCAGCGCGCGAATAGAACGTGTTGTAGATGTTCAGGGCGAGCATCTCGGTGGAGTGCGCCGGGGCGCCACCGGTAAGGGCGAGGTTCTGGTCGAACAGCTTAAAGCCGTTGGTGATGGACAGGAACAGGCAGATGGTGATGGTCGGCATCAGGTTGGGGATCTTAACCTTCCAAAACGTCTGCCATGCCGTAGCGCCATCGACCTTGGCGGCCTCGATGTAGTCAGACGGGATGGACTGCAGACCGGCGATGTAGATGATCATCATGTAGCCGACCTGTTGCCACAGGGTCAGGATGATAAGGCCCCAGAAGCCAGCGGCGGAGTTGAGGGCGATAAGCTGGGCACCCACGTTGGAGAGCAGGCAGTTGATCAGAATCTGCCAAATGTAACCCAGCACAATGCCGCCGATCAGGTTAGGCATAAAGAAAATCGTACGGAAGATGTTGGTGCCCTTGAGCGCCTTGCGGGTGAGCGCCTGCGCAATGGCCAGCGCGATCACGTTGATGAGCACCGTCGACAGGAAGGCAAACGCCACGGTAAAGAAGAACGACGTGGAGAACTGCGGGTCGGTCAGTGCGCGCACGTAGTTCTCGATACCGACAAAGTGCGCGTTATTGATGGTAATAAACTGGCAGAACGAGAGATAGAAACCCTGGATAAAGGGAATCACGAACCCGATCATAAACGCCAGGCACGTGGGCAGCATAAAGAGCGGCCACCAGCGCTTGAGTGCTTTGCCCATAGAAGGGTCCTTTCAATATGCAGGGGGCGGGCAAACCTACGTCTGCCCGCCCCCTGTCGCTAATCAGATAGCTTGGGCAGCAACTGCTTACTCGGAAGCAGCCTTCTCGGTCTTCCAGCCATCGACGAAGGCATTCTTGACGCCGTCCCACTTGGTGTTGTCGGCAGCATAAGCGATGAGAGCCTGCTTGAGGTTCTTCTTCCACTCCTCAGAGGGGATGTAAACGAAGTCCCAAGCAACGGTCTTCTTGCCATCCTTGGCCATAGCAACGGCCTGCTGCGAGAAGACGTTGGTGGTCTCCTTAGCGCTCTTGAACGGGGCGGTCAGACCCATCTTGTCAGCGATGATGCTGGTGGCGGTGTCAGAAGTGACGCACCAATACATGAAGTCCTCGGTGGCCTTCTGGGCATCCTCGGAAGCCTGGGAGCTGACGCACCAGTAGTTCTCGCCGCCGGAGCACAGGCCCTGGTTCTCCTCGCCGTCGACGCCGATGTAGATCGGCAGCATGCCGAGCTGGTCGTCGGTCATACCGGCCTTGGTGAGGTCGGCGTAGGCCCAAGAGCCGTTCTGGTAGAAGACGGCCTTGCCGGTTGCGAACTCGTTAGTGGCGTCGTCACCGGTCTTGGAGGCGAGCTGCGAAGGATCGCAGGTGGAGTCGGTGATGTACAGGTCGAAGATCTGCTTAAAGTTGTCGAGATACTCGCCCTTGATCTCGTCGTCCTCCTGGTTGTGCTCCTTCTCGAACTCGTAGTAGAGCGGGAGGTTGGCGAGGTGGGTGGTGTAGCGCCAGCTGGAGGAGTCATCCATGCCGGCGGAAGTGAAGGCACCGTCAACGCCGAGCTCGTCCTTGTGGGCCTGGATGTCATCGGCGCAAGCCTTCAGCTTGTCGAAGGAGTTGATGTCCTCGGCCTTGTAGCCAGCCTTCTCGAGGAGCTCCTTGTTGTAGATGATGCCGTAGCTCTCCTGAACCCAGTCGATACCCAGATCCTTGCCGTCGGACTGCAGAGCCAGGGAGTCGTCGATGAGCTCGCCGCGGAGCTTGGTGTCGGACAGATCGGCGCAGTAATCCTTCCAGTTCTTAAGACCGGTGGGGCCGTTGACCTGGAACAGCGTCGGAGCGGAGCTCTTGGACATCTCGGACTTGAGCTTCTCCTCGTAGGTGTTGGAGGCGGCGGTCACGATCTTGACCTCGACGCCCTTCTCCTTCTTGTACGCCTTGGCGATCTCCTTCCACTCCTTGTCGACCTCGGGCTTGAACTGGAGGAAGTAGACCTCGGCAGCGTCACCAGAAGCAGAGGAGCCAGAGCCGGCAGAACCACCGCAGCCCACGAGGCCCAGACCAAGAACCGCAGCCGCGGAACCAGCAAAGCCCAGGAACTGCCTTCTGCTCATTTCGTTCTTCATTACAATCCACCCTTTCACACCGTGGCGGCACCCTTTGCCGCCGCCTTCGGAGATTGGCTCGGGGACTTTGCCCCTTTTGCTGATTTGTACAATACGCTATTTGGCTAGTTGTTTGAACAAGTATTACTAGAGCGGTAGAAAAACTTCGGTGAACGGTAATTTCGACTTGATACTTGACAAGTTTTGTATAAACAATTATTTATTATCGAATGCAGCGAAAACGCCCGGTCAAGCCGATGCATTGTCGGTTTGACCGGGCGTTTTCGCTTTGAGGGCATGAGTCTCGTCAGGCTGCGAGCTAGCCGGCTATCGCTTGGAGTTGACGCGGTAGTGGAAGATCTCGGGATGCGTGCGGGCATGCGTGACCTCGAACAAGATGCCGTCCGAGGTGTACGACTGGCTCTCCATGACGGCGACACAGTTGTATTTGCCAAGGTCCAAGTAGCTGCAGTCCTCATCGTTGGCGAGCTCGACACTCACCGTACGGCGGCTCGCCATCACTTTGATGCCGCGCTTGTGCTCCAGATAGTCGTAGATAGACTTCTCGGCGACCTCGGGCGTCAGGCCCTTGGCGATCGACTCCAAAAAGTAGCCGTGGTCCACCTGGCGAGCACTGCCGTTGAGGCTTCGGACACGCACTACACGAATCAGCTCCTCGCCCACCTTAAAGCCCAGGCGACGAGAAAGTTGCTCCGTGCAAATCAAATGTTCAAAAGACTTGACCTCGGTCGATGCGACGGCATTGTTGCGTTTTGCGAACTCGCCAAACGACTCAACCTCTTCGAGTGCGCCCAACATGTCGGTTTCGCCCTTAAGCCAAATAACGCGCACGCCCTTGCCGTGTATGGGCTGCACAAACATCCCGTCGGCCAGCATACCCAAGGCGCGACGGACAGTATTGCGAGTACATCCGAACTCCGCGGTCAACTCAGCTTCGGTTGGCAGCATCTCCTGAAACGCATAGGTCCCATTAATGATGCGCGAGCGTATTTCTCGGTAGATTCCTTCGTATATCGCTTTTGGCATTGTTTCACCTCTAATTAATATGTATGGCTAGGCACGATAGCATTTCTTTGGGTTGTTTAAACCGTCTATCGGCAAAGCACCGATTATTAACTGTCAACGGCGCCCGTGATGCTCCAATCGATTCGAATCAAAACCGTCAATGCGGCAAGCAGCCAGTCCTCTACAATGAGTTCATTGTTTAAACGTTCTTGCTCGCACAGCATGTTGCATCCGGAAGGCATATTATGCTGCAGAAAATCCAACGTTTTGGCGGAGCCATGTTCGCGCCCGCCATGCTGTTTTCTATATCAGGCCTCATGGTCGGCATCTCCGCCCTCGCCACGACCGTAGACATCGTCGGTGACCTCGCCGTATACGGAACCCCTTGGTACGTTTTCTGGACCATCATCCAGCGCGGCTCGTGGACGGTCTTTAAACGTCTCCCGCTCCTTTTTGCCGTAGCGTTGCCTATCGGTCTTGCCCAAAAGCAACCGGCACGCTGCTGCCTCGAGGCGCTCGTAGCCTATTTTGCCTACTGTTTCTTTTTGAGCGAGATCATTAAGCTGAGCGGCGACAACCTTGGACTTAAGTACCCGTCGTCTTTAACCCCCGCCAGCGGTATCACCGTCATCGACGGCATCAAGACGCTCGACACCGGCATTATCGGCCCGCTGGCGGTGTCGGCAACCGTCGTTGCCATCCATGACCGCTTCTACGATGCCAAGGTTCCCGATTGGCTCGGCACGTTCTCGGGTTCCTCGCTCGTCTACCTCATCAGCTTTTTTGCCGTGTTTGCCCTTGCCGCCATCTCGGCCGCCATCGTGCCCTTCGCATACGCTGTGACCGAAACGCTGCGCCACGCACTTGCGGGCGTCGGCCCCTTCGGCGTGGGCATCTTTGTGTTTTTGGAGCGAGCGCTCGAGCCCATGGGGCTGCACCATCTGCTCTATATGCCCATCTATTACGACAATCTGGTCATTCACGACGGTATTTACGCCACGTGGACCAACCTGCTCCCCATTCTCTCCCATAGCACGCGCCCTTTAAATGAACTTGCGCCCTGGGCAGGTTTTACCGCCACCGGCTGGGGCAAGCTCTTTGGCCTTCCCGCCATCGCGGCAGCATTCTATTTCACCGCCAAACCCGAACGCCGCGCCGGCCTTAAGGTCATCCTTTTGCCCGCCATCGTCGCCTCGGTGGTCTGCGGCGTCACCGAGCCGCTCGAGTTTCTCTTTATGTTCACCTATCCCGGACTCTTTTTGCTCTACGCCGTCCTGTCCTCCTGCCTTGCCATGACCATGAACTTCTTTGGCATCGTCGGCATCTTCTCGGGCGGTCTCATGGAAATGACGGCCTTCAACTTCATCCCACTCATGCGAATGCATGCCGGCTCCTACCTTTTGGCGCTCGGTATCGGTCTTGCCTTTAGCCTCATCTTTTTTGTTAGTTTTCGAGCACTCATCTTGGTCTATGACCTTAAGACGCCGGGCCGCGAGGATCATGTCTCCAATCGCGCGGCAATCGATCGTTTAACGGGAAGCGGCTTTGCCAAAGAGCAATCTCCCAATGGCGAGGTCAGTATTCAATCCGATCAAGATCACGTCCTCGCTGAGCGGGTAATTCAGCTTTTAGGTGGCGTTGGCAATATCGTGGGCGCAACCAACTGCGCCACGCGCCTGCGCGTCGAGGTCGCAGACCCTTCCATCGTTGCAGATAACGCGTC
>UQMW01000044.1 GCA_900542275.1 uncultured Collinsella sp.
GGTTACTCGTCCTGCGGGTCCTCGTCGGAGCTTGGCGCAGGCTCGGGCTCAGGCACGGGCGCGGGCTCAGGCTCAGGCTCAGGCTCGGGCTCGGGCTCGGGCTCGGGCTCAGGTTCAGGCTCAGGCACGGGCTCGGGCGCGGGCTCGGGCTCGGGCTCGGGCGCAGGCGCCGCAGCGGAATCGGATACGGGCGCTGCGTCGGTGCTAAAACCAGCCGGAGCAGACTTCTTCTCAAACGGCAGCACAAAGGTCAGGACGTCATCCTTATCCTCATCAGCCCATTCAGCTGCATAACGCGCTACCCAATAGCCAACGGCACGATGCTTGAGCATCTTGCCAAAGACCGTAAGGAATACCGTGACAAACGCCGTCAGCACCAAGAACAATACGAGCGTGATGCCACCGCCGGTAACAAGCGCCTCAATAGCCGAAGGACGGTAGTAGTAGTTATACATACCGACAGAGGCAATGGCGCCGAAGACGAGCGTCAGGATCCATGTGACAACGTTGGCGACCAGACCCGTCAAAAACTCGGGAAGGAACGAAGCGCAGAACAGCTTGGTCTTGTTGTGCTTAAACGCCGCCCAGACCTTGTCGAGCGAAAACGCGCTCTCGACACGACCGGTCACCGCAAAGTGCATCACGGCAATGTCGGCGAACATCTTAAAGAAGACCCCCAAGACCGCCGTGGCAATCATAGCCAGGACAAGCAGGCCAAGCGAGCCAAACAGCGCTGCCTCGAGTGCATAGGAGCCGTAATACGAATACGAGCCCGCGGCGCCAATTACCACGCTCTCCACCAGCGAAAGCACTACACCGATAACGGGAATAGCAGCGATAACCTCGAGCACGACCGAGATAACGCTCGAAAAGACTCCGAGGCCAAACGACGTGGAACGCATGAGTGGACGATCCATACCGCCATCAACCTTGAGCGACAGATCGCGACCCCACTCAATACCAAAGCCGGAACCACACACGCTCGCAATGCAAGCTGCCAAAAAGCCGATGGCAGCTGCAATGCCGCCAATAACGGGAATAAACAGCACGAGTACCGACACAACACAAATCAGCGCCGGTAAAAAGGCAATCTGGCACACGCGCTGCAGCACGCCCGGAGTCTTGGTCATATCCTCAAACGCCTGAGCCACACAGCCCTTGGACGCATTCGCCACGGGCGGTTGCGGAACAAACTGCTGGGGCTGACCCTGAGGGGCAGAGGCTGCGGCACCGGCATTGGGGGCACCACACGCACCACAGAACTTATCGTTGTCGCCCATGGGGGCACCACACTGCGAACAGAACATCGAGATCATCCCTTCGTATCTTGAGCGAATCATCTGGATCGCAAACGATGTCTTTAGCATCATTATCACCCAATGTGGGGACAAATACTCCAACATGACGCATTTGCAATGCGCAGGGCGCTATTCGATTGTTTGATGAGCTCGACCGCGTTAGTTCGTTCCGCGGAAACCCTTGCCGACGATCTCGGAGCTGTCGACAATCGTGATAAAGGCACCCGGATCGACTTCGCGCGCATAGCGGCGCAGTTGCACGGCCTCGCGACGGCTTAGCACGCTCATGATCACCGTCACGCACTTGCCCGAGAAAGCACCGTAGCCGCGGCTGATAGTCGCCGTACGGTTGAGATGCTTGACGATAAACTCCTCGACCTTAAGGGGCTCGGAACAAATGACCGTGCAGACTTTGCGCAGGTGAATGCTCTCGATGGCCTTGTCGACCACAAGCGTCTTGGCAAACAGGCCGAGCACGCAGTACAGACCGACGCGCGGACCGTACAAGAAGGCCGCGATGGTCACGATGCCGATATCGACCAACAGCAGCGCACGGCCGATCTCAAGCGTGGTGCGGCGTTTGAGAATCATGGCGAGGATGTCCGTGCCGCCCGTCGAGGCGCCAATATCAAAGACGATGGCGCTGCCGAGCGCCGGCAGAATCACGGCAAAGCACAGGTCGAGCCACATATCGCCCGTCATCGAGACATCGGTCGGAATAAAGAGCTCAAACAGCGAAACATAGGCGGACAGCGCAAACGAGGCGAAGACGCTCCACAGGATTGCCTTGCGCTCCAAAAAGATAAAGCCCAGAACGACCAGGACCGCATTGATAATCCACATAAAAACGCCGACGGGCAGGGTCGGGAACAGCGTGGACAGAATGACCGACACGCCCGAGGTGCCGCCAAAAGCAAAGTGATTAGGGGTTTTAAACGCAACGATGGCAAAGGCCGTGAGGATCAGACCCAAATTGAGCTCGGCAAAAAAGCGCGGAAAGCCCGGCTCCTGACTGCGCTTGCGACCAGCGCGCTCGCCCCGCTCGATAACATCGCGATCGACCACGCGCTCCATCGGCACTACGGGAGGACGATGCACCTCCTCGGCAGCACGCGACGCCGCCTCTGCCGCAGCGGCCTCAATCGCCCATGCCTTGCTTTCTGTTTCGTGCTCGTCGGCCATTACGGCAACCCCTCGTTAACAATTTGGAAACAATGCGCCCATTAGAGTAACGCGGAACGTGGGGATTGCAACCCTTAGTTAGACGAGCGGTATGACTATATCGGGAGCGTACAAAAACGGCCGGCCACGCTTTTGCCTGCGCGGTCGGCCGTTTAATGTTTTCGCAGATAAAACCTGCCAAAACAAACCTGTCCCTTTTTGGAAGGTTATTCGTGCTGGCTGGTGCGGTGCTCGTACTCCTCGGGGGTGATGACATCCTCGATGCGCAGGTTGACGCCCGCCACCTCAAGGCCAGTCATCGCGGCAAGGCGCTCGGTGACACGTGCCTTAACATCGTCGAAGATCGCGGGCGCATAGGCGCCGTACTCGATGATGACGGAGATGTTGACGACCACGCGATTATCGTCGGTGACCTCGACCGTCACGCCCTTGGTCAGATTCTCGGCACCAAACTGCTCCTGCACAAAGTGCATGAGGTTACCCTTCATGCCCAGAACGTGCGGAACCTCGCGGGTGGCCATGGCAACGATCTTCTCGATCACGCCGTTGGAATAGGTCAGCGAGTCCTCGGACTCATCCGCTTCCTCGTCGTCCTCATCCGTATCGGACTCGGCCTCGACGAGAGCCTCATCCTCGAGCGTCACATCCTCAGCTTCGGCGACGACCGCCTCGTTCTCCTCGAGCTCGGTATCGGCTACATCGACCTTCGTATTAAAAGCCATGGTTCCTCCTTATGCCTGCCGCGGATGCGACAGTCGAATACATATTAGCGGCCGCTAAACAGACGGCCGAAGAAGTTGACGATCCCGTTCTCGCCGTCGCGAATTTGGCCGATCACAGCGCCGATCAGCACGAAGAATGCAATGACGAGCGTGTCCCACAGGCCCAACGTGAGCACCAACACGGCGAGGATAAAGCCGGCGACGGCGCCGAGCGTGGTGCTGGGATGACGCACAGCATAGCTCCAGACGGCAGCGCCCGTACCCTTGATGAGACCCATAGCCTCGTCAAAATCCGCGGCTGCCGCGTCTTGTAACTCGGTTGCCTCTGCTTTGGAATCAACAGGTTCGCTCGCCGACGTGGCGCTCTGGTCAATCGTCAGGCGCGGCGTACGAGCGGTCTTATCTTGATTGGTATCACTCACCGGAAACCTCCACGGTCTGGACGGTAGTCTTGGACGGCAAAAAACGGACGCGCGCGGTCGTACCCGGCGCGCCGAGCATGGTATCGCAGGCTTCTTCGATGCGCTGCTGCATCGCGGTAGCCAGAGATGCCACGTCCTTATCGTCAAGCGCGATAGCCTCGACCTTAAAACGGACGTGCGAATCGTCGGGGCCTTGGACGCGAGCCTCGACATGCTCGACCATCACGCGGTCGTCGCGCCCGGCAGCAACCCTGGCGCACGAAGAAAGCGCCGCAAGGGTAACCTCGATATTGCGCTCCCCCGCCGGATGCACGCAGGACGGCTCGCGACGGGCGAACATCAGGCGGAAAAAGCTCAGCAGTACGCCGATCGCCACGACGCCGGCGCACGCCGTCACGACGATGCGCGGCATGGGGTCGCGCATCAGCAGCATAAAGCGATACGTATACGGCCCCCAAAACTGGCAGACAAGCGTACCCAGCGCCACGATGGTGGCGGCAAGATACACGATCGCTAGGGCTCGTTTGAGTACGCGCACGCGGCGCTCCCTTCAAATCTCGGCTCTCGAAATGCAAAACGGTTCGCATCATTATAAAAGAGCCGGGTCCGGTGCTCTACGCACGCGGATCCGGCTCATCTATTCCACGAGGCTTGCATGCTCGCTTCATTATGCCCAGATATGCACGGCTCAATCCGTGCTGGCGCTACTCCTCCTCGAGGGCAGCGATGACCTCGTCGGTCATGTCCATGGTGCTGTAGACGTCCTGGACGTCGTCGAGCTCCTCAAGACGGTCGATGAGGCGCTGGACCTTCTTGGCGTCGGCGCCGGAAACCTCGGTCGGGGTGGTCGGGACCATGGTGGTCTCGGAGCCCTTGACCTGGACACCCTGCTCCTCGAGCGCCTTGGAGACAGCCATGACCTCGTTGGCAGCAGTCCAGACGATCCACTCCTCGCCGGCATCCTCGTAGTCCTCGCCACCGGCCTCGGCGATAGCCATCATGAACTCATCCTCGTCACCGGCAGCACCATTGGCGATCATGGTCTCCTTCTTGGCGTTCTCATCCAGGATCTCCTTGGCGACGACGATCTGGCCCTTGCGCTCAAACTGGAAGGCGACGGAGCCGGAGGTGCCCAGGTTGCCACCAGCGTGGGAGAAGGCGGAACGGACATCAGCGGCGGTACGGTTGCGGTTGTCGGTCAGGCAGTCGACGTAGACGGCGACACCGGCGGGACCGTAGCCCTCGTACACGATGTTCTCGTAGACGGCGGCATCGGCACCCGAACCAAAAGCCTTGTCGATAGCGGACTTGATCTTGTCCTTAGGCATGGACTGAGCCTTGGCCTTGGCAACGGCAGCGGCGAGGCTGGCGTTGTTCTCGGGCAGCGGGTCACCGCCGAGACGGGCAGCAACAGTGATGTTGCGGCTGAGCTTGGAGAAGAGGGCGGAACGCTTGGCGTCCTGCGCGCCCTTACGATGCTTGGTTGTGGCCCACTTAGAGTGTCCGGACATACGTGTCTCCTATCGGTTTCGACCTAAAGCCCAGCGCAGATGCTCGGGCAATATAAACAAACGTCGTTATGATATACCTACTAGCCTGCGAGATAAACCCCAAAATGAAGGCGTCGTGATGATGTCCCCTTTGGTGCAAAGAAACCTGACCCCAATGCACCAAGTTAGGACCAGAGGAAGTCGCTGCGGGTGACGGTGGCGCCGATGGCGAAGGGCATGCAGGCGATGACCGGATACAGGTAGCGCATGTAGGTCGAGCCGTTGCACGGACCAATCAGGCACACGGCGAGCACGCCCAACAGCGGCACCCAGATCGCCAGCGCACGCCATGAATGACGTCGCAGCAGGTAGACCACCACGGCAATCATGATCCACACATAGGTGGCCGAGCTCATGGTGAGCGAAATAAACGGGATGCGCTGCACCGCCACACGGTACAGATTGATCAGGTGGTCACACCAGCGCACCACGTTGCTGTCAACCGGATGGAAGTCGAAGTACTTGAGGTTGTCGGGACGCGCCATGATCTCGGCACTACGCGCCGTGCTGTAGACCCAGGCATCGCGGGCACTCGGATAAAAGTAGCCGTAATAGTTATTGATGAGCGCCGAGATATAGCACTCGGGATCCTTTTTGAACATCTGCGCCCAGACCTCAAAATAGGCCTTGATGTCCTCCTGCGAGGCGTACTCGTTAAAGCAGTTCTTGACGGCATCGGACTTGTCAGGGTTGTAGCGGCGGCCCAGGTTCTCGTACTTGAGCACGCGATCGATCACGACGCGCTCCTCGTCGGTCACCAAACCGTCGCAGGGCGCCTCCACGATGGTGCCGTCCTCCTTTACCGTGGGGTTGACACCCGAGTTGAGGCCATCGTGCTTTTGAACGAAACGAGCCGTCTGCTGGAACGGAATCGAGAGAATTTCGCGCTTGGAGCCGGGCGTGATGTCGTGCGCCGGCATAAAGACCTTGGTGAAGTACATATTAGAGGCAAGGCAGAGCGCGAGCACCGCGAGGACGCCAACCCAGCGGAATCGCGGCGTGACGCATGAGACCGCGGTGCCCGTCTGCTTAGCCGCACGACGAGCGACATGTACATCCCATGCGCAAAACGCCGCCGCGATCATACACGCCGCCAGCGGAAACACCAGGCCTCCATTGCGCAAAAACGTGGAACCCATGGCAGCAAGCGCAAACAACAGCCAGTCATGGCGCGCAAAGAGCACGGGGGCCTTCTCGCCCGCACGCTCGGCATTGGCATCGCGACGGGGCAGGCCGCAGGCCACGAGCTTCACGGTCTGCACCAACAGCACCAAAAACGCGTCGGCAAAGAGCACGTCTTTGGTGAGCAGGGCCGCGTAGTTAGAGAACATGGGCATAAACACAAAGAACAGCAAGATCACGCCGCGGACCGGCAGGCTCACGCCCAGTTTGCGCAGCGACGAGACGGAATAGGCCATGCAGGCGGCCGTAATGACGAACTGAGCGCAGGTGTAGATGGCAAGCCCCGCATTGGCGCTGTTAAAGACCGAAAGCCCCAGTTGAACGCACGAGCCGATAATGGCCGTGTGCACGACCGGGTGATGCCCGTTGAGCAGGACATTGGGGTTGAGTAGGCGCAGGTAGTCGCTCGTGCCGTTGGGATAGTTGAACCACTGGCGAATCTGCGCACCCGTATCTCCCATAAAAAGGCCGGGCAGCGAAGCGATGAGCGTGGGCGCCCAGGCGATCATAAGCACCAGGAAGGGCCCGGCAAAGGGATGGGCCGAGAGCACGGCGTGAGCCACACGCCATACGCGGCCAAAGTGCGCTTCGGAAAACGGAATGCGCCGAGAGCTCAGCCAATCTAGACACTCAAAAGCCAGGTAGAAGGCAACGATCGCCAAGAGCATCCAGCCCGCGCCGCCAATCCAGGCACAGATGATGCGGGCCTTGTCGCCGAGCACGATCTCGGCCGAATCGGTGAGGTCATAGCTGCGGCCAAACACCATGCAGACGGCAAAGAACAGCGACGGAAGGATCACCGAGGGACGCCAGGCGTCGCCGCGGCCAAAGAATACGTAGCGAAACGGCAGCGTGAGCAGGCAGGCAAGCGCAAGCAACATGACCGCATCGGTATGGCCGGCAAACGAGAGAAGCACCTCGTAGCACACGTACAGCATGCCCGAGGCTTTGGGGTCAATCGCCAAGACTGCGTTGCTCGAGACCGGCGCGGGATCGATGGAAAACGCCGTGGTCGCCAACAGCGCGAGAAAAAATGCGATGAGCGTCTGCTTGGCGGGGTAGCGCTTAAACCAGACGATGCGGGCAGCGTCGCGCGCAGCCGTTGTGGAGAGGTCGGAATCCTTCACAGTCCGAAAGCCTTTCTAGAAACCTGCCAAAAAGGGACAGGTTTATTTTGGCAGGTTTTATCTGGGAAAACGTTACAGTTCTGTCATCGTTGCCCAGCGAACCACCACAAAGATGCCTGTCCCCTTTGTGGTGGTTTTGGTTAGGCGTCGAGGTAGATGCGCTGGGGACGGTTGCGGCGGAGGGCAAAGATGATAAGCGCCAGACCCGCGATTACGAGAGGCAGGCTCAGCAGCTGACCCATGGTGATGACGCCGCCCAGCAGATAGCCCAGCTGCGCATCGGGCACGCGCACAAACTCAATGAGGAAGCGGACGATGCCGTAACCCATCACAAAGACGCCCATAAACGTACCCTGGGGCAGCAGCGGTTTTTTGCGACTGAGCACCTGCAGCATGCAAAAGAGCACGATGCCTTCAAGAAACGCCTCGTAGAGCTGGGAGGGATGGCGCGGCATATCGCCCGCGGTGCCGCCAAAGACCACACCCCAGGGCAGATCGGTCGGCTTACCCCACAGCTCACCGTTCACGAAGTTGGCGCAACGTCCCAGGCACAGCGCCAGCGGAGCACCGATAACGGCAAGGTCGGCGATGGTCCAGGCGTCGAGCTTATACATGCGGCACACGATGATGCCGCCCAAGATGCCGCCCACCAAGCCGCCATGGAAGCTCATGCCGCCCTCGTTGGTGGCAAAGATCTCGAGCGGGTGCGCCCAGTAGTAGCCATCACCATAAAAGACGACGTAGAACAGGCGCGCGCCGATGATGAGGCCAAAGACCGCGCCGACCACGACGCTCGTCAGGTCATCAATCGTAATGTCGAAGCCCCAACGACGCTGCGTGCGGTACATAACGACCGCCGTGAGCAGAGCACCGACCACGTAGGCCAGGCCGTACCAGTAGATGGTGATGGGGCCCGCCGAGATCGCGACGGGATCAAGCATATGGTAGAGGTCGTTGAGCATATCGATCCCCTGCTCCCTACATACAAATGCGGCCGCGGGCCTTGCGCTCGCAGCCGCATATTTGGGCGTAACGTCTATGCGGAGTATGCCGTCCGCAGCTTTCGCATCTTAGAACGGCGCGTACTCGTCGTACAGGTCGTCGGTCTCGCCGGAGGCATTGACCTGCTCGACACGGGTAACGCCGGGCACATGCTCCTTCAGGATGCGCTCGATACCCATGGAAAGGGTTAGCGAGCTCATGGGGCAGCCGGCGCAGGCGCCCTGCAGCTCCAGCTTGACAACACCCTCGTCGTCGACGCCCACATACTCCATATCGCCGCCATCGGCCTGCAGGTTGGGGCGAATCTCTTCAAGAACCTTCTTAAGCAGCTCTTCGTTAACAGCCACAGGGGCTCCTTTCTCACAATAACGCGGGCACGCCCGCGGACAGGGGCTATGTTACTACAGCCATGTACCCGCTTAGGCGCCAGCCATGCGTGCGGACACGACTTTCACGAGCAGTCAATTTGGGACGGGGCTCTTTTGGCTGTTTTGCCGCCAGCTGGCGTTGGCACGCGCTACTGCCGAGCCTGTCCCCCGGTACCAATCTGGACATCGACGATGACCTGGCGGTAGCTGATGCCGCAGGAGTCGAGAATGCGGCGGCTGATACGGCCGTCATCGGTGTCGGCATACTTATTGTCCAGGTAGACGACCTCGCCCACGCCCACCTGCGCCAGGATCTTGGCGCAGTCGTGGCACGGGAACAGCGTGACGTAAACCGTGGAACCCTCGAGGTCCTTGAGCGAGCCACGGTAGTTGAGCACGGCGTTGGCCTCGGCATGGACCACGTAGTTGTGCTTGTCCTGCAGCGGGTCATCGCTCGTACCCCACGGGAAAAAGTCGTCGTTGAGCGCCGAGGGCGTGCCGTTGTAACCCACCGAAAGGATGCGGTGGTTGGTGCTGGCGATGCACGCTCCCACCTGCGTGTTGGGGTCCTTGCTGCGGCGCTGCGCGGCGATGGCCACGCTCATAAAGAACTCGTCCCAGCTAATAACGTCGCGGCGCTTGCCCGACGCGGTTTGATGAAGATCGTCCGACATGGCAGACACCTCCGCAATCGCAATAGTTTGGCCCATTGTAGCAGGTGAAAGGTAGGGGCGCTTATCCCACCAGCCCCTCGCCCTACGCGCGGCGGGGCTTTTGGTTGATGCGGTAGAGCTCGGCGAGACCCCGCAACGTCAGCGCGTCGTCTACCGTCAGGCTGTGGCCGACCAGCGCCGCAAGTGCCTCGGCATCGTCGCCGGTAATGACGATGGGCACATCGCCCTCCCCCGCGGCCTTGGTCGCGCGCATCTCGGCAAGCACCATGTCGAGCATGCCGTCGATGCGGGCTACCTCGCCCAAAACCACACCCGAGCGCATGGCCTCACGCGTGTTGTGGCCGATTACATGTGTGGGCGCCGAGGGCTCAACCTGGGGTAGGCGCGCTGCTGCCGCCGAAAGCGAACGGGCGCCGAGGGCCAGGCCTGGCGCGATAACGCCGCCCACAAAGGTACCGTGCGCGTCGATGACCTCGATATTGGTCGTCGTGCCCAGGTCGATCACGATGCACGGAGAGCCGTAGACGGCACGGGCCGCCACGGCGTCGGCGATGCGGTCGGGACCGATCTCGGCCGGGTCATCGTAGTGCACAGGCATGCCGGTCTTAAGTCCCGGCCCCACGGTGAGCACGCGCCCCGTGCAGGTGCGGGAAAGCGCCGTCTTCCAAGGGCGCTCGAGCGCCGGGACTACACAGCTCAGCACGGCCGCGGCGGGTGCAAGCACCCCGGGCACACCTGCATCGGCGGCGAGCGCGCCCATGACCTGCACAAGTCGCATGCGTGCCTCGTCGGCCGTGATGCTCGACGGCGTCGTGATCTCGCACGTCGCAAGCGGACATTCCTGTGCCGCGGCCGAATCCTCGGCAAACAGGCCAAAGCGAATAAACGTGTTGCCCACGTCGACCGTCAATATATATGCGCACCCATTAAGCATCGCCGGCGCTCCTTTCGTCTGCCCAGCAGTATATCGCCTACCTAAACCAGTCATCCCAAAATGACTAGCTTGCGGCTATACTGGTGCGCGGTCGTTTGCGAGCTCACGCGGCGGCCCTTGGTAACCCGACTTCCCGCGCCGTATCCGTAACGGCGCTCCCGGGGGAAGCGGATATACGCAAAGGAGTTCTATATGAGCAATCCCTCGAACCGCGCTTCGATGCGCGGGCAACTCACGCTGCGCGGCGTCGTCATCGGCGTCCTTGGCTGCGTGATCATCACGGCAAGCTCGGCCTACACGGCCCTCAAGATGGGTGCACTCCCCTGGCCGATTATTTTCGCTGCCGTCATCTCGCTGTTCTTCCTGAAGCTCATGGGTGACGCCAGCCTCAACGAGGCCAACGTCACCCACACCATCATGTCCGCGGGCGCCATGGTCGCCGGCGGCCTGGCGTTTACCATCCCGGGCGCCTGGATGCTGGGCTATGCCGACCAGATCAGCTGGCTCGACATGTTTATCGTGGCACTCGCCGGCACCATCTTGGGCCTGCTGGCAACGGCGCTCATCCACCGCCACTTTATCGTGGACGCCGCGCTGGAGTTTCCCACCGGCAATGCCGCAGCTCAGACACTGCGCGCCACCGAGGCCGGCGGCAAGACCGGCAAGCAGCTCTTTGGCTCCATGGCTATCGCAGGCATCTACAGCGTGCTTCGCGACGCTCTGGGCGTGGTGCCCAGCATGCTGTGCACGCTCAATATCCCCGGCGTGACCTTTGCCATCTATAACTCGCCCATGCTGCTCTCCATCGGCTTTTTGGTTGGCTTCGCCCCGGTTGCCTTCTGGTTTGCCGGCGCGCTGCTAGGTAACTTTGGCATCATCGTGGGCGGCACCGCTGCCGGTCTATTCGACGTTGTGACTGCGCAGGGCATCGTCAAATCGCTCGGCATGGGTCTCATGATGGGCTTTGGCGTCGCCGTCGTCCTCAAGGACATCCTGCCGCAGGTCGCCGGCATCGCCCGCGGCCTCGCCGCCGACAGCTCCAGCGACACCGACGAGCAGTCGCTCATCTCGGGCTCGCTTAAGCTCGACGCCGGCATCATCGGCCTGGGTACTGCCGCCATCGCCGTGATCGTCGCCATCGCGCTCGACCTTGGCCCCGTCCCGGCCGTCATCGTCACGCTGTTCACCTTTGTCACCACTATCATGAGCGCGCAGAGCTGCGGCCAGACGGGCATCGACCCCATGGAGATCTTCGGCCTCATCGTCATGCTCATCGTGGCTGCCTTCGCACAGATCGCCCAGGTCAAGCTGTTCTTTATCGCCGGCATCGTGGCCGTGGCATGCGGCCTTGCGGGCGACGTCATGAACGACTTTAAGGCCGGCGCCGTGCTGGGCACCAATCCGCGTGCGCAGTGGATCGGCCAGGCCATCGGCGGCATCGTGGGCGCCCTGGTCGCCGCTGCCGTCATGGTCGCGCTCGTCACCGCCTATGGTCCGGATGCTTTCGGCCCCGACAAGAGCTTTGTGGCCGCGCAGGCAAGCGTCGTCGCCACCATGGTCTCGGGCATCCCGAGCGTGCCGTGGTTCGCAGGCGGCTTTATCGCCGGCATCGTCATGTACTGGCTCGGCATTCCGGCCATGATGATCGGCCTGGGCGTGTACCTGCCGTTCTACATGTCGCTCACGGCCTTCTTGGGCTCCTGCGCCAAGCTCGCCTACGACAAGTGGGCCGCACGCCGCGACGCCGCTGCCGGTCTTTCGGACGAGGAGAAGGCCTCCAAGGATGCCGCCTTCCAGGAGCAGGGCCTGGTCGTCGCCAGCGGCCTGCTCGGCGGCGAGTCCATCGTCGGCGTTATCCTGGCGTTTGTCTCTGTTGGTCTGAGCCTGCTGGGGTAGGCCGAACAACAACGCACCAGCGCAGAGCGCGGGGTCGGAATCAAACCGGCCCCGCGCTTTTTTGTCTATTTGACTCTTATGATCCTCACGGCGTTTTAGCCATGTCGATTGTCCTGACTTCCAGGTCAACAAACCTTGTCTGACACCTCGCCTAACGCGGTGTAGAGTAAAGACGACAGACGCAAGAAGCGGCTCAGAAGCTAAACGAGGTAAGCATGGAACTCGACAAACAACAGATCAAGCGGCTGCGCGAGCGTCATCATCGTCGTCACGGCATACGCCCTGCACACAGCGAGGCCATGGAGAATGCCACCCGTTTCCTTAAGCAGGCGTTCAACATACGCGAGGGACGCGCGCCCTATCACGTGATTCGCAAGCGCTTTGTAAACGGGGCGCGCCTGACTGGCTCACACTTATGCATCCTGATCATCGCCATGTTGATCGCGAGCATCGGCCTCGATATCGACTCGGATATCGCCATTGTAGGTGCCATGCTCATCTGCCCACTTATGGGCTCGGTCCTTGCCATGGCATACGGCATTGCCACGCTCGACCGCGAGATTGCCGTCGAGGCAATTGCCGGCCTCGCGCTGCAGATGGTCTTTTGTCTAATCACGTCCACGCTGTACTTTAAGCTCTCGCCCCTTGGCACCACCACGGCCGCCATCATCGACAACTCGACACCGACTGTGTGGGACCTTGCCGTCGCGCTCGCGGGCGGCTTTGCGGGCGGACTGGGCAACTCGCGCGACCAGGAACCCGCCACGCTCATCGCCGGCGTGGCCGTGGCGACCGCGCTCATGCCGCCCCTGTGCGCGGCGGGCTATGGCATCGCCATCGCGAGCGGGTCGCTGTTTCTCTCGGCCCTCTACGAGTTTGGCATCAACGTGGTCTTTATCGCACTGGCTGCCGAAGCCGTGCTGCTTCTTTTGCGCGTGCCGCTCAAGCGCGACCTCAACGGCGACGGCATTGTGACCGCCGAGGAAAACGCCGAGGTCGATGAGCTGTCACACAAGGTGCGCCGCCGCATCATCGTGGGCACGGTGATCTTTGCCATCCCCTGCATCGTTATGACGGCGGGGTCTATTGGCTCGGCGCAGGCCGGCGTGCAGGACGGTTACGGCGTCACCGAAACCACGCGCGAGCTTGCCGCGGTGCTGCCGGGCTTTAAGGATTACACCGTTGCCGTCGAGACCTCGGCCACCGAAGACGAGGAGGAGGGCCTTGTCGAGCGCGAGGTTGTCGCCCATGTGACGACAAGCGAGGCGCTTGGGGCACACGACCGCCGTGTAGCCCGCAAGCTCATCGACCTCAATGTGCCCGAGCTCGATCGCGTGGAGTTTGATGTGCAGTAATACGTGACGTGGGATGGATGCGCGCAGCCGCGAGTCACGACATGGCGCAGACGTGACGCGGGCCACGAGCAAATAGCGGGACGCGGTCCATGGCCACGCTCCGCTCGCTGATTTATTGCCGTGAATCAGCTGTCCGCATCGACATCGCCAGACTCCACTGTAAACGCCGGACCGGTACTCACCAGATAAAAACGGGTCACCCTGGTATCTCTAAATAGGTAGAGCAAGCCCTGATCGCGTCGGCGCGAAATATACGCCACGTGGACCGTACCGAATTCTTCGCCGTTTTCCTTCTTTAATATCAGGATGTTGGGGTCATCCGTACGCTTAAACTGCCCGTCTGTGCAGATTCCGTCTTGGTCGACCAGCTGCCACCGACAGTTGTCCTCCTCAAGAAAAGCCAGGGTTTCCCGACTTGTTTCGTCATCCCGATAGTAACCGTCAATGGCAAAGCCTTCGGAAGCACATTCCTGCATATAGGATGTTTCTCGACTTATAGCGAACTGCCCTATAGCGCCCAGGAGCACAGCTAGGCAAACCACTGCAAGGGTTATCGAGATAGTACGGCGGCCCATATTAACCAGCCCGATACTTGTTTAACGGAGCACGAAACATACTTGGTACCTCCGATATCATGGCGAATGTCACCTACGGCCTGTCGGCAATCATATGTTTCCAACATCAAACCATATGGCAACCACTCGCGAGAGGAGTATCGGCGAACGGTGCATTTTTGCGTTCTATTGGGCAAACGTCAACGCGCGCTACAGCTCTTGCTCGACCTATTCAGATCTTGTCGCATACTACCGTAGATCCTCAACGCTTCCGCCCCCAAGAGATCATTTTTAGTACTTGAAGAAGCCCTCGCCCGAGCTTTCGCCCAGCTTGCCTTCGTCGAGCATCTTCTTGAGGACGGACGCCATAGCCTTAAAGTTGTAGGGCATCATCATCTTCTTGAGCAGCGGGCTCACCAGGCCCGGAACCTTCTGATACTGCATGACGATGTTGTAGGCCGTCTGGATACCCACCGTGTCGAATACACGGAACGGGCCCTTGGGAGCGCCGGTGCCGCGCGTCCACGCGAGGTCGATGCTCTTGGGGTCACTCACACCCGAGACATACAGGTCAAGGCCCGAAAGCAGCCACGGCACCAACATGGAATTGAGCAGGTAGCCGTTCTTTTCCTTGTTGACGGGCAGGGCAAGCATGCGGATGTCGTTGGCAAAGTCGACGAGCTCGTCGAAGTAGCGCTTGTCGGTTTGGTCCTGTGCCATGACCTCGGTCATGTTGTTCTTCCAGATAGAGTTGGCAAAGTGCAGCGACAGGTACTTCTCGGGACGGCCGGTGTACTTGGCAAAGGTGCTCGGCAGCAGCGTGGATGAGTTGGTCACGATGACGGTCTTTTGCGGCAGAACCGGGGCGAGCTTCTTGTAGAAGCCGATCTTTGCCTGGGTGTCCTCGGCCATAGACTCGATGACCAGGTCGGCGTCGGCCACGGCCTTGGCAAGATCGAGCTCCAGCTTGAGTGTGGAGTAGGCACGCTCGACGGCGGCGAGCGCCGCTTCCTTGTCGAAGGGCTGGCCGCTATCGGCAATACCGGCGCACCACTCGCCCGTACCGTCCGCCATGCCCTCGATTGCCGCGATGTACTCCTTGCGCACGTGATCGATCTTGGGCTGGGTGCGGCCGATGCTGCCCTCGCTGCGCAGCCAAATCGTTACATCAAAGCCGCAGTAGGCAGCCTGAAAGGCAATCTGGCTTCCCAACACGCCGCCGCCGGCAACACAAACGGTCTTGTAGCTCATGGGACGATCCTCTCTTACGTAATTCCATAGATGTGTATTAATTCAAACGTAAGGATGACGCGCGCTGGGGGTGGGTTCTATAAACGGGCGGTATTTCGCGGCAAACGGCTACATATGTTCATTATCTCAGGGTTCCGAGGGCAGTTTTTGGTGCCACCGAGACGTCGTTTTCGGAAGTATGCGGCAAATTCCGAAACTCTTGAGCACGTCCTGATTTTTCGCCAATAAAACCGCAGGTACAGAGCTTTGACATATCCGGTGTGCTCGGCCTATTCAGATTTTGCCGCATACTTCCGAAATCTAAGTTCGCAAAGGGTGATAGTTGGGGCGTTTACGCAACATATGTCCAGCAAAAACGGGTGGTAGCCGGCACGGCTGCCACCCGTTTGTCTCATATCTAGCCCATAGCGGGCAAGCTACTTCTTAATGCCGCGTCCCAGACGCTCGGCGACCGACGCAACGGCTTCCTCGCTGGCCGGCTCGCAGCTCACGCAGCCGTCGTGGGCGCGCATCTGGCCGGTGACCTCGTCCATCGCGAGCGGCGCCACCTTCTCGAGCTTAAAGCCCTTGCCGGCGCGCATGTTTTCCTTGGCCACGCTGATCATGAGCTTAATGCGGTTGAGCTGGTTGACCTCGGACGCACCGGGGTCGTAGTCCACCGCGACAATGTTGCTCTCGGGGTGCTGGCGGCGCAGCTCCTTGATCACGGCCTTACCCACCACGTGGTTGGGCAGGCACGCAAAGGGCTGCGTGCAGATGATGTTGGGCGCGCCGTGGTCGATGAGGTCGAGCATCTCGGCCGTGAGCAGCCAGCCTTCGCCCATGTTGTTGCACACCGAAAGCACCGTGCGGGCCTTGTCGGCCATGGTGCCGATGCGCTCGGGCGCCTCAAAGCGGCGAGACTTCTCGAGCATCTCCTCCACCGGCGTGCGCATCCAGTCCACGAGCTTGATGAGCGCTTGCATGCCCGCGCGCGTAGTAGCAGAGCTTCCCAGCTCGTCTTTCTGCAGCTCGGCGTTGCTCATGGAGTAGAGGAAGAAGTCGAGCAGGCCCGGCACCACGGCCTCGCAGCCCTCGCGCTCAATGACATCGACCACGTGGTTGTTAGCCGTTGGATGGAACTTGACCAAGATCTCACCGACCACGCCCACGCGCGGCTTGGTGCCCTCGCCCACGAGCGGCATGGTGTCGAACGCGCGGATGGCCTCGCGGCACAGCTTGGTGTAGTTGTGGCGGTTGAACTTGGGCGCCAACTTGCGGGCACGCGCCATGTACTCCTCGTAGAGCGCGTTGGCGGCACCGGGCGTGGCCTCGTACGGGCGGCAGCGGTAGAGCATCTGCATCATCACGTCACCAAAGAGCACCGCGTAGACTGCCTGCTTAAGCAGCGCCGGCGTCAGCTTAAAGCCGGGGTTGTCCTCGCCGAGCGCCACGGCCGAAAGCGAGATCACGGGGATCTCGGGGTGGCCGCTCTCGCGCAGGGCCTTGCGGATGAGCGCGATGTAGTTGGTGGCACGGCAGCCGCCGCCGGTCTGGCTGATGACCACGGCGGTCTTGGACAGGTCGTACCGGCCGCTCTCGATGGCCTCCATAATCTGGCCCGTCACCAGAATCGACGGGTAGCAAATGTCATTGTTCACATAGCGCAGGCCAGCCTCGACGGCATCGTGGTCGGTCGAGGGCAGCAGCTCCAAGTTGTAGCCGGCACCGCGGAACACCTCTTTGACCAGGTCAAAGTGAATCGGCGCCATCTGCGGGCACAGGATGGTATAGCCCTCGTCGCGCATCTGCTCGGTAAAGGGCACCTTGGGCCATGCGGTCGAGGCGCTCTCACGCTGTGCCTCGAACGTGTACTTGCGGCTCGCGAACGCGGGGGCATCCGTGGAGGGCGCCACCGGCGCAGCGTCGCCCTGCTCAAAGACCTTGCCCGCAGCCGTGGCCTCGGCCAAGCGCTCGGCCTCCTGGTCCTTGAGTGCCGCCATGAGCGAGCGGATGCGAATGCGCGCGGCGCCCAGGTTGGACACCTCGTCGATCTTGAGCACGGTGTAGATCTTGCCACTGGCCTCCAGGATCTCCTGCACCTGATCGGTGGTCAGGGCATCGAGGCCGCAGCCGAAGGAATTGAGCTGGATCAGGTCCAGGTCGTTGCGCATGGTCACAAAGCGGGCGACGGCGTACAGGCGGCTGTGGTACATCCACTGGTCGACGACGCGGATGGGGCGCTCGGGCTTCACCAGATGCGCAAGCGAATCCTCGGTAAAGACCGCAAAGCCAAAGCTCGAGATAAGCTCGGGCAGGGCGTGGTTGATCTCGGGGTCGTTATGGTAGGGACGACCGGCGAGCACGATGCCGTGACCGCCGTGGTCCTCGACCCACTTAAGAGCCTCCTCGCCCATGGTCTGGATGTCCTCGTGGAAACGCGCATCGGCCTCAAAGGCGGCGTTGACAGCGGCATCGACCTCGGAGCGCGTGATCTTGGGCCCACGCACGCGACCGCGACCGGCTTGCGCATCGGCCACACGGTCGACGGCGAGCACCTGGTACAGACGGCGCTTGAGCTCGGTCTTGTCATGATAGGGCACAAACGGGTACAGGAACTCGATGTTCTGCTCGCGGATCTCGTCGATGTTGAGTGCCAACGCCGTGGGGTAGCTCATGACGATGGGGCAGTTGTAACAGTTGCCGGCGGTCGGATCCTCCTTGCGCTCCCAGCGCACGCACGGCATCCAGATAAAGTCGACATCGCGGTCGATAAGGTTCATCACATGGCCGTGGCTCATCTTTGCCGGATAGCACACGCTCTCGGACGGCATGGACTCGATACCCGCCTGGTAGGTCTTTTTGCTCGACTGGTCGGACAGTTGCACGCTAAAGCCCAGACGCGTAAAGAACGCGTGCCAGAAGGGGTAGTTCTCGTACATGTTGAGGGCGCGGGGGATGCCGACGGTGCCGCGCGGGGCCTCGTCGGGGCTCAGCACCTCGCGGTTAAACAGCAGCTCGTTTTTCTTTTTGAAGAGGTTGGGGGCCTCGGTCTTTTGCTTTTTGTGGCCGGCGCCCTTCTCGCAGCGATTGCCGGTAATGAAGCGCCTGCCGCCGCCAAAGTCGTTGACGGTGAGCTGGCAGTTGTTGGAACAGCGACCGCAGCGGACGTGCTTTTGCGTCACGGTGAGGTGCGCGATATCCTCGGCAGAAAGAATGGTCGAGGTGCCGTCGGCGCCGGCGCGGTCGCGGGCGAGCAGGGCCGCACCGTAAGCGCCCATGCAGCCGGCGATGTCGGGACGCACGGCGTGCGCGCCGGTGAGCTGCTCAAACGCACGCAGCG